>DASRSG010000188.1:0-46675 GCA_035656595.1 Jatrophihabitantaceae bacterium | reverse complement strand
ACCCAGCGCACGGTTCTCGACGGCGAGCGAGCCGAACTCGAGGCGGCCCGCGACGCCTCGTTCGCTGAGATCGACCAGGGCATCGCCGAGCGCACGAAGGAACGCTCTGCGGTGGCGGCCGACCTGCCGGGCGATCTGATGACCCTCTACGAGCGGGCGCGCGAACACGGTGGCGGGGTCGGTGCGGCCATGCTGCGAAACCGGCGGTGCGAGGGATGCCGGATCGAGCTGTCGGGAAGCGAGCTCTCCTCGGTGCGCACGGCAGCCCCGGACGAGGTGGTGCGGTGCGACAACTGCCGCCGCATCCTCGTCCGCACCGCAGAATCCGGGTTATGAACGTCGTCGTCGAAGCCGACGGCGGATCGCGAGGCAATCCCGGACCGGCCGGCTACGGTGCGGTCGTGCTCGACCCCGCCACCGGTACCGTGCTGGCCGAACGAAATGAGCACATCGGGCGCGAGACGAACAATGTCGCCGAGTACCGCGGGCTGATCGCCGGGCTGCAGGCGGCCCGCGAGCTCGGTGCCGACCAGGTGTCGGTTCGAATGGACTCGAAGCTCGTCGTGGAGCAGATGTCCGGCCGCTGGCAGATCAAGCACGAGGGGCTGCGCCCGCTGGCCAGACAGGCAGCCGAACTGCGCGACTCGTTCACCAGAGTCACCTTCGAATGGATCCCGCGCGAGCAGAACAAGCATGCCGATCGGCTCGCCAACGACGCGATGGATCGGGCCGCGGACAAGCCGGTTCGTGAGCCGGCAGCCGCGCCGATCGTCGCCGGGCCTTCGTGGATGCCGCCGACCGGTCCGCGCACCCGCATGCTGCTGGTGCGGCACGGCGCGACGGTGCACTCGGCCGATCGTCGGTTCTCCGGTCGCAACGACCTGCCGTTGGACGCCGTCGGACAGGCGCAGGCCGTCGCGCTCGCGCAACGTCGGTTCCCCGACGCGGTAGCTGTCGTCAGCTCGCCGATCCGCCGAGCCGCCGAGACGGCGCAGGTGATCGCCGACGCCCTCGGCCTTGCGGTGCAGATCAACAACGACTTCGCCGAGCTGGACTTCGGGGTCTTCGAGGGCCTCAGCCTCGCCGAGGCCCGCGAGCGATATCCGGATGAGCTCACGGCCTGGACCAGGTCACCGGACGTCGCGCCGCCCGGCGGTGAATCGCTCGCCTCGCTGACCCGGCGGGTGCGGCGCGGTCGCGATGCAGTCATCGCGACGTTTCCCGACGCCACCGTCCTCGTCGTCACCCATGTCACGCCGATCAAGATGCTGGTTCGCGCCGCGCTCGACGCCCCGGTCTCGAGCATCTACCGGATGCACCTGAACACCGCTTCGGTAACAACCATCGACTACCTGGCCGACGGCTCGTCCTCACTGCGCCTGTTCAACGAGACCAGTCACGTGCCCAGCACCTGATAGCCGCCCCACAGCGCCACCGTCGTGAGCACCAGGATCACCGGCACGGTGATGATGCCCAGCACGTGGAATTGTTTGACGCGCGGCTTGTCCGGCTCGGGGAGCAGGCGGCGCCAGAGCAGGGTGGCCAGCGATCCGCCGTAGGTGGCGTTCGGACCGATGTTGACGCCGAGCAGGACGGCGAGCAGTAATGCCGGTTGCCCGGCCACGATCGGGACGAGCGCGAGGGTCGCCGGCAGGTTGTTCACCAGATTCGCCAGCACGGCCGCGAGGAACGCGGTGGCGAACAAGGCGAGCAGGCCAATCCCATCGGGCACCAACCGGTGCAGTTCGCGGCCCAGGCCGTGCCGCGTGACGGCGTCGACGATGACCGCGAGGGCCAGCACAAACAGGCAGAAGCCCGGGCTGGCCGCGTCGATCAGGCGGTCGAGCCGCACGTCGCGACGGCGCACCCGCGGGGCCAGCAGCAGGACGCAGCCGCCCAACGCCGCCCACGCCGGGCTCGTCCCGAAGGAGGAGGCGAGCACGAAACCGGCCACCGTGACGGCGAGCACCGCGAGTGGATATCGCGGCGCGCCGACCGGTTCATGGTGCGCGGGTGCCGTGGTCGCCGGCAGGTCCGCGCGGAAGAACACCCGCAACCCCACCCACTCCGCCGCCCCGGCGACCAGCCAGGGCAGCAGCATCAGGCCGGCGAAGCGTCCGAACGACAGACCGGTCGCGCCGAACGCGAGCAGGTTGGTGAGGTTCGAGACCGGCAGCAGCAGCGAACCGCTGTTGGCCAACCGGGTGCAGGCGTAGGCATGCGGACGGACCGGCGCGCCCAGCCGCGCGGCCGTCGTGAGCACAACTGGCGTCAGCAGGACAACCGTCGCGTCCAGGGTGAGCACTGCGGTCACTCCCGCGGCCAGGGCCACCACGATCGCGAGCAAGCCGCGTGGCCGGCCCCGGCTCAGCGCCGCGGCGCGGTCGCCGAGAAAACCGAAGACGCCGGCGTCCGCGCACAGGTGGCCGAAGACCAGGATCGCGGCCAGGAAGGCGACGGTCGGCCCGATCTCGCGCAGCCGGTCGAGGGCCGGGTGCCAGCCGACGACGCCTGTCGCGACCAGCAGCGCCGCACCGGGAACCGCGACCAGCGCCTCGCTGGTACCGAACGGGCGCGCGATGGCGACGACGAGGCTCAGGGCGAGTACTGCGACGGCGACCGTCTCAGCGAGGGCGCCGGACACGGTCGCGAGGCTACCCAGCCGGCGCGGTCGCGTAGCATTGCGGCTGCGGCGGACGAGCCGACCGGGCGGTCGCGTCGGGGTCCTTGCGATCCCGCCGAGGAAAGTCCGGGCTCCACAGGGCAGGGTGGTTGCTAACGGCAACCCGGGGTGACCCGCGGGACAGTGCCACAGAAAACAGACCGCCAGCGGCGACGCTGGTAAGGGTGAAACGGTGGTGTAAGAGACCACCAGCGCCGCGAGTGATCGCGACGGCTTGGTAAACCCCACCTGGAGCAAGGTCGAGAAGATCGGTCCGGGATTCCGGGCAGATCGCGCAGATGTTTGAGGGCGGCCCGCCCGAGTCTGCGGGTGGACTGCTAGAGCCTGCCGGCGACGGTAGGTCGAGATGGATGGCCGCCACCGGCGCTAAACGCGCCGGACAGGACCCGGCTTACAGGTCGACTCGTCCGCTGCCTCGGTATTGAAGGAAAAGCGAAACTCCCTTGCCCGAGCGGCAAGGGAGTTCGCTCGGCGGCAGCGCCGAGCACCTGACGGTTCTCAGTGCGCGCCGTCGAATGCTTCGAGCACCTCGGTGGCGACGCGGCCGCGCGGCGCCACGGAATAGCCGTTGGCCGAAGCCCATGCACGCACCGCGGACAGATCATGCTTGCCGCCGGACCTGCCTCGACCCGACGCCTTGCCGCGCGACGCACGCACCCTGCGCGCGTGCCCGACATAGGGCGCCATTGCTTTCTCGAAAGCACGGCTGTTCGACTTGGACAGGTCTATCTCATAGCTTGTTCCCTCGAAGGAGAAGGACACTGTGCCTTCGGCCCTCGAGCCGTCGATGTCGTCGGTGTACTCGGTCGTGGTGACCACTTTCTTGGCCAAGAGAATTCCCTTCATTGAACCGGCGCGATCGAGCGTACCGGAAGACCAAGAATGTTAGTTAGGAATCCACAAGATTGCGAGAGATATCGTTGGTGTCGCGATCTCATTGTGGCTTGCCGGATACCCGAAGAACGGTAGGTGCGGCCCGAATAGTGCGGAGAAGAAAGTACTACGCAGGTCGTCCTGTGCTATTCGTGAACACGGTGTGCGAATTAACCGGAATCCGGGGTTCAGCTAAAAATTCAGGGTGATCACCGATGCCGCTGGGCGTCGTGAGGGCGACTGTGCTGGCTATGACGAACGACGGAATCCAGGCGCGGCGTTTGACCAAGCGCTACGGCTCGACCCTCGCCGTCGATGACCTGTCCTTCGATGTACTTCCGGGTCGGGTAACCGGCTTTCTCGGACCGAACGGCGCGGGGAAGTCGACGACGATGCGCATGATCATCGATCTGGACGCGCCGACGAGCGGTTCGGTGATGGTCGGCGGGCGGCGCTATCGCGAGCATCGCCGGCCGCTGCACGATGTCGGCGCGGTACTCGAGACGCGCGCGATCCATCCCGGCCGCAGTGCCTACAACCACCTGCGCTGTTTGGCCGAGAGCAACGGCATTCGGCGTCAGCGCGTTGACGAGGTGCTCGGCCTTGTCGGGCTCGGTGAGGTGGCCGCGCGCCGGGCGCGTGGCTTCTCGCTGGGCATGTCGCAGCGCCTCGGACTGGCCGCGGCGCTGCTTGGGGTCCCGCCGGTGATCATGTGCGACGAGCCGGTCAACGGGCTGGACCCCGAGCGCATCCACTGGATCCGGACGCTGTTGCGCCGGCTGGCCGCCGAGGGCCGGACGGTGTTCGTCTCAAGCCATCTGATGAGCGATATGGCCGCGACCGCCGACCACCTCATCGTCGTGGGTCACGGTCGGCTGCTGGCCGACGCGAGCGTGGAGGAAGTCACCGCTGCGCGCGGGCGGCCGACAACCACCGTGGTGTCCCCGGACGCCGACCGGTTGGCAGCGCTCATCCGTGCGGCGGGCGGCGAGGTAACGCCCGTCCGTTCGTCCGCCCTGCTCGTCACCGGGCTTTCGGCAGTCGAGTCGGCGATCTTGCCGGGCAGCACCGGATCACATTGCACGAGGCGTGCTGCTCGGCGAGCTGACCAGCTTCGCGTCGTTCACGCTCTGCCAAGCGTTGCTCTCGGCCAAGGGCGTGGGCCTATCACTGTCCGACCCGGGGGCGCTGCGTGCCGTGGTCGGGACGGGCTTGTACTTCGGTGCCACCGCGGTGCTCGGCTTCGGGGTGGGAGCGGCGATCCGGCACACGGCGGGCCCTTGTCGACGTTCTTCGCGGTCCTGTTCGCGCCGAGCGCGCTCGTCGACCTGCTCCCTACCTCCGTGCGCAATGACCTGATCAACTACATGCCGGCGAACGCGGGCAGTCAGATCTTTACCGCAAACAACTCCGACCGCGCATTGGGACCGTGGCAGGGGTTCGGCGTGTTCTGCCTGTACGCCGGCGTGGCATTGATGGTCGGGGTCGTCCTGGTCAGCGCCGGCGACACTTAGCCGGTACTGGTGTCAGTGCTGGCACCTAACGTGTCTGGTGCAGGGAGCAAAATCCACGCCGAGGAGCCACATGACCATCCTGAGCGAACGCCCCAACACCGCACTGCTTGTCATCGACGTCCAAAACGGCGTCGTGGCCGGCGCGCACAACCGTGACGGCGTCGTCGCCAATATCGGGGTACTGGTCGACAAGGCGAGAGCCGAGAACGTGCCCGTGGTGTGGGTGCAGCACTCGTCCGACGGCCTGCCCGAGGGCAGCGACGGCTGGCGTTACGTCCCGGAGCTCACCCAGGACGATTCCGAACCGGTCGTGCACAAGCGCTTCCCCGACTCGTTCGAGGACACTGATCTCGAGGACGTGCTCGCGCGGAGCAAGGTCGGGCACCTGATCGTGGCCGGGGCGCAAACCGACGAATGCATCCGGTCCACACTCCACGGCGCGATCGTCCGCGGCTACGACGCGACGCTGGTCGGCGATGCGCACACCACTGAAGACCTCAGCGCGTGGGGTGCTCCGCCGCCGGACAAGGTCATCGACCACACCAATCTCTACTGGCAGAACCACACCGCGCCGGGACGTCATGCCGGAACTGTGACTACCGAGGCGGTCAAGTTCGGCTGACGTCAGTCCCGGCGCAGCGTCAACTGGTAGTTGGCACACGGCACGACCCGGGGTCCGAGCTGCCGCGTGCCGAGCCCGACGAGGGTGAAGCCGGCACGTTCGGCGGCTCGCCGCGACGCGGCGTTGTCCACGTGCGCCCAGAGCACCACCCGGGCAGCATCGGCGTGGTCGGCGACCCATCGGCAGGCGAACCCGATCGCCCGCGTCGCGACGCCGCGACCTCGGGCGCCAGGTGCGACCCAGTACGACAACTCCGCCTCGTCGCCGCACAGCTCGATCGCCAGGTTGCCCAGCCGATCGGTGTCGGACGCCCCGCAGATCAGGAACGCCTCGCGTCGCGGATCGTCGCGGGACGCAGCGATCGCCGCGCGGACCGCATCGGCCGTGAGATCCGGTGGATCGGTGGTGAACTGCTGGATCTCGGGATCGCGCGAGACGTGCGCGTACCACTGCGCGTCGTCGCCGGTGTATCGGCGGTAGCGCTGCCGGGGGGTCGGCTGCATGGAGCCACGCTAGATCCGTCCCGATCCGGGCTCGGACGGCCGCCAGAGTAGTCACCCGAATCGCGCGCAACTATGCGAACATATGTTCGTGGTCTCAGAGCGCCAGATCCTGCACGCCGACCTCGACTCGTTCTACGCCTCGGTCGAGCAACGCGACGATCCGCGCCTGCGCGGGAGGCCGATTGCCGTCGGCGGCGGTGTGGTGCTCGCCGCGAGCTACGAAGCGAAGGCGTTCGGTGTTCGCTCGGCGATGGGTGGACGAGAAGCGCGCCAGCTCTGCCCGAAGCTCGTCGTCGTGCGCCCGCGGTTCGAGGCCTACGTCGAAGCGAGCAAAGCGGTTTTCGCGATCTTCAACCAGACCACCCCCCTCGTCGAGGGGATCTCGATCGACGAAGCGTTTCTGGACGTGACCGGGCTGCACCGGGTGTCGGGCAGCGCGCTCGAGATCGCGACCAAACTGCGCCTCGAGGTACGCGAACACGTCGGACTGGCGATCACCGTCGGCGTGGCGCCGACGAAGTTCCTCGCCAAGGTTGCCAGCGGGGTTGCCAAACCGGACGGGCTGCTCGTGGTGGCGTTGGGCGGCGAACTCGACTTCCTGCACCCGTTGCCGGTGGAACGGCTATGGGGTTGTGGCCGGGTGACGTCGGCCAAGCTCCGCGAGCGGGGCGTGCTGACCGTCGGTGATGTCGCCGCGATCGAGGAACGTGCTCTTGTGGCGATGCTCGGGCGTGCGTCCGGTCGGCATCTGCATGCACTGGCGAACAACCGCGATCCGCGACCGGTGCACGTCGGCCGGCGGCGGCGCTCGATCGGATCCCAGCGCGCGCTCGGGCTGCGTCGGCTATCGCTCGATGACATCGATACCGCGATGGTCGGGCTCGTCGACCGCGTCTGCCGGCGACTACGGAATGCCGAGCGGGTATGCCGCACCGTCGTGCTCCGGCTGCGATTCCACGACTTCTCGCGCATCACGCGGTCGCATTCGCTGGCCCGTCCAAGTGACGCCACCGACGCCATCCTCGACACCGCGCGCGGGCTGCTCGCGATCGCCGCGCCGCTGATCCACAACGGTGGTTGCAGCCTGGTCGGGATCTCGCTGACCAACCTGGGCAACGCCGATGATCCGTTCCAGCTGGAGCTGCCCTTCGGCGCCCGGCCACTTGGCCGGATTGACCGTGCGGTCGACGGCGTGCGGGCGAAATTCGGTACCGCCGCGATCACCCGCGGCGTGCTGCTCGGCAAGGACCAAGGCATGACCGTGCCGATGTTGCCCGATTGAGCGGCTCAGCGCTGCGCGTCGGCGCGGGGAGCAGGGTGCCCGATGACCGCGGCGCTGTCCTGCTCGAGGACGGACGGTATGGCCGCCTCGGGCATGGCTGGAAGCGCGCCCGCGCGCTGCTGCGCGACGTGCGCTGCCTCGTGCGGCACTGCGGCGGCGGCCCCGCCGAGGGCGATGTCCCGGCCGGTCGCAAACGCCTCCGCGCCGATCCGTCCCGCGGCAGCAGCGCCCGCGCCACCGGCGTGCGCGAGGACACCAGAGACGTCGTGGCGGCCGAAGGCGCTCTCGATCTGATTGAGCCGACTGCCGGGTGCCTGGCCGGCTACGGACTGTTCGAGGGCGCCGGCACTCGGGACGCCGGGCACGTGCAACCGCCGGACCGCCAAGCCCCCCATCGCGGGCGTTGTCGCGGGCGTCGACCGCGCTTCGGGTTCCGGGGTCGGCGCGGCCTCGGTGCGCGGCGCGCGCTGGCCAAGCCTTCCCGCCGAGCGGTGCTGCGGTTCGGTCACGTCGTCCCCTCCCGATCGTCGGGCCTGATTATGCACCGGATCGCGCGTGGATAGCGTGGGTGCGTGCACCCTGACGCGGCCGGCTGGTTCGAGCGGGCAACCAGTCGCTGCGAGAGTTGGCCGGCCGCCGAGCTGGTCGCGGCCAAGGGCACCACCCGGATCAGCGTCGTCATCCCGGCGCGCGACGAAGTCGCCACGATCGGCGGCATCGTCGCCGGGATCCGAACCGAGCTCATGCAGCGGCATCAACTGGTCGACGAACTGGTCGTGATCGACTCCGACTCGTCCGACGACACTGCGCAGGTGGCGCGCGCCGCCGGCGCGCAGGTTCACGAGGCGCGGTCAGTACGCCCCGACCTCGGCACGTTCCGCGGCAAGGGCGAAGCGCTGTGGAAGTCGCAGTTCGTCACGTCCGGCGATCTGCTCATCTTCATCGACGCCGATCTCACCCAGTGGGGCACGCACTTCGTGTCCGGGCTGGTGGGCCCGCTACTCGCGTCGCCCTCGGTCTCGCTCGTCAAGGGTTTCTACGACCGGCTGCTCGACGACGGATCGCCGGTGCACACGCCCCAGGGCGGACGGGTCACCGAACTGGTGGCGCGACCGCTGATCAACCTGCGGTGGCCCGGTCTGGCCGCGGTCGTGCAACCCCTCGCCGGTGAGTGGGCGGTGCGCCGGTCGGTGTTCGAGACACTGTCCGTGCCGGTCGGCTACGGAGTTGAGATCGCGGTGCTGCTGGACGTGTTCGCGTCGGCGGGGATCGACGCGATTGCGCAGGTGGATCTGGGTTCGCGCGCGCATGCGCACCAGTCCGTCCACGACCTCGGGGTAATGGCGACGGAACTGTTGGCTGTCGCGGGCCGGCGGCTCGGCCTGGCCGAAATGCCGTCACACGAACTCTGGCAGTTCGATCGCGCCAGCTCGCCGCCATGGCGCGCACGTACCGTCCCCGCGATGGAGCGACCACCAGCAACTTCGGTGTCCCGGAGGAATGATGCTGCAATTGGGTAGGCGCCGCTTCGGTGATGACGAGCTATTGATCATGGCGATCGTCAACCGCACGCCGGACTCGTTCTACGACAAGGGCGCGACCTTCGAGTTCGAGCCCGCGCTGGAGCGGGTTCGCGCGGTGGTGACCGACGGTGCCGAGATCGTTGACATCGGCGGCGTCAAGGCCGCGCCCGGAACCGTTGTCTCCGTCGCTGAGGAGATCGACCGGACGGTCGCGTTCGTCGCCGCGGTGCGCGCCGAGTTCCCGGACATCGTGATCAGCGTGGACACCTGGCGTGCCGAGGTCGGCGCGGCGGCGTGCTCCGCCGGTGCAGACGTGCTCAACGACGCGTGGGGCGGTTGGGACCCGCAGCTCGCAGCGGTCGCTGCCGCACACGGTGCGGCGTTGGTGTGCACGCACGCCGGTGGCGTCGAGCCACGCACCCGTCCCCACCGCATCGCCTACGACGACGTGGTGGCCGACGTGTTGTCGAGGACGGTCGGTGAGATCGAGCGCGCCGTTTCCTTGGGTGTCTCGCGCGAATCAGTGCTCCTCGACCCGGGGCACGACTTCGGTAAGAACAGCCGACACTCGCTGGAGCTCACCCGCCGACTGCCGGAGCTGGTCGCGACCGGGTGGCCGGTGCTCGTGTCGCTGTCCAATAAGGACTTCGTCGGCGAGACGCTGGGACGACCAGTGGGCGAGCGGCTCATCGGCACGCTGGCTACGACCTCGGTATCGGCGTGGCTGGGCGCGACGGTGTTCCGTGCACACAACATCGCCGAGACGCGCCAGACGCTGGACATGATCGCCACGATCCGTGGCACCCGCCCGCCGGCCCGCACCGTGCGCGGCCTCGCCTGAGGATCCGCAGTCCCGGTGCGTTGACGGGAGACTCGTGTATACCTAGGCTGTCTAGGTATGAGGGCGGAGTTGCTACGTGGCCATCTCGATCTCGTTCTTCTGAGCACGCTGCACCGCGAGCCCGGGCACGGGTACGCGGTGATCACCGCGCTGCGCGAACGCACTGCCGGTGGCCTCGAGCTGACCGAGGGCTCGGTCTATCCGGCGCTGCACCGGCTGCAGGATCAGGGCCTGCTTGCCAGCGTGTGGCAACCCGTTGGCGGTCGCCGGCGCCGCGTGTACCGGGTGACCGAGGCAGGCATCACCGCTCTGCGCACTGAGCGGCGCGACTGGCGTGCCCTGGTCAACGCGGTCGAGTCGGTCCTGCGCGCGGGGTCAGCACCGTCGTGGGCCACACCATGATCGCCGGCGGCTCGGCGCCCGATCACGACAGCCCGATCGAGACCTATCTGGATCAGCTCGTCCGCGAGTTGTCGATGCGCAGGCCACGAGACTTCCGCGAGATGCTGTCGGAGGCCGAAGCGCACCTTCGCGACGATGCTGCGCTCGGGGTGGCGCAAGGCCTGCCCGAACGGGAGTCCGAGCGACAAGCCGTAGCACGCTTCGGTCCGGCAAGCGTGGTGGCCACCGCAGAGCAGCAACGCACGCGCCTCCCATACCGAGTGCTGGCCGGTCAGGTCCTGCTCTCGGTGCTGTGGCTCGGTGGCGTCGGTGCGCTGAGCGTCGGGCTCAGCGGCCTGGTGGCGGAGGTGTTTCGGCTGGTCGGCGGTGCGCGCTTCGTGGTCGACAGCACGCCAGGGCAGGTGTTGGCACCTGCCGACTGCACGCGCTGGCTCAGCCTCGACCCCGCTGCACGCAGCTGTCCCAATGCCGCCGTCGCTGACTGGATCAACGAGGTCGTCTGGTACCGCGTAGCGATCGGGCTGCTTGGGCTGGTCGCGATCGTCGTGTTCCTCGCGCTACGGCGGCGAACCTTGCGCCAGGTCGGCCTGCTGCCACGTGCGATCGTCGACACCGTCGCCGTCACGGCGTTCAGTGGTGCGGCACTGTTGACCGCCGCGGTGGGCCTCGATCTCGTGGTGACCGAATCCGGTCACGGCTCGGGGCAGTGGTTCAGCGCAGCTTTGGTCGCGGTCCCTGCGGCCGCGGGCTTCGGTATTCGCCTGGCCCGCACGCTGCGTCTCGGCCCCGGCCCAGCGGGGTCGGTGCCGGCCTGACCCGCGACGATCAGTCGCCGTTGGCCTCGTGCGCGATTCGCTCGAGCTTGGCGCGGTAGTCCGTCCACCACGCTTCGTCGCCCGGTGCCAGGTTGTCGACGTCGGGGCGCAGCCCGGCTGCTCCGTCGACGAGCTCGCGGACGATGTCGGCGTGACCGGCGTGCCGGTCGGTTTCGGCGATCATATGGATCAGGATCCGATGCAGCGTCACCTCGCTGCGCCCGGCCGGCCACCACGGCACCTGGCCGAGCGCGTCGAGCGGCAACCCCTCGATCGTTTCGTCTGAATGCGCCCAGACCCGGCGGTAGAGGCCGACGATGTCTTCGCGCGGCTCGTCGAGGGTGGCCCACATGTCGTCATTGGGTTCGGCGTCGTCGTCGAACCACGGCAACGGCTCAGGGAAGGGCCGGCCAAAGGTGCCACCGAAATAGCCCGCCTCGCAACTGGCCACGTGCTTGACGAGGCCGAGCAGATTGGTGCCGGTTCGTGTCATCGGTCGACGCGCGTCGTACTCGGACAGTCCGTCGAGCTTCCACAGCAGGGTTTCGCGTCCGCGTTGCAGGTAACGGTGGAGATCGCTTTTCCCATCAGGCTCCGTCATTCGTCAAAGCCTGCCATCAACGTCCGACACGCCGCACCCGTCGCGATTGCGGTTCATCACCCTGGTGGCGAGTTCAGGATCGGCAGTCGGCGCGAGATCGCTGCCGCCGCAGTGGTCACCGGCTTGATGAAGGTCCGCGGGTCAGCGCGCCCGGCTGCGACGACGACCGAGATCGCGGCCACGACGCGGCGCGTCCGGTCGCGGATCGGCGCGGCGATCGACACCGAGACCGTCTCGATCTGCCGATCGCTGATCACGTATCCGTCGCGCCGGACCTCAGCGAGCATCCGACGCACCCGGCGCGGATCGGTGATCGTGAACCGGGTGAACCGAGCCAGCGGCGCGGCCAGCACCTCGTCCTGCACCTCGATCGGCGCGTGCGCCAACAGCGCGAGCCCGACGCCGCTCGCGTGCACCGGCAGCCGGCTGCCGGCGCGGGTCACGATGTGCACCGACTCTGGGCCGCTGAGCCGATCGAGGTAGATCGCCTCGACGCCGTCGAGCACCGCAATCTGCACGTTCTCGCGCGTGACCGCGTAGAGCTCCTGCAGAACCGGCTGCGCAGCCTCGCGCAGGTCGACCGCGCGCGAGGCGGTCGACGCGATCTCCCACAGCCGCAGGCCGATGCGATAGCGGTGCTCGTCGTCGCGCTCGAGCAACCCGTGCCTGGTCAACTCCCCGGTCAGCCGGTGCACGGTGGTCAACGGCAACCGCGTGCTGCGCGAAAGCTCCGACAGCGTCATCGCGTGGTGCGCCGCGCTGAAGGCGCCGAGCACGGCGGCCACTCGCTGCGTCACCGTCGGCCCACCACCCGTCATGTGCACCCCTCACTTCCGCTCACCGGAAAGCTTAGGACGCATCCGGAAGACTTGTAGCACGCTCGGTAGGTGCGGACTCAAGTCGCGATCGTCGGTGCCGGACCGGCTGGGCTGGTGCTCTCGCAGTTGCTGCACGTGCAGGGCATCGAGTCGGTGGTGCTGGAACGGCGCGATCGCGCCTACGTCGAGGCGCGCGTGCGGGCCGGCGTGCTCGAGCACGGCACGGCCAAGACGCTGCGCGAAGCCGGGGTCGGCGAGCGGATGGACGCGGAGGGGATGCCGCACGAGGGCACCGAACTCCGGTTCCGTCATCAGCGGCACCGGATCGACTTCGCCGATCTGACCGGCCGCGCCATTGTCGTGTACGGCCAGCAGGAGGTCGTCAAGGACATCATTGCCGCGCGATTGGGCGCTGGCGGCGACATCCGCTTCGAGATCGACGACGTCACGCTGCATGACCTCGATACCGATCGTCCCCACCTCCTCTTCACCGACAACGGCTCGGCGGCCGAACTCGAAGCCGACTTCATCATCGGAGCAGATGGATTTCACGGCATCAGCCGCGCCGAGATACCCGATCTGCAGATCTTCGAGCGCGAGTACCCGTTCTCCTGGCTCGGCATCCTTGCCGAGGCACCGCCCTCGTCGCACGAGCTGATCTACTGCCGGCACGAGACCGGCTTCGCGTTGCACTCGATGCGTTCGCCGAACATCACCCGGATGTACCTGCAGGTACCCGCGAGCGCCGATCTCGACGAGTGGCCCGACGGCCGCGTGTGGGACGAGCTCAAAACTCGACTGGCGACCGATGACGGCTTCGAGTTGACCGAGGGCCCGCTGCTCGACAAGGGCATCACGCCGATGCGCAGCTTCGTCGCCGCACCGATGCAATACGGCCGGCTGTTGTTGGCCGGCGACGCTGCGCACATCGTGCCACCGACGGGCGCGAAGGGGATGAACCTGGCGATCGCCGACGTTCGCCTGCTGTCGTTCGCGCTCGGCGGCTACTACGCCAAAGGACGCGAAGACCTCATCGCCGCGTACACCGAGACCGCATTACGACGGGTCTGGCGGGCCACGCATTTCTCGTGGTGGATGACGACGATGCTGCACCCGGATCCGGACAGCGACCCGTTCACGCACCGGCTGGCCGAGGCACAACTCGACTACGTCACCTCATCACGCGCGATGGCGGCCTCGCTCGCCGAGAACTACACCGGAATCCCGTACGAGCATGGATGGAGCTATCGATGAAGGCGCGCATCAGGTCGTTGGCCGACGCGATCGGCGAGTTGGTCCACGACGGGGACACGGTGGCGTTGGAAGGCTTCACGCACCTTATCCCGGTCGCTGCGGGGCAAGAGATCATCAGGCAGGGACGGCGTGACCTCACGCTCGTGCGGATGACTCCCGACATCGTCTACGACCAGATGATCGGCGCCGGCTGCGCGCGCAAGCTCATCTTCTCGTGGGGTGGCAATCCCGGGGTGGGGTCGCTGCACCGGTTCCGTGACGCGATCCAGCATGCCTGGCCGGCGCCGCTCGAGATCGAGGAGCACTCACACGCCGGCATGGCGAACCGCTATGCCGCGGCCGCTTCCGGCTTGCCGTTCGCCGTCCTGCGCGGTTACGCCGGGACGGACCTGGTGAACCACACCCCGACCATCAAGACGATCACCTGTCCGTTCACCGGCGAAGTGCTTGCCGCCGTGCCCGCCCTCGACATCGACGTATCGGTGGTACATGCGCAACGCGCAGACCGGGCCGGCAACGTGCAGCTATGGGGCATCGTCGGCATCCAGAAGGAGGCCGTGCTCGCGGCGAAGCGCTCGCTGGTCACTGTCGAGGAGATCGTCGACGAGCTCGAGCCCGTCCCCGGCGCGCTGGTGTTGCCCACCTGGGCGGTGACGGCCGTGGCTGAGGTGCCCGGTGGCGCACACCCGTCCTACGCGCAGGGCTACACCGAACGCGACAACGAGTATTACCGAGAGTGGGACGAGATCAGCCGCGACCGCGAACGGTTCGCCCAGTGGCTGGATGGAGTTGCAGCATGACCGTGACGTCCGACGAGATGATGATCGTGACTGCGTCGCGGTCGCTGCGCGATGGCGATACCTGCTTCGTCGGGATCGGCCAGCCATCGACAGCGGCGAACCTTGCTCGGCGAACGCACGCGCCGAACCTGGTGCTCATCTACGAATCCGGCACGCTTGGCGCGAAGCCGGACCGGTTGCCGCTTTCGATCGGCGACGGCATCCTGGCCGACACCGCCGACTCGGTGATTGGCGTGCCCGAGGTCTTCAACTACTGGCTGCAGGCCGGCCGCGTCGATGTGGGCTTTCTCGGCGGCGCGCAGCTCGACAAGTTCGCGAACATCAATACCACCGTCATCGGCTCCGACTACGGCAACCCGAAGGTGCGGCTGCCTGGAGCCGGCGGTGCGCCTGAGATTGCGGCCTCCTGTCGTGAGGTTGTCATCATCATGCGGCAGTCGCCGCGCTCGTTCGTGGACCGCGTCGACTTCGTGACCTCGTTCGGGTTCGGCTCCGGCCCGGGCGAACGTGAGCGGCTCGGCCTGCGTGGCAGAGGTCCGGTCAAGGTCATCACCGACCTCGGTGTGCTGGTGCCCGACCCGGATACTTGCGAGCTCACCCTGGCCGCGGTGCACCCCGGCGTGACCGTCGAACAGGTCCGCGAGAACACCCGCTGGGACCTCGCGACGGTCGACGACATCGCCACCACCGACGAGCCGACCGGCGAGGAGTTGCAGGTGCTGCATGCACTGCAGAAGACGCTGGCAAGGAGCACGTCGTGAGCGAGGCGTATGTGTTGGACGCGGTGCGCTCGCCGATCGGGCGCTATGGCGGCGCGCTGTCGGGCGTGCGTCCCGACGATCTGGCCGCGACGGTCGTGCGTGCCCTTGTGGAACGCGCGCCCGAACTCGATCGGGCGCGGATCGACGACGTCTACTTCGGCGACGCGAATGGAGCCGGCGAGGACAACCGCAACATCGCGCGGATGGCAGGTTTGCTGGCCGGCCTGCCGCCCTCGGTACCCGGCGTGACGATGAACCGGCTGTGCGGGTCCGGTCTGGAAGCCGTCATCGGCGCGAACCGCGCCGTCGCGGTTGGCGACGCGTCGCTTGCCGTCGCGGGCGGCGTCGAATCGATGAGCCGCGCACCCTGGGTGCTGCTCAAACCGGCGAAGGGCTTCCCGGCCGGTCACGAAACATTGCACTCGACCACGCTCGGCTGGCGGATGGTCAACAAGAACATGCCCGGCGACTGGACTGTCTCGCTCGGCGAGGCGACCGAGCTTCTCGCCGAGAAGTACGGCATCTCTCGCGCGGCCCAGGACGAGTTCGCGGTGGCGAGCCATCAGCATGCGACCGATGCGTGGGGTGCCGGCGCGTTCGCCGATGAGGTCGTCGCCGTGCCCGGCGTCGAGCTGTTACGCGACGAATCCATCCGTCCCGGCTCCACCATCGAGACGCTCGGCAAGCTCAAGCCGGCATTCCGTCCGGACGGAACGGTGACAGCGGGCAATGCGAGCCCGCTCAACGACGGCGCCGCCGCTCTGCTGATCGGCGACGACGCAGGAGCGACGACTGCGGGACGCCCGCCGCTCGCACGCATCGTCGCCCGCGGCGTCGCAGCCGTCGAACCGCAGTACTTCGGCATCGGGCCGGTCGAGGCCGCGCGCATCGCGCTGCAGCGTGCCGGGATCGGCTGGGGTGATCTCGCGATGGTCGAGCTGAACGAGGCCTTCGCCGCGCAGTCGCTAGCCTGCCTGGCCGAGTGGCCCGATCTGGATCCGTCGATCGTCAACGTGCACGGCGGCGCGATCGCGATCGGTCATCCACTTGGGTGTTCCGGCGCGCGCATCGTCGGGCATCTCGCGCACGCGCTGCACGCGCGTGGCGGGGGGTTCGGGCTCGCCGCGATCTGCATCGGCGTCGGCCAGGGGCTTGCCGTCGTGCTGGAAGGAGTCTGAGGTGACGACACTGCATCTGCCGCAATACGTGATCGAACCCGACGGTACGCATCCCGCGTACGACTCGCCGGAATACCGCAGTACGGCGCTGAGGTATCCGAAGCGGGCGCTGCACGTGCTACCGCACCGGCTCACCGAGGTAACTGGGCCGGTGTTCGGCGACGACCGGGTGCAACCGGGCGATGATGACCTCACGCAGTGGGACGGCGGTGAAGCGCTCGGGCAACGCATCATCGTGCACGGGCGAGTGCTCGATTCCGGCGGGCGTGCGATACCGAACTCGCTCATCGAGGTGTGGCAAGCCAACACCGGCGGCCGATATCGGCATGTGAACGACCAGTGGCCGGCGCCCCTCGACCCGCACTTCGACGGTCTGGGGCGCACCGTCACCGACGGCGACGGCCGCTACCAATTCACGACGATCAGGCCGGGTGCCTATCCCTGGCGCAACCATCACAACGCCTGGCGGCCGGCGCACATCCACTTCTCGCTGTTCGGACATGCGTTCACGCAGCGACTGGTGACCCAGATGTACTTCCCCGAAGACCCGCTGTTCTTCCAGGATCCGATCTTCAACTCGGTTCCGGACGAGAATGCGCGGGCGCGGATGATCTCGTCCTACGACCACGAGGTGACGACTGATCACTGGGCGCTCGGCTTCAAGTTCGACATCGTGCTGCGCGGGCGTGACCAGACCCCGTTCGAGAGCGAGCCTGACGATGACTGAGCTCGGCACGACGCCGTCGCAAACCGTCGGCCCGTTCCTGTCGATCGTGCTTCCGTGGCCAGACGGATCTGACCTGGTCGCCGACGGCACCCCAGGTGCCCTCATGATCGGTGGACGTGTCGTCGACGGCGCGGGTGAACCGATCCCGGATGCGCTGATCGAGATCTGGCAGGCCGACCCCAACGGCCGCTTCGCCCACGCAGGCGATCCGCGTGGCGCCGTCAGCTACGGCGGGTTCCGCGGCTTCGGTCGCTGCCCGACCGACACCGACGGTCACTACTGGTTCCGCACCCTCAAGCCCGGCCGTGTCGATGCCGAGCAAGCACCGCACATCAATGTGACTGTGCTCGCCCGTGGCCTGCTGAAGCACCTCGTCACGCGCATCTACTTTCCTGACGAGTCCGACGCGAACGCCACCGACCCCACCCTGCGCGAGCTCGACGAAGCCGACCGCGCACTATTGACGGCGGTGCCGGAAGGCGCAGTGCTGCGCTTCGACGTCCGGTTGCAGGGCGAGGCCGAGACACCGTTCTTCGCAGTCTGAGACGCTGCACGCATGAGAACGGGAGTAAACGCTCACCCCTGCTGCGCAGAGCAATGAGTTCGGCGTTGTTCGACGGCGTCTTCGGCACGACGGCCGTCGTCGCGGCGACTGATGACACCGCGATTGTCGAGGCGCTGTGCGAGGCCGAGACCGCCTTGGCTCGCGCGTGTGCGCGAGCAGGCCTGATCGAGTTGTCCGTCGCCCTCGAGATCGGCGCAGCCTGCGACGCGGTGCGACGCATTGATCCCGGCGAACTCGGCCGTCGCTCGGTGGCCGGCGGCAATCCGGTGATCCCGCTCGTAGCCGAGCTGCGGGCTCAGGTCGGGGCACGAGCTGGCGCAGAAGCCGCGAGCGCCGTCCACCTTGGTGCGACCAGCCAGGACATCCTGGACACCGCGTTGATGCTCGTCGCATCGCGCGCGCTCGGTGTGATTCTCGCCGACATGAACGAGTGTGGCGCCGCGGTCGCCGGCCTGGCGCGCACGCATCGCGACACCGCGATGTCGGGTCGAACGCTGCTCCAGCAGGCTGTCGCGACGACGTTCGGCGCGTTGGCCGCCGTATGGGGCGACGGGATCGACGCTGCCGCGGTGCAGCTCGAGGCGATCCGGTCGGGGTTACCGGTGCAGCTCGGCGGTGCGGCTGGGACGCTGGCGGCGTTGGCGCCGCACGGCCTCGACGTGCAGGCTGCCTTCGCCGACGAGCTCGACCTTGCGGTCTCTGGCAGCGTCTGGCACACCGAGCGCAGTCGTATCACTGAACTTGCCGGTGCGCTCGGTACCGCCGCCGCGGCGCTCGGCAAGGTCGCCACCGACATCGTGTTGCTGTCCCAGTCCGATGTCGGCGAGTTGCATGAAGCTGCACCCGGCGGATCTTCAGCGATGGCGCACAAGCAGAACGCGATCGCGGCGGTGACGGCGCGCGCTGCAGCTGCACAGGCGCCTGGACTGGTTGCGACGCTGCTCGCCGCCGGCGCACCGGAGTTGCAGCGCGGCGCAGGCTCATGGCATGCGGAATGGCCGGCGCTTATCGCGCTGCTCCGCTACACCGGCGGCGCGACCTCACGGTTGTGGAACTCGCTCGAGGGTATTGCCGTCGACGTCGATGCCATGACTGCCAATCTCGCCCGTCTCGACGGCACGATCGACATCGCCGATGTCGGCTCAGCAAGTGAACTGGTCGACCGCTATCTCGAACGGAGAGCGCGATGACGCTGCGCTGGCGTATTGACGGTGCCCCGGATGCGCCGGTACTGGTGTTGCTCAACTCGGTGGGCAGCACGACCGACATGTGGGCGCCGGTTGTCGGCTCGCTTGCCGAACAGTTCCGGGTCGTCCGCATCGACCACCGCGGGCATGGTGACTCGCCGCTGTCACCGGCCGGCACGGAGTGCACGCTGGCCGATCTGAGCGCCGACGTCATCGAAGTACTCGACGAACTCGGCCTGGATCGCGTCTACCTGGCCGGGCTCTCACTCGGCGGCATGACCGGCATGTGGCTCGCAATCCACCACCCGGATCGCATCAAGCGACTCGCATTGCTGTGCACATCGGCAGCAATGGTGTCAGACACCTACGCCGAGCGCGCACAAATGGTGCGAACGGAGGGTATGCGGGCCGCCGTCGACCGGATCGTCGGCCGGTGGCTCACCGTCGGTACCGCCGAGCGCGACCCCGATCTGGTCGTTGCGCTACGCGCGATGGTGCTGAGCATCGACGCCGAGAGCTACGCGCAGTGTTGCGAGGCGATCGCGGCGATGGACCTTCGAGCCGATCTCGGTCGCATCGCGGCGCCTACGATCGTCATCGCCGGCAGACAGGATTCGGCTACGCCACCCGAACACGGCGCGCTTATCGCCAACGGCATCCCCGGTGCGCGCCTCGAGTTGCTCGACAATGCCGCACACCTTGCGACCCTCGAGCAGCCTGGGCGGATTGGCATGCTGTTGCTCGAGCATTTTCGTGCTGGCGCAACCCTCGAGCGCGGCTATTCCACGCGGCGCGCAGTACTCGGCGACGAGCACGTCGATCGCACGATCGCATCGACAACGGCACTGACCGAACCGTTCCAAGAGTTCATCACGCGCTACGCGTGGGGCGACGTCTGGTCGCGTCCCGAGCTTGCATTGCGCGAGAGATCGATTGCAACGCTTGCAGCGCTCGTTGCGCTCGGCGCAGAACACGAACTTGCGATGCATGTGCGCGCCGCGCGACGCAACGGACTCACGCCAGAAGACATCGTCGAAGTTTTTTTGCACACTGCTTTGTACGCCGGACTGCCGCGCGCGAACCGTGCGATCACTATCGCACGCGAGGTGCTGACGAGCAGTGATCAGCTGAATCATCCTTCTCCGTAAGGGGATTCACGCTTGATGTCGGTGCGTCCCGAATGCGAGCGACGTGGAACAGCGCATGCTGTGCCGTGTGTCGGCTGCTCGAAGCGTGACAACGAATTCGTCATCAGATGATGCGTTGATCGCAAATGTAGGTCACGATGAACACGTGACTAGTCGCGACCTTGCAGTCCGGTGCTCGTGTGGACTGACGCTGCGCACGCGTTCGCGTCTGCTCATGAGCGAGAAAACGCTTATCAGCACAAGGTTTGCGTCGGTGTCCCCGAGTGGAACGGTGGCATCTGACGGTGAGCGTTGCGAATTGTGCGCGCACGTTGTCGCCCTCGCGTCACGGCGTGGCGGGTTGACGAGCAACACCAACCATCGTCCACTTGTTACAACGAATGAGTATTCGTTGACTGCTGCCGAGGAGGCAACGCGATGACCGCACCAAGGAAGGCCGCCAAGAAGGCGACCAAGAAGGCGCCGGCCAAGAAGGCCGCAAAGAAGTCTGCGGCCAAGAAGGCAGTTCGCAAGACCGCTGCCAAGAAGGCCGTGCGCAAGACTGCGGCGAAGAAAGCCGTGCGCAAGACTGCGGCGAAGAAGGCCGTGCGCAAGACCGCTGCGAAGAAGGCAGCCAAGAAGACTGCGGCGAAGAAGGCCGTGCGCAAGACTGCGGCGAAGAAGGCAGCCAAGACAGTCGCGGCCAAGAAGGCCGTGCGCAAGACCGCTGCCAAGAAGGCAGCCAAGAAGACTGCGGCGAAGAAGGCCGTCCGCAAGACGGCAGCCCGCAAGGGCGCCGCCAAGCGCGCACGCTGATCACGACGCCGTCCGTCTGACGGATGGTCTCGCATCGGGTCGCCGGTGCACCGCTCGACTTCGTCGCACTACGCACGGAGTTGGCGGTGCCCGGCGATTTCGCGTCAGACGTGCTCGCTGACGCCCGAGCGGCCGCGCAGCAGGTCGAGCTGCCCGACTACGACGCCACCGACATCGCGCTGGTCACGGTCGATCCGCTCGGTAGTAAGGATCTCGACCAGGCCGTGCACATCGCCGGTGACGGCACGGGATACCTCGTCAGTTATGCGATCGCCGATATCGCGTCATTCGTCCGACCCGGCGGCCCGCTGGATGACGAGACCTTTCGCCGGGGCGTGACTGTGTACTTCCCGGATGCACGCATTCCGCTGCACCCACCGTCGCTGAGTGAGGACGCAGCGAGTCTGCTGCCGAACCAAACGCGCCCAGCGGTGTTGTGGCAGATCACGCTGGACGACCGGGCGCGCCCCACCCACGTCGATGTCCGCCGTGCACGGGTGCGCAGCCGGGCACAACTCGACTACGTCGGGGTGCAGCGTGACCTCGAGGCGGGCGGGCTGCCCGAGGCGCTGACATTGCTTGCCGAGGTCGGTTCGAAGCGCCTGGCTGCTGCGCGGACGCGACATGCGATCAATCTCGACCTGCCCGAACAGGAGGTACAGCGCGACGGTGCAGCGTGGCGACTCACTGTGCGCCGCCCGCTACCGGTCGAAGCGTTCAATGCGGAGATCTCATTGCTGACCGGGATGTGCGCCGCGCAGCTCATGCTCGCGCATGGCGCCGGCATCCTGCGAACGCTGCCTGAGCCGGAACACGGCGCTGTGCAATCGTTGCGCCGCGCAGCACGTGCGCTCGGGGTGGCATGGCCGGACGGTGCGCAGCCCGGCGATGTGCTGGCGACGCTCGATCGCGGCAATCCACGTCACGTCGTGCTCATCGAGCATGCCACCAGCTTGCTGCGCGGAGCGGGTTACACCACGTTCGACGGTGCACCTCCCGCGCAGCGCACCCATGCCGGCATCGGCGCCGCGTATGCGCACGTCACCGCTCCGCTACGCCGGCTGGTCGACCGCTACGGATCCGAGGTGTGCCTCGCACTGCAGAGCGGCCAACCGATACCGCAATGGGTGCGCGCCCGGATGAGTTTGCTTCCGGACACGATGGCCAAAGCCGACCAGCGCGAGCACGAGATCGATCGAGCAGTCATCGATGCGACCGAGGCCTGGCTACTGCACGACCGGGTCGGTGAAGTCTTCGACGTGCTCGTCATCGACGCTGATGAGCGAGCCGCGACAATCACGTTGGACGAACCCGCGGTGCGTGCCCGGTGTGCCGGTGCGAACCTGCCGGTAGGCGAGCGGATCGCCGCGCAGCTCACCGAAGCAGACATCCCCACCCGCACCGTCCGCTTCGCCGCTGTCTAAATCCCTCGCGGGGCCGGATCGGATCGTGCCACCTTCGGTGGCGCTCCCGATCCGCTACGCGCCTGCGGCGCGGGCGAGGCTCATCGCGCGAGCGCTCATCGCGTGGTGGTCACCTTCAAACCCGTCAATGATATTCGTGTTCTGCTGATGGATAGGTGCCGCCGCGCACCTCGTCGGCGTAGCGGCTGGCCGCGTCATGCAATACCGATCCGACGTCGGCGAACTGCTTGACGAACTTGGCCGGCTTGCCGGCGCCCAGCCCGGCCATGTCCTGCCACACGAGCACCTGCGCGTCGGTCGCCGGACCTGCGCCGATACCGATCGTCGGGATGTGCAGCGCCTTGGTCACCTGAGCAGCCAGATCGGACGGGACGACCTCGAGCACAACGGCGAACGCACCCGCGTGCTGCAACGCCTTCGCGTCCTGGATGAGCCGGTGCGCCGCCTCATCGCCACGGCCCTGCACCCGGTAGCCACCGAGCGCGTTGACCGACTGCGGAGTCAGGCCGATGTGCGCCATCACCGGGATGCCGGCTGACGCGAGCGCTTCGACCTGATTGGCCACGCGTTGGCCGCCCTCGAGCTTGACTGCCTGCGCGCCGCCTTCCTTCATGAACCGCGACGCGCTCTCGAGCGCCTGGGCGGCTGATGACTGATAGCTGCCGAACGGCAGGTCGGCCACGACGAGCGACCGCTTCGTGCCGCGGACCACGCCGCGTACCAGCGGGAGCAGTTCGTCGATGGTGACCGGCACCGTCGTGTCGTAGCCGTAGACGACATTCGCGGCAGAGTCCCCGACGAGCAGCACCGGAATGCCCGCTTCGTCGAAGATGCGCGCTGTCGAGAAGTCGTAGGCTGTGAGCATCGGCCAGCGCTCGCCGCGATCCTTAGCCAGCTGCAGGTCACGGATCGTGATGCGCCGGTTGCTGACCCCGCCGTAGAGGGACGTGTCGGTCATGGTGTTCCTCGCGATCTCTCCTCGAGGCCGGACAATCCGGTCCCCGGGCTGTTACGTGGACGAAACAATGCTTCCCCACGCAGGCCCGTTTGTCCCAGCAATCGAGACAACGGTCACGCAACGAACCGCAACTGGCCGGTAACTTGGCGACCACGCGTCAGTCGAGGGCTTCGCGCCACCTGTTCGTAATGGGCAGCCGCCGGTCGCGTCCGAAGTTCTTGTAGCTGATCTTCGACCCGGGCGGGTATTGCCGCCGCTTCCACTCGGCGCGGTCGACCAAGGTGGCGATCCGCGCCACCGCGCCGGCATCGAAGCCGGCTGCCACGATCTCGGCGACACCCTGATCGCCGTCGATATAGCGCTGCAGGATCGCGTCGAGCAGCTCGTAGTCGGGCAGCGAATCGGTATCGACCTGTCCGACACGGAGCTCGGCAGACGGTGGTTTGCTGATGGACGTTTCCGGTATGGGCGGCGCCTCGCCGCGCGTAGCGGCGTCGGCATTACGCCAACGCGCAAGCTCCCAGACCAACGACTTCGGGACGTCCTTGATCGGCGCAAAGCCGCCTACCGCATCGCCGTAGATCGTCGAGTAACCGACCGCCAGCTCGCTCTTGTTTCCCGTCGCGAGGACGAGATGTCCTTCCGCATTGGACAATGCCATCAAGGTGGTGCCCCGAACCCGGGCCTGCACGTTCTCCTCGGCCAGGCCCGTCAGCGACAGGGCCGACACGAACCCGTCGACCATCGGCGCGATCGGAACGACTCGGTAGTGCGCACCGATCCGTCGTGCCAGCTCCTCGGCATCGGATTTCGAGTGCTCGGACGAGTACGAGCTAGGCATCGAGACGCCGTATACCCGGTCGCCGCCGAGCGCGTCGGCAGCGATTGCCGCTACGACTGCCGAGTCGATGCCGCCGGACATCCCGAGCACCACGGAGCGGAAGCCGTTCTTGCGCAGGTAGTCGCGCAGCCCGATGACCAGTGCACCCCACACCTCGGCCTCATCGGGCAGCGGGGGCGCGCACGCGGGCGAGAGCGGATCGGTGTGCTGTGCGGAAGTCTGGTCCGACGACGCGCACCGTTCGACCGCCATGCCTACGTACTCGGGAGCGACTCCATCGTCGGCGGCGTCACTGACCCCGATGTCGATGTAATAGATGTCTTCGACATACCGCGGCGCGCGCAGCAGCAGTTCGCCGTCGGCGGCGACCACCATCGAGTCGCCGTCGAACACGAGTTCGTCCTGCCCGCCAACCGCGTTGACATACAGAATCGGGGCGCCTGCTTCGGCTGCCCGCCGTCGCAGCAGCGGCAGGCGCAGGTCGTCCTTGTTCCGCTCGTACGGCGAACCGTTGATATTGACTACGAGGCCGACGCCGACCCGACCGGCCACGGTGAACGGACCGTCGTCCTGCCAAAGGTCTTCGCAAATCGTCAGCGCGACGTCTACGCCACGGTGCCGTACGGCGACGAACCGGCTGCCGGCGACGAAATGGCGGCGCTCGTCGAACACGCCGTAGTTGGGCAGGTGGTGCTTGTAGTACCTGGTCAGGATGTCGCCGCGATGGATGAAGGCCAGCGCATTGCGCGCGCCGCCGTCGTCGTCGACATACCCGACGGCGACTGCGATGTCGCCCAGGCCTTGCACGGCAAGCTCGGCCGCCAGCCTCTCCACCGCCGCCCGTGAGGCAGCTCGAAAGCCTGCTCGCAGGACCAGATCCTCGGGCGGGTAGCCCGTGACGTGCAGTTCCGGGAAGGCGATCAGATCCGCGCCGGCAGCAGCCGCAGCGCGGGTGTGCTCCACCACACTGCGCTGGTTCGCGGCGAAGTCGCCGACCGTGGAATTCACCTGGGCCAGGGCCAGGCGCAGGTTCGCCATGACGCCATTGTCCAGCAAGGGCGGTTGCCGGGCGCCGATGTCGGGTTCGAAGGGGGCCATGGATGCGCTGAGTGAACCCACTGGGCATTGCCAACGTACGGCAGAATGTGGAGGGGGCAGCGCCCTTGGCTTCTGGTGCAACCTTCGGGGGGTCGCGCGCGTCTGAATAGTTGTAAGGCTTTCGTGACCCGCGCCTGCCCGAGCAGGACCGGTATGTGAGCGACAATGGGCCGGGTCCGGCGCTCGGAAGAACTGAGCCAGGACGTCGGGTAGCGAGGATTGGCGGTACCACTTGTTTTCGCACGACGCATCGGCGCCTCGGCGCGTAGCAGCCGTGAGCGTGGGGCTAGCGCTGCTCGTGTCAGCCTGCACCTCTACCTCAGGTGATAAGCCCGCTGCCTCCTCGCCGGTGCCGGCGACGGTGACGTCCGGCTCGACGCCCGGGTCCTCGGTCCCCACCTCGACCACCCCGTCGAGCAGCACACCGCCCGCCCCGGTCAAAATCAGCGCGACGCCTCTCGGCAAGCACGTCATCAATCCCACGACGCCGATCGTGGTGACCGCCGCCCACGGCACGCTGCGCAAGGTCAAGCTGACCAATCCGGAGGGCAAGACCGTCACCGGTGCGTTCTCCGCCGGCCGCACGAGTTGGCACACCACCGAGGTGCTCGGTTACAGCAAGTCTTACAAGCTCTGGGCGCGGGCGACAGGCTCCGCCGGTGAGAGCGTCGACCGGCTCCGGCACAAGTACACGACGCTGACGCCGGACAACATGACCATGCCGTACTTCGACAATCTGTATGGCGGCTACATCAAGGACGGCGGTACGTACGGCGTCGCGATGGTTCCCGTGGTGGACTTCGACGAGCCGATCTCGAACAAGGCCGCCGCCGAGAAGGCGTTGCAGGTCACGACCAGCCCGCACGTCGACGGCTCGTGGTACTGGGCCGACGACCACTCGCTGCACTGGCGACCCAGGCACTTCTACCAGCCGGGCACCAAGGTGACCATCGAGGCGAAGGTCTACGGCGTCGAGGTCGGAAATGGCCTCTATGGCCAGGCCGATCAGAAGATCTCGTACACGATCGGTCGCAAGCAGGTCACCGTGGCCAATGACACGGCGCCGAAGTCAGTGAACAAGATCCGGGTCTACCGCAACAACCACCTCGTCCGCACGATGAATACGTCGATGGGCGAGCACACCGGTGAGACGGTCAACGGCCAGTACATCAACTTCTACACACTTGACGGCACGTACACGGTGCTCGGCTTCGAGAACCCGGCCCACATGTGCTCCGACACGTACGGGTTGCCGGCCAACGCGGCCGGTGGCTATCCGTGCGAGGACATCCCGTGGTCGACGAAGATCAGCACGGACGGCATCTACCTGCACGAACTCGATACCACGATCTGGGCCCAGAACAGCGGTCAGGACGTCTCGCACGGCTGTCTGAACATGGACCAGGCCAACGCGGAATGGTTCTACACCCACTCGCTGGTCGGCGACCCGGTCACCATCCACGGTGCCAAGGGAGCTCCCGAGCTGCAGCTGTGGCAGGGCGGCGACTGGACGATGAGCTGGAAGCAATGGCAGAAGGGCAGCGCGCTCGCGTAGTCCGTCGACCAGATCCCACGCTCGGCGCAGCGGTCCGCGTAACCTCTCGGTAACTCGCCAGGACCAGACTGGAGCGCTGTGGACAAGCAACAGGAATTCGTACTGCGCGCGCTCGAGGAGCGCGAGATCCGCTTCGTCCGGCTCTGGTTCACCGACGTCCTCGGCACGCTGAAGTCGGTGGCGATCGCCCCGGCCGAGCTGGACGGCGCATTCGAGGAAGGCATCGGATTCGACGGCTCGGCGATCGAAGGATTCGCCCGGGCCAGCGAGAGCGACATGCTCGCGCGGCCCGATCCGTCCACCTTCCAGGTCCTGCCGGCTTCGACACCGGGCGGGTCCGACTCGGCGCGCATGTTCTGCGACATCCAGATGCCCGACGGGTCGCCGTCGTGGGCCGACCCGCGCTACGTGCTTCGGCGCACGCTGTCCAAGGCCGCTGAAAGCGGCTTCACGTTCTACACCCACCCTGAGATCGAGTTCTTCCTGTTGAAGAACCGGCCGACCGACGGGTCCGAACCTGAGCCGATCGACAACGGCGGGTACTTCGACATGACCAGCCACGACGTCGCGCACGACTTCCGGCGCGCCGCCGTGGGCGCGCTCGAAGGATTGGGCATCTCGGTCGAGTTCAGCCACCACGAGGTGGCGCCCGGACAGCAAGAGATCGACCTGCGCTACGCCGACGCGCTCTCGATGGCCGACAACATCATGACCTTCCGGCACGTCATCAAAGAGGTCGCCATCGCGCACGGCGCGCATGCCACGTTCATGCCCAAGCCGTTCCGTCACCGGCCGGGCAGCGGGATGCACACGCACCTGTCGCTGTTCGAGGGCGACAACAACGCCTTTCACGACCCCTCCGATGAGTTGTTCCTGTCGAAGACGGCGAAGGCGTTCATCGCCGGCGTGCTGCGCCACGCGCGCGAGATCACGGCGGTCACCAACCAGTGGGTGAACTCGTACAAGCGGCTCTATGGCTATGCGGCACGCGGTGAGCTGGTCGAGGCGCCCACCTACGTCTGCTGGGGCCACGCCAACCGCTCGGCCCTCGTGCGCGTGCCGATGTACAAGCCGGGCAAGGCCAACTCGACACGCATCGAGCTGCGCTCGCTCGACTCGGCGTGCAACCCGTATCTCGCCTTCGCGGTGATCCTCGCCGCCGGGCTCAAGGGAGTCGAGCAGAACTACGAACTCCCGCCGGGCGCCGAGGATGAGGTCTGGTCGATGTCCGAGACCGAGCTGCGTGCGCTGGGCTATGCCGAGTTGCCGCACAACCTCGCCGATGCGCTGCGCGCAATGGAGGACAGCGAACTCGTCGCCGAGACCCTTGGCGAGCACGTCTTCGACTTCTTCCTTCGCAACAAGCGCGAAGAGTGGATCGAATACCGCGCCGAAGTCAGCCCGTTCGAGCTGCGGCGCTACCTGCCCTCGCTTTAGTCCCGCTGGGTAGGGTTGCCGGCGTGCCCTCCGCGCGCCTGCTCGTCATCCAGGTCGATGCGTCCGATCCGCCCGCCCGCCTGGGTGACTGGCTCGTCGCGGCAGGTCTCGAGCTGGATGTGCGCGCGCTCGACGCCGGCGCCGAGTTACCCGCGCAGCTCGACGACCACCAAGGCGTGCTCGTCATGGGCGGCTCGATGGGCGCCTGGGACGACAGCGTCGCGCCCTACCTGCCGGCGGTGCGAGCACTGCTGCGCGATGCCGTCGACGCTGAGGTGCCGACCCTGGGCGTGTGCCTCGGCCACCAACTGCTTGCCGCGGCCACCGGCGGTCAGGTGCGCCGCAACCCGGCCGGCCCCGAGATCGGCGCGCAGCTGGTCGCGAAGCGGACCGCCGCATCGACCGATCCGCTGTTCGGGCCGCTGCCGATCACTCCGGACGTGTTGCAGTGGCACTACGACGAGGTCAGCGTGCTGCCCGCCGGCGCAATCCAGCTGTACAGCTCGCCGGGTTGCGAGCAACAGGCGTTCCGACTCGGCAGGACGGCCTGGGGGATCCAGTTCCACATCGAGACGACACCGCAGATGGTGCGCGAGTGGGCCGCTGAGCGCGACGACAACCTCGTCGACTACGACATGGTCGCCGTGCTCGAGCGCGCCCTCGCGATCCACGACGACCTGGAAGAGGTTTGGCAACCGTTCGCGGCCGCGTTCGCCGACATCGTTCGCGATCCGTCCGGTGTGCCGGCGCCGCGCACGGTGCCGTCCTCGACCGCAGCACCGGTGACCGATCCGGCCGCGATCCGGGCGGCGCTTGCGGCCGAACTCAACGCGGCACGCACCATGCCGGCACCGCTGCCGATGCCGGGGTTGCGGCCGTCGGACGAGACCTGACCATGACCGAAGCCCCGGCGGCGCGACGCAGCGCGCTGCGGCTGACCCGGCTTTCGTTCGCCGACGGAGCCCGGGCAGCCGAGTTGCTCAGCGCGCCGCCGCTGTTGTGGTGGGACGAAGCAAAGACGGCCCCGGTCGACGACGCGGCCGCGACCGTGATCGCCGCGCTGGGACGAAGCGCCGATCCCGATGCGGCGTTGGGCGCACTTGCTGACATCGCGGCCGCACCCGACGGTGCCGAACTGCTCGAGGAGCTGCGCACGAACCGTGAACTTCGCGCGCGGCTACTGCCACTGCTCGGTGCCTCGGCAGCCCTGGCCGACCATCTCATCGCGCGCCCCGGAACCTGGCGCGCGCTCGTCGGGCCGGCCGATCTCACCGGCATGGCCACCCGGCTGGCCAGCGCGGTGGGCGCAGATTCGGCGTTGCCCATGGCCGGCACCGCCGGCACCCGCGCCACCGTGAGTGGTGCCGACGCGGTCGACGCGTTGCGCATCGCCTACCGCCGCGAACTGGTCGCGATCGCCGGGCGTGACCTGTCCGGCGATTTGGGGCTGCGCACGGTGACAAGCGCGCTCGCCGACCTGGCCGGATACACACTGCAGGCCGCACTCGCAGTCGCTGCCGCGCGGCTGCCTGCCGACGCCGAAGCGTGCCGGTTGGCGATCATCGCGATGGGCAAGACCGGCGCTCGGGAACTCAACTATGTCTCCGACGTCGATGTGTTGTTCGTCGCCGAGCCGGGCGAGTACGACGGCGCCGTGTCCGACCCGGCGCGCGCGCTGGACACCGCGACCACCCTGGCGGGCGAGACCATGCGGCTGTGCCGCGCGGTGGCATGGGAGATCGACGCGGCGCTGCGGCCGGAGGGAAAAAACGGCCCGCTCGTGCGCACGCTGGCCAGTCACGAGGCGTACTACCAGCGGTGGGCGAGCACTTGGGAGTTCCAGGCCCTGTTGAAGGCTCGCCCGGTTGCCGGCGATCTCGAACTCGGTGCCCGGCACGCCTCCGTCATCGCCCCGCTTGTGTGGACCGCTGCCGAGCGCCCGGACTTTGTCGCCGACGTACAAGCGATGCGCCGAAGGGTGATCGCGCATATCCCGACCGCTATCGCCGAGCGCGAGATCAAGCTCGGCCCGGGCGGCCTGCGCGACGTCGAATTCGCCGTGCAGCTGCTACAGCTCGTGCACGGGCGTGGTGACGAGTCACTGCGTGCCCGCGCGACGCTGCCCGCACTGGACGCGCTGCGCGACGGCGGGTACGTCGGCCGCGACGACGCGCTCAGCCTGGCCGACGCGTACACCTTCCTGCGCGCCACCGAGCATCGGCTGCAATTACGTAAGCTGCGCCGCACGCACGTCGTTCCGGACGACGCGGCCCAGCAGACCCAGCTCGCCCTGGCGATGGGCTACCGCCCCGACGCACGCGGCGACGCGCGTGCGGTCTGGCAAGCCGAGTGGTCGTTGCATGCGCGCGAGGTGCGCCGGCTGCACGAGAAGTTGTTCTACCGGCCGCTGCTCGATGCGGTGGCGCGGGTGCCGTCAGCCGGCCTGCGCCTGACCACCGAAGAGGCCGGCCGGCGGCTTGCCGCGTTGGGCTTCGCTGACCCGGCGCGCGCACTGCAGCACATCGAAGCGCTGACCGCCGGGTTGTCGCGGCGCGCGACACTGCAGCGGGCTCTGCTTCCGGTGCTGCTTTCGGACTTCGCCGACGCGCCCGATCCGGACGCCGGACTGCTCGCCTACCGGCGCGTGTCGGACGAGCTCGGGGCCACCCCCTGGTACCTGCGGCTGCTGCGCGACGAGGGTCAGGTCGCCACCCGGTTGGCGTACCTGCTCGCGACCAGCCGGTACGTCGCGCGCATGCTCGGACGCGCGCCCGAGGCATTGCGGATGCTGGCCGAGGACGACGAGCTCAAACCGCGCGATCCCGGCGAGGTGGCTGCGACGATGCGCGACACGGCTGCGCGCCGAGACGACCCGGTCGAAGCGGTTGCGGCGGTGCGCGGTGTACGCCGACACGAGTTGCTGCGCATCGCGTTTGCCGACTTGCTCTCGATGACCGAGATCGAGACGGTGTGCGAAGCGATCAGCGCCACGACCGAGGCGACTCTCGACATCGCCCTGCAGATCGCGCTCAAGGCGGTGGCCACCGACCGCGGTCTCGACGTGCTGCCGCTGCGGTTCGCGATCATCGCGATGGGACGGCTGGGCGGCGCCGAGACGAGCTACGGCTCGGACGCCGACGTGATGTTCGTCTTCGAACCCACTGGTGACACCGACGCCGACGTCGCGAAGATCGCCCAGGATGTCGCCGGCAAGTTGCGCGCGTTGCTCTCGTCGCCGTCCTCGACCGATCCGCCCCTCGGCGTCGACGCCGATCTGCGGCCCGAGGGCCGCAACGGGCCACTTGTGCGATCGCTGGCGTCCTACGCCCAGTACTACGAGCGGTGGTCGGCGCCGTGGGAGGCGCAAGCGTTGCTGCGCGCGCGGTTCGCAGCCGGTGATGTCGAGCTCGGCAGGCGCTTCATCGAGCTGATCGACCCGGTGCGTTATCCCGCCGGCGGGTTGCGCGCCGCCGACCTGCTCGAGATCCGCCGGCTCAAAGGACGGGTCGACGCCGAACGGCTGCCCCGCGGAGCGGACCCGTCCACGCATACCAAACTGGGACGGGGCGGCCTGACCGACATCGAGTGGACGATCCAGCTGCTGCAACTGCAGCATGCCGGCCGGTTGCCGGAACTGCGCACCACTCGCACGTTGGAAGCGCTGCGGGTCGCCGTTGCGGCCGACCTGCTCGGCCCGGTACACGCCGAAGCACTGGCCACCGCATGGCGCCAGGCAACTCGGTTGCGCAACGCGATAATGCTCGTGCGCGACAAGGCCGAGGATCAGATCCCGTCGTTGGGCAGGCCGCTCGTCGCGGTCGGCCGGGCGTTGGGTTACCGCGCCGGATTCGATCCCGGCACCGTCGTGGACGACTGGCGGCGAGCGGCCCGGCGTGCACGCAAGGTGGTCGAAGAGATCTTCTACGCGCCACTGCCGTAACAGCAGGTCAGCGTGACTTGGCCAGCTCGCGCGACTTGGCTGGGTGGCGCGACGGGCGCAGGTGCGGCAGCGGCGGGTCGGGCAGGCCGAAATCGGCGGCGTCGTAGGGCGTCGTGTAGGCGCCGTGGCCGGACAGCACCGCCTGGATGCCGAAGGCCAATGCAACGACCAACGCCCCGCCGACCGCGTCGATGATGTAGTGATTGGCGGTGCCGATGATCACGAACAGCGTGAACACCGGATACAGCAGTCCCAGCACCCGGGCCCACCTGGCACGTGCGCACATGAACACCGACAAGCCGCACCACAGCGCCCAACCGATGTGCAGGCTGGGCATGGCCGCGTACTGGTTCGAATGCGACGCGATCTCGGGATCGGCCAGTGACCCCCAGGTGTGGAAGTTGACGACCGTATCGATGTAGGAATAGCCCGGCAGCAGCCGAGGCGGCGCGACCGGGTACAGCGCAAACCCGGCCAGCGCGATCACGGTCAGCGTGAACAGAACCGTGCGCGCGCCGCGATAGACATGCGGACGCTTCACAAACAGCCACACCATCACCGCGATGGTGACCAGGAAGTGCAGCGTCGCGTAGTAGTAGTCGAGGATCTGCGCGACCCACTCGTGCGCCGCCACCCAGTGGTTGATCGAGAGTTCGAAGTTCAACCCGACGATGTCCTGCAGGTGCTGGATGGACAGGCCGTGCCGAGTCGCGATCGAGACCTGCTCCGGGATCGCGTTGCGTCCCAAACTGTAGAGCCAGTAGCCGAGCCCGATGATCGCGATCTCTTGCCACCACACCGGCCGCCGAAAACGCAGCAGGCGGTGCGGCAAGAGCCCACCGAACTGCCACGTAGCCGCCCCGCTACGCGGGGCGGCGCCTCGCGTTTGAGTGGCTACCACATCCACATCATTCCATCCGTCCGCTAGTTAGTTGGTAACCGGCACCGGGTAACCTCAGCGGCTCGGCCACGGCTCTGATCAAGCTATTCGTATCGGCGCGCGCGCCGGATTGCCCAGCGCCATGATCGACAACTGGGGCTACGCGCGCTATATTTACGACAATAATAGACATTTCGCCCAGGAGCGGCCGTGTCTTCGTTGGCGTCTTCCCATCGTGCGCACGCCGACGATCTCGTCACGGCTGTGCTGACTGCCTCGCGCGTGCTCGTCGCCGTGGCCGCCGCATCGCTGGCGGGTACCGAAGGCACGGTCACTCTGGCCCAGTTCCGCATGCTGGTCATGCTTGACAGTCACGACGAGACCAACCTCACCGGCTTGGCCGAATCACTAGGCGTGAACTCCTCCACCGCACTCCGGATGGTCGATCGGCTGGTCGCCGCCGGATTGGTCACCCGTCACGACAACACGCGCAACCGGCGCGAGGTGGTGATCGCGCTCAGCCAGCCGGGAGCCGAACTGGTCTGGCGGGTGACTGACCGTCGCCGTGCCGAGATCGCGCGCATCGTGCGCCAGATGCCGACCGATCAGCGCAGTGCGCTTGTGACGGCGCTCAACGCATTCGCCGACGCTGCCGGTGAACCGCACGCGACAGGGACCGCCGGATTCGGCTGGTAGCGCGGCCCTCTCGGCGCTTGCACGCTATTCAGCCAGCGAGTGCAGGTTCTTCGCGGTTCGCGAGGTTGCGATGGATTCCGGGTCGGGATGGGTGCCGAGCACTCGATCTGCCGTGCCGGAGCTAGTGACGGTGAACCAGTAGTGCTCGTTCTTGTAGTGGTGCAATCGGTGGTTGCGCCAGATCGCCTTGTAGATTCCCGACTTCGGCCGGTAGTCGGAGTGGATCAGGTAGTGCGTCCACTCGTAGCACAGCCCCATCAACGCCAGCACGACGAGAAACGTCAGGCCGAGCTGCAGCCGGGGGAACGCGATGAGCGCGATGGCGGTGTCTGCAGGGATGATCGAGGTCAACACCTGCCACGGAATGAACACCAGCGGCACGTCTCTGGGATCGGCATGGTGCTCGCGATGCTTGCGCGCCAACAACGAATCGACGGTATGGCCGGCAACCGTCCGCGGCCGCCAGTGCAGGATCGCGACATGGATCAACCATTCCGCAAACGGGAAGACGGCGATCATGATGGCGGGAACGAGCAGGTCGGTGGACTGCCAGTCGCCCATGACAACCCGTGCAGTCAATGCTCCGGCGAGCAGCGCAGTCAACATCCATGGCGAGGGATAGCGCCAGAATCCGTGAAACGTCGTGGCGAGAGAGGCGCTGGCGCGCCGGCTGCCGGTGATTGCAGGGTCGTCGGCCCGTTGGCCGGCTACATCTTGGGCAGTCTGGCTCACTGCCGGTCCTCCAGTTGGTCGATCGCGTCGATCAACGCCGTTGTCGCGGGTGTGAGCAGTCGCACCGCGCTCGCCCGTGCCTGTTTCGCATTGCCAGTGCGCACCGCTTGGGCGAGCGCGCGGTAGGCCGAGGTCTGGTCAACCTCGATCGCCATCAGCGGCGCGAGCGCTTCCAACGCAGGTTCGTAAGCGGCACGCAGACCGTTGAACATCAGCCGAAAGGTGATCGAGTGGGCGGCGTCGGTGAGGCGATCCCAGAATGTCAGCGCATGGCGCTGGCGCTCAACTCCGTCAGTCGCGGCGTCGAGGTTGTCAACTGCAGCGCTGAGGCCATCGGCACTCTTCAGACCGCCACGCTCGGCGGCCAGTTCGGCGATCTTCGGCGCGATGTACAGCCGTGCTTCCAGGATGCTGCGCGCGACCGCGAGGTCTAGCTCGCCGCGGGGGAGTAAGAGATGAGGCAGCAGATCCAGGCCGCCGGACTGGCGAAAGTCGCTGACGGTGGTGGCATCGCCCTGGCGCACGTCCACGAGCCCGGTGTGGGCGAGCCGCTGTAACGCCTCTCGCACGGCGGGACGAGATACGCCGAGCACCTCGGCGAGACGGCGCTCGCTCGGTAGCCGGGCGCCGGGGCCGAGCTCGCCGCCCATGAGCTCACCGACTATCTGGTCGAAGACGTCGTCGGGCACCGAACGCCGTTCCACTCGCTGTAGCGCCATGCCGCCGACCGTAACCCGGGCTGGATTGGCGGTCAAATGGTCTGACCAGCTGGATCAGCGTTGCCGGGGGCGCCGCAGCGCCGGGGTCTCCGTCACCACGCGGCGGGTGGTCGAACGAAGCCGTTCTGCAGCCTGTGCGGCGGGATGGCGCAATTCGGCTGCTTCGCGGCGGCGCTGCTCGCGCCGGCGTCCGCGTTCGGCGATGTCGAGCTCGGCGAGCACGCGCTCCACGCCGGCGAGCAACGAACCGTGCAGTTGCCACAGTGCGGGCGCTTCGTGCGGATCGACCAGCAGCAGCTCGGTAAGCCGGACGCGGGCTTCGCGTACGGCATCGAGTGCCGCGCTCAACTCGAGGGCGTGCGGTTGATCGGACTGATCGACCTCGGCGCGCACCAGCGTGCCGAAGCTTCGGATCGCATTCGCAAGGTCGGACATGAGTACTGAGAACGCGGCACGCAGATCGTCGTCATCGAGGCTCTCGGCGCTCGCTTCGGGCTCCGCTGTGTCGCTGGAGCCTTCCCGGTCGGCGATCGAGCGGAATACCGCACGCAGCGCCACCGCCGAGTGTTCGAGTGCGTCCAGGCCGCTGCGCAGATCTGGGATGTAGTCGGTGGTGCCCACTGCGCGCGGGTTGAGTCGCCTGCTCTGCCCTGCCTCGGTGAGTACCCGGTCGACGGAGGCGATCTCCAGAGTGATCGAGCGCGCTTCGTTCAGCCAGCTACGGACCTCATCGCGAGTTGCGGTGTCGTTGGACAACGACGCGGCCACTCGATCAAGCAATCGAGCGATGGATTGCGCGAATCCTTCTACGGCCGCGCCCGCGCTGCGCGACTGGACCGACGGCGCGAAGATCAGGTTGATAAGCAGGCCGGCACCTGCCCCGATGAGGGTTTCGTAGATGCGGTCGACCGCCTGCAGTCCCGCGCCACCCGCGGCGAGGATCAGCATCGCGCTGATCGGCACCTCCATCAGGTGCGGTCCGAGCCGCAATGCCTGGCCGAGCAGGATTGAGGCCGCGATCAGCGCGCCGAGGCTCCACCAGGTGAACCCGGCAACCGAGGAGACGCCGATCGCGACACCGACGCCGAGCAGGACGCTGACGATTCTGCGCGTTGTGTCGGCAATCGTGCCGACCAGTGTGACCTGCACGATCAGCAACGCAGTGAGTGCCGCGGTCACCGGACGAGGATCGGTGACCAGGGGGAGTGCGATCAGATAGGCGGCGACCGCGGCGCCGGTGAGGCGCAACACCCGAGCGAATGCTGCTACGCCGCGCTCACGTACCCGTCGCAGCGACGAGCGGAACAGTTCGCGCAGGCTGTGCATGGCAAGCATTGTCTCGCTATCCACGCGTCGTTCCCGATCGGCTTGGCCATCAGCAGGTCACGCAGGGTGTCGACAATGGGCGTGAACGGCTGATACTGGGCGAACCAGCGCAGGCCGGTCGATGGTCCCTGGCACCAGTTGTGCTGGGCGATTTCGGAGGTGCGCGTGGACTTGGGAACTGGTTCAGAGCCAGCGGCGAGAATGACATCGTGAACTTGCCCATCGACCCGGATCTCGAGTCGGCCGCGGGTGCCACCGAGCGTGCCGGCTCGTCTCCGTTCGAGCACGGACGATTCGCCCGCCGGCCGCGCCTGCGCGCCGACGTCCTGCTCGTGATCTTCGTCGGCGGCAGCCTGGGTGGATGGGCCCGGTACGGGATCGGCTCAACCTGGCCAACCGACGCCGGTCGCTTTCCTTGGGCAACGCTTACGGTGAACGTCAGCGGCGCCTTCATCCTCGCGCTGGTCATCGTCGCCGCGGCCGACATCGTGTCGTCCCGCTATCTGCGCCCGTTGCTCGGCACCGGGTTTTGCGGTGCGTTCACGACGTTCTCTTCCATCGTCGTTACCACCGACCTGCTATTCGCCCACGATCATCCTGGTACCGCGGTCACCTACCTGGCCGCGAGCATCGTTGCCGGCCTGGCGGCTGCGTTGCTCGGCCTCGTCCTCGGTCGAGCTGTCGCCGCCAACCGTCGCCGTGCGCGAGAGAAGGGGAGTCCGTCGTGAGACTGCAAGGACCAGCCAAACGGCTCACGATCTTCATCGGCGAGTCCGATCATTACCGGCACCACTCGCTGTGCAGCGAGATCATCGACCGAGCCCGCCGCGCAGAGCTCGCCGGCTGCTCGGTGTTCCGCGGCACCGACGGGTTCGGCGCCACCGGGCATCTACACACTGCTCACCTGCTCAGCCTGTCCGAGGATCTACCCGTCGCAATCGTCATCATCGACGCGCCCGATCGCATCGAGGCGTTCTTGCCGCAGCTCGACGAACTTGTCACCGGCGGGTTGATCATCCTCGACGACGTGGATGTCATCCGGTATGTCGCCAACCCCGACCGCACCAGCAAGTCGAACTGATGCTCACTGTTGGCGTTGCGCTGGCTGCCGGGCTCGGTGCCGTCCTGCGCTATGTCATCGATCAACTCGTGCAGCACCGCACGCGCGGCGACTTCCCGTACGGCACGGTCGTCATCAACATCACCGGCAGCTTCCTGCTCGGCCTGGCGACCGGTCTCGCGCTTCATCACGGGCTCGGGACTACCGCGACCGTGATCATCGGCACGGGGTTCGCCGGTGGGTACACGACCTTGTCCACCTGGGCATGGGAGACGCTTGCGCTCACGGAGAGCGGCGATTTCCTCGAAGCGTCGGCCAACATCATCGGCAGCTTCGCGGCCGGACTCGCCGCCGCCGCAGCGGGCCTCGGCCTGGCCCTGCTGTGAACTTCGGTCACCAACAAGCCGCGTGAGGTCCGCACCGCCGTCGCGATCCAAAAGTTCTTTCGGCAAGAGCCCAACCAGACCTCGTCTTCGGCGGGTAGTAGCTATGTGAGGACAAAACCAGAGGCGGCGGGGGTGGCGGTCATGCAGGCGCCCGGTGCCGGTTCGATCGAATTCGCTGCCTGGATACGTCCGCACTGGTCTGACATGCAATTACTCGCCCGACGATTGTGCGGCCCCCACACCGCCGAGGACGCGCTCCAGGAGGCGTTGACCGCCGCGTGGCGCAAACGCCAACAGTTCGACCCGCAACGCGGCTCACCACGTGCGTGGCTGCTTGCCGTGGTCGCCGACCAGGCCCGCAAGCAACGCCGACGGCTGCGCATCGCCGCGGAACTCACCGATGAGACGCTCGTCCCGGCACCAGACAGTCAACCCGACGTTGCACTCGACCTGACGAACGTTCTGCGTCAGTTGACCCAACGGCAGCAACTGGTCATCAGTCTCTTCTACTACCTCGACGTCCCCGTGGCCGAGACGGCCCAGATTATGGGCTGCTCGATCGGGACAGTGAAGTCAACGCTGTCCGATGCCCGACGACGACTTCGCACCCTGCTCGGAGAGGAATACCGATGATCGACCTGGAACAGGCCCTACGCGCTGACGCACAGCGCTGGCGAGCCGCACAAGCAACCGACCTAGATCTCGACGGCTTGCTCACTATTTCAATGCGCACGCCTCCTCGGCACCGGCGAGTGTCCGCGATCGTCGTCGCTGCAGGGACGGTTGTAGTCGCAACCAGCGCCCTCGGGTTGATCCTGAACCGATCCCACAATCACGACCCCAACGGCGCGACCACGAACCGATCGGTGCCCTCATCATCGGTGGCCGGGACCAAGTCGCCGACGCCGAACTCGTCAGCACCCACGCTGCTACCCGGTCTGGGATCCCCACCCCGGGGCCAGCGGACATTGCTCAAATTCTCCGGCACCACCAACCACACCTCCACCATCGCAGCGTCGGCCGGGCGCGGAGAGCTCTACGCCGCGTGCATCGGCGGCGGCACGATCAAGGTCAACATGATCGGCAGTGGCGGTTTCGACGTGAACTGCACCGGGATGGCCTCCGGCGCGTCGCTACCCAGACTCAGCACCAGCGTCAAGGTCACTCACGTCACCAACCAGACATGGCGGATAGCAGTCTTCGGCCACTGACCACCAACCAGGACCGATGCGACCGACCAAGACCTATTCTTCAATCCGTTGGGAGCGTCTTCGCGAAGAACACGCGCCGCAAGCCCTCGTGCTGAGCACGTCCGGTCTCAGGGTATGTCGCCGATGCCCCGACCATGAGGTGCCGGGAGAACGTCGTAATGATCCTGATCCATCGGCGCAGGCCGACAGTCCATCCGCGCGGTATACGGTGCGTGCGCCCGCCCGGGTGATGTCCGCGTTCGGCACCCTCAACCAAGGCACGCTGCTGCTTTCCATGGCATTTTCAGGATGGATCGCCAGCTCAGCGCTGCACGGATTCCACGGCAACGTCCTCGGTGTGCACGTCGGACCGATCGACACGATCCTCACCCTGGCAGGTATAGCCATCGTGCTCGGCGGTGTCGCCTCCAAGATCACCATCCCGAGCAATGCAACGTTGCGCGAGCTCGCTGAACATCCCTCGCGCCCCGGCATCAGCGAGCCCAGCGGTCCATCGTCGGCGCGGTCCCGATCAGGCACTCGACGTCCTCCGAGTGCTTGGCGAGCGCATAGGCGGTCAGGCGCAAATGCCCCTCCAGACACACCAACGAAGCCCAACCAGCACCGACGAGGATCGGTGGAGGAAAGTGCTCACCCCGTGCGACTGCCCTGGCGGCGTCGATGAAGCGGCTGTTCGAGACGCCGAAGACGCTAACTCCGTGCCGGATGCGCGTGGCCGCGTCGACGGGCAGACGACTTCCACCGGACAGCTCGTTCCAGTACGAGTAATCGATGTAGCGAACCTTCGCGAGTTCTCCTGGCGTCAGCACTGCTTTGACCCAGCGGACTCCAGCGGGAAAGTCCTCATCGAACAGCCATCGCCCCTGACCGTAACCGCGCGTGGCACCGAGCAGGTCCCGCCGCGCACGATTGGCCGTCTCATCGGCTAGGTCGGCCTGAGTCAACAGTTGTTCCGACAGACCGGCCGCGGCCAGTTCCACACGAATACTCGGGCCGAACCGCGCACTGGTCAGTTCACCGAGCAGAAAGGTCGCGACCATTTCGTCCTCGTTGCTCTCACGAATCACGCGCACACCCATTAGTAAACGACCGCTGAACGTTGGTCGCACCAACCCGCAGATGGCGAGTGTTCACTGAAACTCTCTCGCGGCGGGTACCAACGCGCGTGTACCGCGATGTGTGCGGGGCAGCCCAGCAGTCTGATCGACCGATCAGCATGGCGACCTGTGTGATCGACGGCCGCGTGGTCAGGTGGCTCGCCTTTGCCAACGCCGCAGCAGCGAACGAGCCTGTCATCAGCTACCTGCCCGTGCCAGATGCGTAGGTTCGATGAATGCCGCGCCAAGGAGTCCTTCGCGGTCGCGATGACTGGGAGGTGTGGGCGGGCAGCGCGACTCCACTCGGGATCACGCCATGCACTCGGGTCGATACGTCGAAACCTGCGCAGTGGTCGAGCTAGCAGCAACCGTCCGCGACCATGTCAGCGGGACGGCAGCGTGACGAAATTGAGGCCCCGATGGAGCAATTCCGGAATGACCTTCTTGAGCGCCTGGTATGTCTGCGAGCGGTCGCCGCCGCCGTCGTGGCACAAGATGATGTCGCCGCGGCCGGCTTTCAGCATTGCCGACTCGATGGCGGCCACGCCGGGCATTGCCCAGTCGCGCGGATCGATGTCCCAGTCGACCGGCATCATCTGTTGCCGCGCCAGCTCGTCGTAGACGCGTGGGCCCCAGACTCCGCCCGGAGCGCGGAACTGCGTGGGCCTGTGCCCGGTTACGTCGTGGATCGCCTCGTTGGTCTGTTGGATCTCGCGATGGACGTGTTCGGGTGTCCCGTAGGGCAAGGCCTCGTCATGGGTCCACGTGTGGTTGGCAATGACATGGCCCTGGCTTGCGACCGCACGGACGAGATGTCGGTTGGGACGTACCTGCTCGCCGATCATGTTGAACGTCGCTTGCACGTGATGTTTGTGGAGCAATCGCAAGTAGCGTGGCGTCCACTCCGAACTCGGACCGTCGTCGATCGTCAGTAGCACCGAGCGCTTCTGGTAGTGCGCGTGCGGATCACGGTGCAAGAAGTCGTCCAGGTCATAGATCGGCGCATGCCAACGGCGCGCCCAGCGCGGAACCCGGGTCGAGGCCGCCTGCGCCGCTCGGGCATCCACGCCGAGCACGGCCGACCCGACGATCACGCCGGCCACGCTCAACAGCACGCTCCGTCGGCTCACGCTGTTGCCGGGACATTGACCGGTCATGAAGTGTGCTCGCCTCCGTGTTGATCTTCTCGGAGATAAGACCGGTTCGCCCTAGCGATGCGTTGCGCGAAGTTGATCACGAGTGAGTAACAACTCGCCTGGTGCGGCCGTTCCGACAACCGGACGACCGCCCGTTCGTCACCGGCCACCGTTGGCGTCGTCCCTAACGAGGCTAGCGATCGAAGACTTCTGCGATCTTCGACCGAGGGCTGACCGGGTTTAGACGGCGTAGTAGGGGTCGAACCATCTGGCCTTGATTGGTGACTAACGAAAATCGCTGGAAGCCGGCAAATACGGGGCCTACCACGTTGATCGGAGCGGGGTGTCTGCGAGCTGGCTCTGGCGTCTTGTGGACTAGCGAAGATCAACTTCGCGATCACATCTGCGATGTGGGTGTCTTGGCGGAGGGTATTCCGGCGGTTCTGTAGGCCGCGCGTGACAATCTGAGCCACGGCTTCCGACAACTCCGTTGGGAGACCCTGACCGGGCAGTTTCATCGGTCGGTTTGGGTGTGCTGCCGAGGTCTTGTCGGCTCATTGCCGGCGGGAGTGGCACGGCGAGTTGGGATGATGCGGCGATGCGACCGTTCGCGGAGTTGGTGGCCGAAGCCACCGCGGCCGACGTCACGGGTTGGGGCTTCGACTGGCTCAACGGCCGAGCATCTGAAGAGCGACCACCCTGGAGGTATGCGAAGCTCCTTGCCGAATGGCTCGCTCAGGTCGAGTGCGCCCTGGACATCGACACCGGTGGTGGCGAGGTCCTGGCAGAGGCTCTGGTTCTGCCACCACGGATGGTCGTGACCGAGGGATGGCCACCTAACGCACAACGCGCCCGTGCAGTACTCGGTCCGCGCGGTGTACTGGTCACTGAAACCGTCCCGGACGCGCCGCTGCCGTTCCCGGACAAGTCTTTCCAGCTGGTCACGGCACGGCACCCGGTGCGGCCGGACTGGAAGGAGATTCACCGTGTCCTTGAGCCAGGCGGTAACTACGTCGCGCAGCACGTCGGGCCGGGGTCAGCGTTCGAGCTGATCGAGCATTTCCTTGGTCCGCTGCCCGAGGCACGGAATGGGCGGAACCCGCGGCGGGAGTGCGCGGCGGCGCAGAACGCCGGCCTGGTCGTCACGAAGCTGCTTGCCGCTCGGTGTCGGATGGAGTTCTTTGATGTGGGCGCCGTGGTGTGGATCCTGCGTAGGTGCGTCTGGTGGGTGCCGGACTTCACCGTCGAGAAGTACATCGACAAGCTCACAGAGCTCGACCGGCAGATGCGCCGTGGCGAACCCTTCATCGCGCACTCGACACGACACCTGATCCAGGCACAACGGCCCAGGTCCCAGTAGCCGATCAGCTATCGGGGTATTGCAATGAACAGATACTCGCAAGCCCAAAACGCACTCATCTGCCGCCGTCCGCGCGCGCTACTCGACCGGTTCTGCCGAATAGCGGACGACGCGACCGATGCAGCCTCCCGAACTTTGATTTGGTATCGAATGACCAGAATCAGAGGCTGATTTTGGTCATTCGATACCAGATCAAGCACGTCAGACGCGTGACCGGGACGTGACGGCCCGATGAATTGCTCTCGGCAGGAACGACCGGAAGCTGATATCTGGCCGCGTAGACGCTGTTGCCGCGTTGCGTTCCCCAGACCGCTCGCCATGCGGCCAGGCGTAGTCCGGGTCGCCCGGCGCCGCTGAGTTTGGTGCGGCCGATGAAGGTGCCGGACAGTTTCTCCCGCGGCGCGAGGCCGGCGTGTTTGACCAGGGCACGGCCGGTGGCGAAGCGGTGCGGGTCGCCGGTCTCGGCCAGGATCGCCGCGGCACCGACTGCTGAGATCCCGTGAATGGATGTCGCGAGCTCGGTGAGCCCGAGTTGGTCGAGGACGGCGACCATCCGGGTCTCGGTGTCGACCAGCTTCACCGCGGCGCCCTGCCAATCGGCGCAGGAACCCGATTCGTTCCAGTGCGCCGCGACGGTGCGCGAGCACACCGGTCTGATCGGACAGCGCTGCGAACAGGTACCGCACGATGCGCAGGCAGGGTTTCTGCCTGCCCTGCTTGAGGATCTGTCGTCGCACCGCCTGCTCGAAGCGGGTCATGCCCAGGCGGCGGGTGCGGTCCAGATCGCCGCCGTCACGCTCAATGATCACGATCAGCGCCGCGGCCCAGGTCTGGGATTTGAACGGCTGCTGGGGTCTCGAGAGCAGCCGGCCACACACACTCGAGCAGCGCACGGATCTGCTGGACCTGGCTGACCATCTCCACGATCAACTGCTCACGGCGCGCGCCCACGTGCCGCAGCCGGCCCCAGGTCTCATCGACCGCCTCAGGCACGTAGCAGCGCAACTGCGCGGTCAGCCGGGCGATCAGCACCGCATCTTTCTCGTCAGTCTTGTCGCTGGTCAGATCCTCACTGCGCCGAGCCCACGACGTCAGCATCGGCTGCACACACACCAACGGCATCGACCGGTCCGCGGCCAGCTGGCCCAGCACGCGCCACCGATGCCCGGTCGGCTCACACGCCACCGTCACCGAGACCCAGCGCTTGGCTGCCGCACGATCCTTGGCCCGGTCCAGAGCCGCACCGAGATCCCACGCCCGACACCGAAACGTCTTTCGCGCCAGCACCTTCGAGTCATGATCGGTAACCACAACCATCTGCTTCTTGTCCGCCAAATCGATCCCGACGATCGCGCTGGTCACCGGGACCAACTCGCGAAGTCGAAGAAGTCTCGCGTTCCTGTTGCGGTCACCCCGCGACACGCCACTACCGTTAGCCATGAACGTCCTCCTTATGCGTGGGACACCAAACCCGAAGCGCATCAGGAGGACGTTCCTTCATCCAGCACCGACACGCAGAGCGTCTTTCTATGCCGCGGTCCGTGCGCGGCGATCGGCCTCGGTTGACGATGAACGTGCGGTCGATCGATCGCGGCGGTATGTCTAGGCCAGGCGGCGCGCGCCGGCTGTCGGTACCTCCGGGCCCGGGATCCGCAGGCGCGTGTCGGTGACTGGTTGTGGCGATGCCAGTTCCGCGCGAGGGGTGTCAATTTCGATACGGACCCAACCGATCGGGTGTTGCGTGGCTAGATATAGGTGTGGACCCCCATTCGGACCGATCGAGATCGATCGCCGGCCGACCGTGAGCGACGCTGCCGACTTCGGTCGCTGGGTCGCGCCGCACTGGTCGTCGATGGCCAAGCTGTCGGCGCGATACAGCAAGCGCGGCCACCCGGCGTTGGCGCCCTTGTCGCTCGGCACCGTCAGGTGCTGGTCGGCCAGAGCCCGCAGCCCCGCCCGTTCGGCCAGCGCCAGCACCGGGACCAGCCCGCCGGCCGACACCAGACTCGGATCATCGAAGCGTGCTTGCCCGGCGCGGACGGCATGAGATAGTTGCACCTTCGAGATGCCCTTCGTGACAGCCAGAATCGGTTCCTCGACAGCTCTGATTCTTCTGCTGCACAAGGCCATCTCGGCGTTTCGGCACGCCTACCAAACCAAGATCATCGGTGGATCAGGGCTTAGTGCGGCCAGGCGGCGCCGTCGTAGCACTGCCCGGCGAACCGCTTTTGCTCGGAAGAATTGTGGGCATTGCCCGAGAAGCACACTAGGTATCCGTCACTTGATGGCTCGAGGCCACTGATCTGGTATCGCCCTGTCGACTCGTCGCTCATCACGTCTTGCTCGACCAGTTCGCCGGTCGCGTCGTACACCTCGATGTCGCTGTCAAGGAGTGGATTGCCGGTTGCGTCGGACGTGACCGTTCCGGTGATGCCGCCAGCGCGCGGCATCACTAGATCTATGCCGTGCTTGTGTTGCTGAGCCTTAAGTTTCACTCGCAACGCCGACTGGGGCAGGTTGGTGGCCGCGCCGTCCCAGGCGACGTCATGCCCGCAAACTGGCGCTACCGCTGCCGGCTTGTCGCGATCACCAGTCACTGCTGTCGCGCAGATGAGGAGGCCCGCGCTGCTCGCACGCAAGTTGGTGAAACGGAAGGTTCCGTCTGAGGCGCTTGCCGTATTCCAAACCTCAATGCCCTTGGCGTTGAACACGACAATGCGCGCGCGTACCGGTTTGCCGCTCGTTGCTGAGCCGACCGTGCCGTTGATCGTGGCTCCGGCGTGAAGTGCGATGTTGATCCTGGACGTCGTGTGGGCTCGGCGGACATGCACCGTGCGCGCCTCCGCGGGTAGGCGGCTACCTGCCGAGTACGCGACGTTGCCGTAGCACTCATCGATATATCCGGCTGGCGGCTGGGCGGACGGCAGCACGTTGACGACGCATACTCGGTATTTGACGTTCGGGTGCAGACCGTCGGCGGTGTACGCGCCGCGCTGGTTCGAGCTGGTGTATTCCACCCTGTGGCCAGCACCGTTGAACACATCGATCTCTGCGGCGTCCACGGGCTTTCCGGTGCTGGCCGATGTTAGTTTGCCCGCGATCGAGCCGGCGACCGTCAGTGAGCCATTGACGTGGCGCGTGGTTGTGCCCGGCTCTACCCGCACCGGGTGCTGGTAGCAGCCGCTCAGGTAGTGATGGCTGCTTCCGCCGCCGCCGATCGGAGTGGCGCCCGGGCCGTAGAAGCACACCTGCCAGCCCTTCGGCGACGGCGGTAGCGCGTCGTCGAAATATGTGCCTTCGCGGCTGTGCGTGCCGCCGTTGCTCCAGATCTTCAGGTATGGATAGCTCAAGCTACGCGCGACTACACCAACGCGGCCCAGCCGTTTCCCCGACGGTGCGGTTACGTGCCCGCGGATCGTGCCGCCGCGATAGAGCGCGATGTCGCCGATGTTCTTGTTCTGCTGGGCACCGAGGGGCACGCGGGCTGAGTTCGGCGGCAAGCCATCACCCCGGTTGAAGAACGCCTGCGGGAAGCACTGCGCCGCATAGTTGGATTTCTCGAACGGATCGACCTCGTCGTAAGCGCAGATCACGTATCCGGCCTTCGATGCGGGTAAGCCCGTGATCGCGAAGCGTCCGGACTGATCGCTGCCGACACTCGATCCGACGGCAAGCCGGCGTCCGAACGCGGTCACCACTATGTCGCGGACCGGCTTGCCGGTTGCTTTGTCCACGAGACGGCCCGAGATGCTGCCGCTCGCGTCGAGGACGGCGTCGATGCCCGACGCGGTAGTGCCCGCCGAAACCGGTACCGCACCGGACCCCGGCGCCGGCTTGTTCTCGGCGTCCGCGCGCGTCGCATCTGTCGCGACAAGCAGAGCAACACAGCTAAGAACGACCACGACGCACTTCATCTGCACTCCTCGG
>DASRSG010000187.1:0-6322 GCA_035656595.1 Jatrophihabitantaceae bacterium | reverse complement strand
TTGGCTGCGTCTCGAACATCAGCGACATCGGTCGGGGCCATTACTAACTCCTCATGTGATGCGGGTCTACCTCATCGAAGCACGTACCCGAGAACCGTGCGGGCTTACCAATCGAGTCCCGTGGCAGGATGGGGCGCATGTCTCAACCGGCGTCCACCCAGACCGCAACGCTGCACACGACCTCTGGTGACATCAAGGTGCAGCTGTACGGGAACCAGGCGCCCAAAACGGTCGCTAACTTTGTCGAGCTGGCCACCGGCGCGCGCGAATGGACCCATCCCGCGACCCGCACCAAGTCGACCGATCCGCTGTACAACGGAACGGTTTTCCACCGGGTGATCGCCGGTTTCATGATCCAGGGCGGCGATCCGCTCGGCGAGGGCTATGGCGGTCCGGGCTACGAGTTCGGCGACGAGTTCCACCCGGAGCTGTCGTTCGACCGCCCCTACTTGCTCGCGATGGCCAACTCCGGCCCGGGCACGAACGGTTCGCAGTTCTTCATCACAGTGGGCCCGACGCCGCACCTGAACCGCAAGCACACGATCTTCGGTGAGGTCGCCGACGCCGACAGCCGGGCCGTGGTCGACGCGATCGCCGCCACCGCCACCGGTCGCAACGACCGGCCCGTCACGCCGATCACGATCGAGTCGGTGACGGTCGACTCCGCCGCGTAGCGCGGATACCGCGCGGCAATGAGCACGACCTCCGATCCGGCCGCGGGGCAGAACGCCGAGCTGCCGCGCTGCTACCGGCACCCGAATCGCGAGGCGCACGTGCGGTGCACGCGCTGCGACCGCCCCATCTGCCCCGAGTGCATGCGTGCGGCATCGGTGGGCTTCCACTGCCCGGACGACGCGAAGATGGGTAGCCGCTCGCAACGCCCGCTGCGCAACACCATGGGTGCCGTGCTGCGTGAGTCGCCGCCCTACCTCACGATCGCGCTGATCGTGCTCAACGTTGCCGCGTACCTGGCGACCGCGCTGCCCTCGCCGCGCGGCCTCAATCACCCCGAGTACACCCGGCTGTTCCAGGACTGGCAACTGCAACCGATCGCGGTCTATCACGACGACACGTACTACCGGCTGCTGACCGCGGCGTTCCTGCACGCGAACCTGCTGCACATCGCGGTCAACATGGTCTCCCTCGCGTTCGTGGGCCCCTACCTCGAGCGGTCGCTCGGCGTGTGGCGCTACCTGAGCCTGTACCTGCTTGCCGCGCTCGGCGGCTCGGCGGCGATCTACGCCTTCGGTTCACCGCTGGTTCCGGTCATCGGCGCGTCCGGCGCGCTGTTCGGCCTGCTCGGCGCGTGCCTGGTTCTCGTTCGTCGGCTGAATCTCGATCTGCAATGGATCCTGATGATCATCGTCTTGAACTTCACGTTCACGTTTTCAGTGGCCGGGATCTCGCGGCTGGGCCATATCGGCGGCTTCGTCACTGGCGCGTTGGCCGGCCTGGCGATGGGTGGGCTGCCGAGCATGCGGCAGCGGCTGCCCGATCGCGTTCAGCTCGCCGGGCTGCTCGGGCTGCTCGGTTTGATCGCTGTTGTCGTCGTGGCGGCAACCGCGATCGGCGACTTCTAGCGCCCGCGCGGATCGAGCGCGCGGACCAGGTTCGACACGGTGTCCGGATCGGCGCCGAGCGCGCGGCGACTGAACACCACCAGGGTCTGGCCGGCGTCGATCTCGAGGGTCGAGGTGCGCAATCCGTACCGGCTGCGCACGTCGGCCCGCACGCCGGCCACATCGGCCCAGACAAGGTCGGCCCGCGTGAGCGGGGTGCGGATGCGCAGCCCGTTCGGGTCGGCCACCAGGCGGGGCCAGAAGATCACGTCACCGATCGAGTAGCCAGCGAGGATGACCGCGGCGATCCCCCAGATCAGCCGGCCGCCGTTGTCGTCGGTGGTGATGGCAAGTGCAACCGCCCCCGTTGCCGCCAGGAAGACGATCGCGCTCAGGCGCAGGTCAGGCCCGAAACGCACTCGCGAGAAGCCGCGAGCGGTCAGCGGGTCGGGGCTATCCACAGAGTTTTCCACACCTGGGGACGAACTACAGCCGTGTAATCACAGCACTGGAAAACGCCGTGGACCGACCGGCTGGGGCGGTTCGGCGCAGCGCTCAGCGCCAACGGACCGCCATGATCAGACCGAGCATCATGACCCCGAAGCCCACCGCGAAGTTCCACGCGCCGATGTCGCCCATCAGCGGGATCCGCGGGCTGGTGCCGCTGTTGGTGAGGTAGTACACGACAAGGTAGGCCAGGCCTACCAGCAGCAGCGCGGCCATCACGACCGGATACCAGGTCGGGCTCGGGGCCAACGCCTTCTGCGGTGCCAGCGCGTGCGCGCGCACCGTTGCTTCCGGCTTCTTGCGGACCTTCGACTTGGGCACGACAACTCCTGCTCGAGACCCGTCCGGACACCCGAACGGTTAGCTGTGAATGCGCCGGGCGGGCCGACGCACACCGGTTAGCGTAGACGCCGACACTGAGTACCACCGTGAGTGGCTTTCGAAAACGGAGCGGGACGGAGCCGACCGAGCCGATGCGATGGACCCCGCGCGGCACCACCGGTAACGCGTGGCGCGTGCTCGTCCCGGTGGTGTGTCTGGTCGCCGGATTCGGCTTCGCGGCCAGCGCGCGCGACTCGCACGGCACCGATCTGCGCCCCCCGGGCACGGCGAACCTGCGCGATCTGGTCCGCGCGGCCGAAGCTCAGGTGCACTCCGCGGACACCGAACTCGCCGGGCTGCAACGCCAGGTCAGCGCCGCGACCCGCAGCGCCGGCTCGCGCAACGCCGCGGTGGCCAAGGCACAGGCGCGCTCGGCGCCACTACAGGTGCCCGGCGGGCTGACCGCCGAGACCGGACCGGGCATGACGGTCATCCTGGACGATGCGCCCCAGTCGGCCGCGACCGTAGGAGTCGACCCGAACCAGCTGGTGGTGCACCAAAGCGACCTGCAGGCAGTGGTGAACGCGCTCTGGGCAGGCGGTGCGGAAGCGATGAGTATCGCCGGGCAGCGCGTCATCGCCACCAGCGCGGTGCGCTGCGTCGGCAACACCCTCCTGCTCAACGGCGAGGTGTTCTCACCGCCCTTCAGGGTTGCGGCGATAGGCCCGGCACGGACAATGGCAGCAGCACTCGATGCATCGCCCGGCGTCGGCTTGTTCAAGCAGGCCGCCGGGTACTACGGGCTCGGCTATACCGTCGAGACCTCCGATGAGGTTGACGTGCCCGCGTACACCGGCCCGATCGGGCTCGAGTACGCGCACGCAGGCAGACGATGAGCGGGGACTGGGATGGTCGAAACGATTGAGGAAGCGGCCCCGGACCGAGGTCCGGACGCCGCGCCGACCAAGACGTGGGGCGACTGGGTCCGCTTCGTGCTGCGCGGGGTCGGGCAGATCCTCATCAGCGCCGGCGTGATCGTGCTGCTGTTCGTCGTCTACGAGGTCTACATCACCAATTACTTCGCGCACGAGGCGCAGTCCAAGGTCAAGAACGAACTGCGCACCGAGATCGCCCAGGGCAACGACCCGCTCGGCGACGGCCGGCTTCGGCTACCCGGCTCAAAAGCACCGTCGGTCCCAGACGGCACCGGGATCGCGTTCCTGTACATGCCGCGGCTCGGCGCCGACTATGCCTGGGCGATCGTGCAAGGCACGAACGACGCCGACCTCGAGAAGGGTCCGGGCCACTACGTCGGGACGGCACTGCCCGGCCAGGTCGGCAACTTCGCCGTTGCCGGGCACCGGGTCGGCAAGGGCGAGCCGTTCCTGAACCTCGATCACCTGCAGGCCGGCGACACCGTCATCGTGCAGACCGAGTCGAAGTGGTTCGTCTATCGCGTCAAGGGCATGCAGCACAACAACATCGACTCGACCGACTCCGACGGGATTCCCGGCCGTGAGATCGTCAGCCCCAGCGACGGGGACGTGCTTGATGCCGTTCCAGACCATCCGTCCGACAGCACGCCGACCGAGCGGCTGATGACGATGACGACCTGCCATCCGAAGTTCACCGCGGCGCAGCGCATGGTCATTCACGCCGTGCTGTGGAAGACCTACTCGGCGTCCGGTCTGACGATGCCCGCACCGGTCAAGGCGCTCTACAACACACAGGGGTCCTGATGTACACCTGGATCTGGCGGCACCTGCCCGGGCACGTCTCGTTGAAGCTGCTCGAGGTATTGATCCTGTTCCTGGCGCTCACCGCGCTGCTGTTCTTCGTCATCTTCCCGTGGATCGAGCCGCACCTGCCGATCAACCAGGTCACCGTGCCGGAGCACAAATAGATGACGCGGGTCCTCGTGGTCGACAACTACGACAGCTTCGTCTACAACCTGGTCCAGTACCTCGGCCAGCTCGGCGTCGAGGTGGTGGTGCGCCGCAACGATGCGGTCTCGGCCGCCGAGCTTGCCGACTTCGACGTCGACGGCGTGCTGCTCTCCCCCGGCCCGGGTACCCCGGCGGACGCCGGTTCGTCGATGGCCATTGTCTCGGTGTGCGCCGAGACGGCGTTGCCGCTGTTCGGCGTGTGCCTCGGGCATCAGGCGATCGGCGCCGTGTTCGGCGCGCCGGTCGAGCGCGCGCCGGAGCTGTTGCACGGCAAGACCTCCGAGGTGCACCACGACGGCACCGGCGTACTGGCCGGACTGCCGTCACCGTTCATCGCGACGCGCTACCACTCGCTCGCCGTTGCCGAGGATGCGCTGCCGCCCGAGATCCTGGTCACCGGCCGCACGGCGTCGGGGGTGGTGATGGCGTTGCGGCACGAGAGCCTGCCCATCGAGGGCGTCCAATTCCACCCGGAATCGGTGCTCACGCAGGGTGGTCACCGGATGGTCGCCAACTGGGCGGCGCGCTGCGGGGCGCCGATCTCGGACGAACTCGTGGACGAGCTGGCAGCAGAGGTGGAGGCGATGCGCTCGACCGCGTTCGCCGGCGTCTGATTCGGCTAGCGGGTTTCGGGTTCGGCCAGGCTCACCGGCAGGACGCCGGGCGCGGTGATGACCTGCGCGACGTGTGGATCCATCGTGCGGTAGTAATCGCCGACCGATGCGGCAAAGCGGCGCAGGAACCAGCGGGCGTGCGGCTGGTCGGCAGGCAGGTGTGCCTCGACGACGTCGTCGTCCAGTGGCTCGTCGTCGTCCACGACCGGCCTCCCCTCCGGCGCGGCGTACGCCATCGCCAGCAGCGGGGGCTGAGTTCGAGCGTAACTGTGCCCACTGAGATCAAAGCTCAGCTTTTGCTGCGGCTTTCATCTGCTGCTTGAAGCTACGCACCCGCTTAAGTGAGGCATCGTCGGTGACATCTGCGACAGATCGGAACGAACCGTCCTCGCCGTAGGCGCCCGCGGCCTCGCGCCAGCCGGCCGGCTCGACGCCGAACTGCTTGCCGAGCAGGGCCGCGAAGATTCGTGCCTTCTGCTCGCCGAAGCCGGGCAGCCGGCCGATTCGCCGCACCAGGTCGGCGCCGTCAGCTGCGCCGGTCCACACCGTGTCGGCGCGGCCGTCGAACTCGTCGACGAGCAGCTGTGCCATCGCCTGCACGCGCTTGGCCATCGCGGCTGGGAACCGGTGCAGCGCGGGCGGCGTGCGGAAAAGCTGCTCGAACGCGGCGCTGTCGTAGCCGGCGATTTCGGTGGCGTCGAGGTCGCGCCCCATCCGATCCCGCAGGACCGACGGTGAGGTGAACGCCTTCTCCATCGGGATCTGCTGGTCGAGCAGCATGCCGATCAGCAGGGCCAGGGAGTCGTGCGCGAGCAGGTCGTTGCCGGCGTCAGTAGTGGCAAGATGCATGCGCCGATCCCACCACACCGGTCGCGGTGAGAACCAGGACGGCCCCTGTTCGTCGTAGTGCTGCGGGGTATGTCCGGACCGGGCTGCACGCTCGCTCGCAGTCGGGCGGATCGGCGAGATCGATGCCGTCACCGACCCGCAACGACCCGCGGCGCTGCTCAGCGCCTAGGGTCGAGGATGTGCGGATCGTCATCAGGGGTCACCACCTGCCGGGCCGACGGTGCGGAACCTATGACAACGTGCACGTCGCGCTGCAGGTCGGTTCGCGGCCGGAGGGTCTCGTCGCTGGCGATGCACCTGCCGCGGAGTGGATCACCGAGGTGCGGGTGATCGAGCAGGACGACGAGCGCGATTACGGCGGGCCGGCCGTGCACGGGCGTCGCGGCGAGCGGTTCCTGTACCTCACCTGGGGCGAGTACGACGGCGAGGCATTCGCGATGTTCCGCCGCGCGAAGCTGATGCTCGCCGACGCGCCGGTTGCCGACGAGGTGATCGCTGACGTCGAGCTGACCGATCCGAACGGCAT
>DASRSG010000186.1:0-34026 GCA_035656595.1 Jatrophihabitantaceae bacterium | reverse complement strand
ACGTGCGCTCGGTAGCCGTGAGCTCGACATGATCGAGGTAGCCGTCGCGGAACCACTCCCACTCGTCGGTCGCGAAGGCTCGGTGGGTCGTGGTCTCGCTGTGGAACTGCAGCGCAGTCGATGCCAGATCGAGCAGCCGCGGCCCGCGTTCGGCGTTGTCCGGGTCGATCAACACCGCTCCGCTCGAGGTGTAGATGAGATTGCTTGCCTTCCAGTCGGACGTGACGTCGCGGACCGGCAGGTCGGCGTCGCGAATGGCCGGCAGCAGTTCGGCTTCGAATCGCGTCCCAAGCTCGTGCAGCCGCGCCGTGACTCGATCGAGTGCAGGCAGGTGCTCCTTGGCGACCGCGAGGTAGGACGAGAGGTCGGTGGCCACTTCGTCGGGTTGGTACTGCGGCCATTTGAACGCAGGCGGGCCGTCGCCGCGCAGCGGGCGGGCATGGATCCGGCCCAGGAAGTCGCCGGCGACGACGATGTCGTCGTGATCAGGACGGTACGGCCGTCCGTGGATCCAGGGATAGGCGACCCATGCCGACCCGGATGCCAGCCGCACCGGGTTCTCGACGTCGAGCGGCAAGGGGACGACGCACCGCAATCCCTCTGCCGCCAGGTCCCGCGTCCAGTCAGCGATTGCCTCGGGACGCGACTGCCGCGCCCGCTTGATGACCACCGGCTGCCCGACCACCGTGGCCGGAAAGACCGGTGACCATCGATAGATCGACCGTTGCGGCACATCACGCGCGGCGAAGTGCGCGAGTGCCGCCGCGATCTCCGGCTCGTCCCGCGACACGAACGCAGCCAAGCTCACGTGCTTTCGGTGAGCCTGCGCATGCCGGCCAGCCAGCGGTCCGGGTCAGCGGCCTTCTGCGCCCAGAACCGGCCGACCTCGGGGTGCGGCAGGATCAAGAAGGTCTCGGCGGCGAGTCCGGCGATCACGGTGTCGGCGACGTGCTCGGGAGTGACGATCTCGCCGGATGCCGCCACGGCCTGCGCTGCGGGGTCGCCGGCGGCAAGCGGATCCATCAGCATCGGTGTCGCCACCCCCATCGGGCAGAGCACGCTCACCCGGATGCCACGAGCCCCGTAGGTGATTGACAGCCATTGCGCGAACGCGACCGCACCGTGCTTGGTGACCGCGTATACCGCGTCGCCGGGTGAGGTGAGCAGCCCGGCTGCCGACGCGGTGTTGAGCAGGTATCCCCCGCCGTTATCGAGCATGTGCGGGATGACGGCGCGCGCCGCGTACACGTGCGCCATGACGTTGATCTCGTAGCCGACGTGCCACAGGTCGTCAGGGTCGTCGAGCGCGACCCCGGTGGTGATTCCCGCGTTCGAGCAGAACAGGTCTATGCGCCCGTGCTGGTCGATGACGCCCTGCACCAGTTCCGCGACTGCCGCAGCATCGGTCACGTCGCACTCGCGAACACCGTTGGACGGGCGGCGATCGACACCGACGACCTGCGCGCCTTCGGCAACGAAGCGGGCCGCAAGTGCTGACCCGATCCCGCCGGCCGCGCCCGTGACGACCGCGATCTTGCCGTCGAGCCGCATCAGGACGCCCTGCCGAGCCGGCGGACGATGCCCGCCACATCCGGGTCAGGCGTCGGCAGCAACGCGATCACCGGAGTCGTCACACCGGCATCGGCGTAGGCCTGTACCTGACCGCGCACCGACTCCGGTGTGCCGTGCAGGACGAGGTCGTCGACCACCTGGTCCGGAATCGCCTTCGCCGCGCCGGCGCGATCGCCCGCCGCCCATGCCTCATGCATCCGACGCAGCGCATCGCCGCGGCCCAACCAGTCGTGAAAAGCCGCATACGCCGGAACCGTGAGGTAGGTGGAGATCAGCGTGCGGCCGAGGTTGCGCGCGTACTCGGTGTCGTCGGTCGGGCACACGAAGATCCGCGCGGCTGTCTCGGTCTGGGTGCCGATCGCCTCGAGGCACTGCGCGACGTCGTATGCGGCGAGCCAGTTCAGGATCGCGCCGTCGGCCTCCTGTCCGGCCAGCCGCAACATCTGCGGACGCAGCGCCGCAAGCATGATCGGCGGTGGCGTGGCCGGCGCCTGCTCGAGCTTGAAGCGCTTGATCGTGAGAGTGTCGAACGTGCCGTCGACCCGCTCTCCCGCCAGCGCCTGCTTCACGATGCGCAGCACATCGCGGGTCTTGCGGTACGGCTCGTCGAAATCGATGCCATTCCAGTTGCCCACGATCACCGGGCTCGATGCGCCCAGGCCGAGCACGAACCGTCCCGGTGCAGTGGCCGCCATCGTCGCGGCCGACATCGCGATCAGGGCCGGCCCGCGGGTGTACACCGGGACGATCGCCGTGCCCAGGCGCAGCCTCGGCTCCCAGGTCGCAGTGAGCGCGAGCGGGACGAACGCGTCGGTGCCGCTCGTTTCGGCCGACCACGCATCGGTGTAACCCCAGCCGGGCAGCTGCTTGGCCAGATCTTCGTGGTCGAGCAGTGCCAGCCCGATCTGCGGAATGGTCAGACCCCAACCCATCAGTTGTTCCTTCCCGTCGAATTTCCCCGCGCGCGTCCGGTTCCGGCGTTGCTTTCCCCGCGCGCGTCCGGTTGCGGCGTCCGAAACCGGCCACCAGCGGGGAAAACCGTGGCGCTCAACGGACCTCGAGTGCAGCCAGGACGAAGTCGCTGAGCTCGGTCGCTATCTGCGCCGGCCTCTTGCGCCCCGTCGGCCGGTACCACAACGGCAGTTCGTTGATCACCCCGAAGATCGTGAAGGTGACCGTGTCGGCCGACGCTACCTTCGCGAACGCGCCGGACGCCTGCGCATTGCGGATCAGCCTGCGCACCGAGTCGTGATAGCGGCGCCGCTCCAGCCGGTAGCTCTTGGTGTGCTCGTCACCGAGCCGGTGCAGCTCGCGCCAGAACACCAGCGCGCGCTGTGCCGACGCCGCGGTCGACTCGACGAGGTCGAGGATCAATGCGCGCAGCGTGTCGGCCGGCGGCAACCGGCGCGCGAAGATCTCGTCCATCCGCTCGAGCTGCCCGGAGATGAGGTCGCCGTAGACCTCGTAGAGCAGCGCGTCCTTGCTCGCGAAGTGGTGGTAGAAGCCGCCCTTGGTCAGCCCGGCCCGCTCGATCACCTGCGACACGGACGTCGCGTCATAACCTTGCTCGGCGAACAACACCACCGCTGTGTCCACCACGCGCTCACGTGCCCCTCGATCTCCCGCACTCGCTTCGCTCGAGGGGATCTCTCGCGCCACACGCACCTTCGGTGCGAGAGCGCGGCTCTTCGCGCGAGCGCTCATCACGTTGCCCTCGCGCCCGAAGCAGCCTTCATCGCGGGGTCAGTGCGTGCAGCGCCTCGCGGGCGACCGAGCGCAGGTGCACCTCGTCGGGGCCGTCGGCCAGCCGCAGCGTGCGCAGCTGGGCCCACATCTCGGCCAGCGGCGTGTCACCGGAGACCCCGGCTGCGCCGTGTGCCTGCACCGCCCTCTCGACCACGAACAGCGCGGCCCGCGGCGCCGCGACCTTGATCGAGGCGATCTCGGTACGGGCGTTCTTCACGCCGACCGTGTCGATCAGCCACGCCGCGTTGAGCACGAGCAGCCGCGCCTGATCGATCGCGAGCCGCGACTCGGCGATCCACTCGCGCACCACGCCCTGCTCGGCGATTGACTTGCCGAACGCGGTACGGCTGACCACCCGTGCACACATGAGCTCCAACGCCCGCTCGGCCATTCCGATCGCGCGCATGCAGTGGTGGATCCGGCCAGGGCCGAGGCGGGCTTGCGCCATCATGAAGCCGCCGCCCTGCGGTCCGAGCAGGTTTGCCGCCGGCACCCGCACGCCGTCGTAATGAATCACGCCGTGGCCGCCGTGCGGACCGTCGTCATAGCCGTAAACCGTCGTCGACCGCTCGATATGCACGCCGGGTGCATCGAGCGGGACGAGGATCATCGAGTGGCGCGCGTGGCGCGATGCATCGGGATCGCTGACGCCCATCACGATCGCGAGCTTGCACTCGGGACGCAGCGCGCCGGTCGACCACCACTTGTGGCCGTTGACGATGAAGTCGTCACCGTCGCGCGTGATCGTCGTCGCGATGTTCGTCGCGTCCGACGATGCGACATCGGGCTCGGTCATCGAGAAGCACGAGCGGATCTCGCCTTCGACCAGGGGCTTGAGCCAATGCTCGACCTGCTCGTCGCTGGCGAACATGCTGAGCAGTTCCATGTTCCCGGTGTCCGGTGCCGAACAGTTCATCGCCTCAGGGGCGATCGCGACCGAGCGTCCGGAAAGCTCCGCGATCGGCGCGTAGTCGAGCACGGTCAGGCCGGCGCCGTGGCGCTCGTCGGGCAGGAAGAGATTCCAGAGCCCTTGCTCGCGAGCGGTGTCCTTCAATCCGCCCAGCACGCCCGGCGTACGGAACGGGTGACCTGCCGCCCTGTTGGCTTTGGCTTGCTCCTCGAATTCGTGCTCGGCCGGGTACACATGCTCGTCCAAGAACTGCTGTACCTGTGCTTGCAGCGCTTGCGAGCGCTCGCTGTGCCGGAAGTCCATGCGCAATCTCCTATCGAGCGGCGAGCGAGAGCAGGGCGGTGTCGAGCAACTGCGGGACGGCCGGACCGAAATGGTCGAAGCCGGCACCGACCGTCTTGCCCTGCGAGTAGCGGTTGTGGATGCCCTCGGCGATCACCGCGAGCTTGAAGTAGCCGAAACCGACATACCAGTCGAGATCGGCAAGGCCGCGTCCGGACTGTTCGCCATAGCGCGCGACCATCTCGTCGGCGGTCAGGAAGCCGTCGCCCGGATGCATCCGCGGCATCACGAAATCATCGTCGGACGAGAGCGTCTGATAGACGACCAGCAGCCCGAGATCGGTGAGCGGATCGCCAAGCGTTGCCATCTCCCAATCGACAACAGCGGCGATGCCCTCGAGGTCGGGCGAGAACATGACGTTGGTCAGCCGGTAGTCACCGTGCACCACACCGGCCGGCGACTGCTCGGGCATCGTGGCGGTCAGCCGCTCGAGCAGTTGCGGAACGACATCGCGCTCCTGCGTCTGGTTTGCGTCCCACTGCTGCTTCCAGCGCCGCACCTGGCGGGCCAGGAACCCGTCCGGGCGGCCGAAGTCGCCCAGCCCGACCGCTTCAGCATCGACTGCGTGCAGTTGGACGAGGGTGTCGACGAGTTGCTCGCACGTACGCGCCGCAGTCTGCGGTGTGAGGCCGGCAATCGCTTCAGGACGATCGAGCACGATGCCGTCGACGAACGACATCACGTAGAACGTGGCGCCCAGCACGTCTTGATCGGTGCACAGCGCAACGGTTTCAGGCACCGGCACGTCGGTGGGCACGAGCGCGCTGATCACGCGGAACTCGCGGGCCATGTCGTGCGCGGTGGGTAGCACGTGCGCCAATGGCGGACGGCGCAGCGCCCAGACGCTCGCTCCGTCGGTGATCCGATAGGTCAGATTCGACTTGCCGCCCGCGATCACGGCACCGGCGAGCTCGCCCTGTCGAAGTCCAGGACACTTCGCATCGAGCCACTGGGCGAGCGCGGCAAGATTCACACCGGGAAGCTCAGCCATGGCTCTCCACCCTACAGACCGACCGGTCGGTCTGACAAGAGACGGCCTAGCCGACCGAGACGTGGAACAGCGCCCCGACGCCGAACGTGACCAGCGCGGCGAGCACGCCCAGCACCAACTGGCGAGTGCCGGCGAAGGTCCAGCTTCGCGCGGTGAATCGAGCCGACAGCGCGCCGGCCGCGAACAGCGCCACCACAGCGACGATCGCCGAAATCAGTAGCGATCCGGCGCCGAACAGGTACGGCAGCAACGGCAGCAACGCGCCGATGCTGAAGGCGGCAAGGGACGAGCCGGCTGCGGTCCACGGATTGGGCAGCTGGTTCGGGTCGACGCCGAGCTCCTGCTGGGCATGGACGAGCAGTGCCTGGTCGGGATCGCGCGACAGCTGCCGCGCCACCTCGGCGGCAGTGCCCGGTTCGACACCGCGGGCGACATAGCTTTGCGTCAGCTCGTCGAGCTCGGCGGCGGCGTTGTGACGCAGTTCGTGCCGCTCCACGTCGAGCTCGGCCTTGGTCGACTCGTTCTGGCTCTGCACCGAGACGTACTCGCCGGTCGCCATCGAGAACGCGCCGCCGACGAGACCGGCCAGTCCGGCAAGGGACACCGTGGTCGATGACGCGCTCGCGCCGGCCACACCCGCGATCAGCGCGAAGTTGGACACGAGGCCGTCCATCATGCCGAACACCGTGGGCCGCAGCCATCCGCCCGCGACGTCGCGGTGCTGGTGGTGGATCTCGGCGTCGGGCAGCTCAGGGATGTCAGTCGTCGGATCCGACATCGGCTGACTCCTCGTCGCGGTCGGGCTGCTCCGCCGCGGGCGTTCGGGTGTACGGGGTCGTCTCGCGCTCGGCGTAGAAGCCGCCGTGGCGCAAGAACCAGGCCAGCGCGAGCAGGAACACGATGATGCTCGTCCAGATGTTGAGCCGGATTCCGAGGATGTGGTTCGCGTGATCGGAGCGCAGTGCCTCGATCCACACCCGGCCGAGGGTGTATCCCATGACGTAGAGGGCCATCACATTGCCACGGCCGAGGCGGAACCGGCGATCGATGTAGAGCAACAGCAGCGCGATCGCGAGATCCCAGAGCGATTCGTAGAGGAATGTCGGCTGGTAATGGGCGGCCAACGTGGTCACCCCACTGGCGCACTGCTCACCGCCGGATGCCGTGCCGCCGGCGACCGCGTACCCCTTGGTGATGTCCAGGCAGTGCACCTGGAGTCCCCACGGCATGCTGGTCGGGCCGCCGTAGAGCTCGTTGTTGAACCAGTTGCCCCAGCGCCCGAGCCCTTGTGCGAGCAGCACGCCGGGTGCGGCAGCGTCGGCGAACACGATCAGCGAGATGCCCTTGCGGCGGCAGCCGATCCAGGCGCCGAGCGTGCCGAGCGCGATCGCTCCCCAGATGCCGAGACCGCCGTCCCAGATCTTGACCGCGTCCAGCGGGCTGGTACCCGGCTTGCCCTCGAAGTACAGCTCGGGGTCGGTCACCACGTGGTAGAGCCGGCCGCCGATGATACCGAACACGATGGCCCAGCCCGCGACGTCCCAGACGTCGTCGTTGCTGCCACCGCGCTCGCGCATGCGCCGTGCGGCGAGCCACAGCGCGAGGAAGATGCCCGCCACGATGCACAGCGCGTACGCGCGGACCGGGATCGGGCCCAAATGCCAGACGCTCTGCGACGGGCTGGGCAGGAAGGCGACCGCATGCACGCGTCAAACCTAGTCGTCCTAGTTTCGAGACATGGCTGATACGTCTGTCGATAAGTCGATTCGTGCCCTTGTCGTCCCTGAGCACGGTGGACGCGACGTGCTGCAGGTGCAGTCGCGGCCCACACCCGAGCCAGGCCCCGGCGAGGTGCTGATCGCCGTTGCCGCCGCCGGGGTCAACTTCATCGATGTCTACCAACGCTCGGGCGTGTACCCGATCCCGACACCCTTCGTGCTCGGCGGCGAGGCGGCGGGGCGGGTGCTCGCCACTGGCGAGGGTGTCACCGAATTCGCGGTCGGCGACATCGTGGCCACGGCCGGCGCGAGCGGAGCGATGGCCGAAGCGGTCGTGGTCGCGGCCGATGAGGTCGTGTCGGTGCCCGAAGGAGTCGACGCCGAGGTCGCTGCCGCAGCCATGCTGCAGGGCATGACCGCGCACTACCTGGTCAATTCGACCTATGCGGTGCAGGACGGCGACGAGGTGCTCATCCACGCGGCTGCCGGCGGGGTGGGCCAGTTGCTCGTCCAGCTGGTCAAGGCCAAGGGCGCGCACGTGGTGGCCACGGTCGGTGCGCCCGAGAAGGAGCAGATCGCGCGCGACCTCGGTGCCGACGAGGTGATCCGCTACGACGAGGTGGACGACCTCGCCGAGGCCGTCCGCGCGGCATCTCGCGGCGGGGTGCAGGTCGCCTACGACGGGGTGGGCCAGGCGACCTTCGACGCCTCGCTGGCGGCCCTGCGCCCGCGCGGGATGATGGCGCTGTTCGGTGCCGCGAGCGGTCCCGTCGCGCCGGTAGACCCGCAGCGACTCAACACGAGCGGGTCGCTGTTCCTGACCCGTCCCATCCTCAAGAACTACATCGCCACCCGCGAGGAGCTGTTGTGGCGCGCGGGCGAGATTCTCGGGGCGATCGCCGACGGCAGCCTGCAGATCTCGATCGGCGGACGATACGGCCTGGACCGCGCCGCCGATGCCTATCGCGATCTCGAGGGCCGCGCGACAACTGGAAAACTGCTGATCGTGCCGTAGGTATTGCCCTATTTATCCGTTTCTAGCAAGGTGGGCGGCGTGACCTACCTCGCACATCCCCGATTCCGCCGCCCGCTCGTCGCCCTGCTCGCCACCGTCGCGCTCGCCATCTCGGGCCTGGTCACCGCCCAGCTCGCGCACGCCGACGTCGTGTACGGCATGGACGTGTCCGGCTACCAAGGCAACGTCGACTGGTCGAGCGCCTACGCCAACGGCGCCCGGTTCGCCTACATCAAGGCGACCGAGGGCACCGGCTACACCAACCCGTACTTCGCGCAGCAGTACGACGGCTCGTACGGGGTAGGCATGATCCGCGGCGCGTACCACTTCGCCCGGCCCGATGTGGCGGCCGGCGCGACCCAGGCCGACTACTTCATCGACAACGGCGGCGGCTGGTCGGGTGACGGCCAGACGCTGCCCGGCGCCCTCGACATCGAATGGAACCCGTACGGCGCCGACTGCTACGGCCTGTCAGCGAGCGCGATGGCTTCCTGGATCAGCGCGTTCAGCACCGAATACCACGCGCGCGAGGGCGTCTACCCGGTGATCTACACGGCGGCGTCGTGGTGGTCGGAATGTGTCGGCACAGCCGGTGACTTCAGCGCGACGAGCCCGCTCTGGGTGGCCCGGTACAGCTCGAGCGCGGGCACGCTGCCGTACAACTGGGGCTACTACACGTTCTGGCAGAACGCCGACTCGGGCACCTTCCCCGGCGACCAGGACCAGTTCAACGGCCCGTACAGCCAGCTACAGGCCATCGCCAACGGCTGACCAGCGCTCGCGGTAGGCGGCGAAGATCATCGCGTCGTGCACTCCGCCGGACCACCGCCGCGCGTAGCGCAGCCGGGCCTCCTCGACGTAGCCGGCCGCGATCGCCGAGCGACACATCGCGAGGTTGCCGGAGTAGGTGGCGAGGTCGAGCCGCCACGCGTCGGTCGTCTCGAACAGGTACGCCGTCCACAGCCGCAGCGCCTCGCTGCCCAGCCCCCGTCCGCGCAGCGCCGGGTCGTAGATGCCGATGCCGATGCGCCGCCAGTCGGTCTCGCGACACTCCCAGTACCAGTTGAGCATCCCGACCAGGCGGCCTTCGTCGCCGATCGGCGCGATCACCAGTAGCTGCCGGGGTACGGGCAGGTCGCCGCCCAGGCAGGCGGTGGCCCGGGCCGCGGCGCGGTCGGCCTCGGCCTCGTTGGGACGCCCGAAATACGGCCCGTTGGTGTCGTGCCAGTCGTGCTCGGGACGCAAGTACTCACGGTAAGCGGCGACGTCGGGCTCGGTCCAGTCGCGCAGCACGCACACGGGCCCGGCGATGCGTACCGCATTCACCTGTTACGGACGCCGTCGGCCAGCTCGGCGGCGAGCTCACGCACTGCGTCCGCGCCACGCTCGTCCGGTGCGTCCAGCATGCGCCGGACGAACGCCGAGCCTACGATCACGCCGTCGGCGAACCCGGCGACCTTGGCGGCTTGATCGCCGGTCGAGACGCCGAGCCCGACGCAGACCGTGGCCTCGGGTGCCAGCGAGCGCACCCGTCCCACGAGGGTTGCGGCCGCATCACCTACCGACGTGCGCGCGCCGGTCACGCCCATCACCGCAGCCGCGTAGACGAACCCCCGCGAGGCCGCTGCGGTGGCGACGATCCGGCGATCGGACGAAGACGGCGCGACCAGGAAGATCCGGTCCAGGTGCTCGACGTCGCTGGCTTCCAGCCATGCCGCCGCCTCGTCCGGGATCAGGTCCGGCGTGATCGCGCCGGACCCGCCGGCCTGGGCGAGCGAGCTCGCGAACCGCGAGACGCCGTAGCGCTCGACCGGGTTCCAGTAGGTCATGATCACGGCTGCGGCGCCGGCGTCGACGACCCCGGCGACGGCGCCGAACGCGTCGCGCAGGCCAACGCCGGCGCGCACCGCCGGCTCCGCGGCAGCCTGGATCGTCGGGCCGTCCATCACCGGGTCGCTGTAGGGCACACCGACTTCGATGATGTCGCAACCGCCCTCGACCATCGCGCGCATCGCCTCGATGGACAGCTCGATCGAGGGGTAGCCGACCGGCAGGTAGCCGATGAGCGCCGCCCGGTTCTCGGCCTTGCACTTCCCGAGCACCTCCGACAGAGCGCTCACGCGATCTCATCTCCGCTCGCTGCGCTCGCGCAGATCATCGATCCATTCCGTTGGTTCGCTCCGCAAGCGTCGCTCACGCGATCGCCTCCGGCGTCGTCTCGGCGGCGGGCTCGGAGAGTTCTTCCTCGAGATCCATGCTGAAGTAGCGGGTCGCGGTCTCGACATCCTTGTCGCCGCGACCGGACAGGTTCACCAGGATGATCGCTTCCGGTCCGAGCTCGCGGCCCAGGTCGATCGCGCCGGCGAGCGCATGCGCCGACTCGATCGCCGGGATGATCCCCTCAGCTCGTGACAGCAGCGCGAATGCGGCCATCGCCTCGTCATCGGTGATCGGGCGGTACTCGGCTCGTCCGATGTCGTGCAGGTACGAGTGCTCCGGGCCGACGCCTGGATAGTCGAGCCCGGCTGAGATGGAGTGCGACTCGATCGTCTGCCCGTTCTCGTCCTGCAGCAGGTACGACCGCGCGCCGTGCAGCACGCCCGGCGCCCCACCGGTGATGGACGCGGCGTGCCGTCCGGTCTCGACACCGTCACCGCCGGCCTCGAAGCCGACGAGGCGGACTCCCGGGTCGCCGACGAACGCGGTGAAGATCCCGATCGCGTTGGAACCGCCGCCCACGCAGGCGACAACCGCGTCTGGCAACCGGCCGCAGCGCGTCAGCACCTGCTCGCGGGCCTCGTCGCCGATCACCCGCTGGTACTCGCGCACCATCAGCGGGAACGGGTGCGGGCCGGCGACAGTGCCGAAGACGTAGTTGGTGGTGTCGACGTTGGTGACCCAGTCGCGCATGGCCTCGTTGATCGCATCCTTGAGCGTGCGCGAGCCGGTCGTCACCGGGATCACCTCGGCGCCGAGCAACCGCATCCGGGCCACGTTGAGCGCCTGTCGCCGGGTGTCCTCCTCGCCCATGTAAACCACGCATTCGAGGCCGAGCAGCGCAGCCGCAGTCGCGGTGGCGACGCCGTGCTGGCCGGCGCCGGTCTCGGCGATCACGCGCTTCTTGCCGATGTGTCGGGTCAGCAGCGCCTGCCCCAACACATTGTTGATCTTGTGCGAGCCGGTGTGGTTGAGGTCCTCACGCTTGAGCAGGACGCGCGCGCCGCCAGCCTGCTCGGAGAACTTCGGCACGTCGGTGAGCGGCGACGGGCGGCCGGTGAAATCACGCAGGAGTGCTTGCAGTTCCGCGCGGAACTCGGGATCGGCCTGAGTCTCGTGAAACGCGGTGGTCAGGTCGTCGATCGCGCCGACGAGTGCCTCGGGGACGAATCGTCCGCCGTACGGACCGAAATGGCCGGTGGCGTCAGGGACAGGTGCAGAGTGGGACACGGCGGAGCTCCAGATGAGAGGACGAGTGGATGACGAGACGAGACGTCACGCCCGCCATCGCCCGCCGAAGCCCACTGCCTGCATGCCGGCCAGTCTAGACAAGTCGACGCATCGGTGTCGGCATGCATACCGGTGGCCTACCGTGGAAGGCGTGGACGACCCGCGCTACGTTCCGCCGCCGGCCTTTGCGCCGCCGCAGCTGCGGGTAGCGCCGCTCAACGAGACCGCGGTGCTCGGGCACACGTCCTACCCGGCCGGTCCGTACGCGCCACCGCTGGGCTACCCGGCACCGGGCATCGCACCGGGCGTCACCTGGCAGCGGCCGCAGCAGGACCAGAGCGCGCGGCGGCGCACCGTGTCGGTCGTCGTCTCGGTCTGCGTGATCGTCGCGCTCGCCACCATCGGCATCGTCGTGTCGACGGCGTCGGTTTCGCATCGGGCGCACACGCTGCACCTGCCGCAGGCCTTCGACACCTACACGAGGGTGACAACGCTGCAGGGCAGCCAGGTGCAGAGCATGTTCACCGCCGGCGCCGCGACGTTCGCGGGCATCGGCACCGACGACCTCACCGACGCACTCGTCGCGGTCTACGCCGACATCAGCGACAGCTCGCCGAGCGTTCTGTTCATCGGCTTCACCGCGAAGGCAAGCCCGACCATCGGGCCCGGGTTGCGCGCCGGCCCGCCCGGATCGATCGCCGAGCAGGTGCTGGGCGGAGCCGGGGCGGCGACCGGGCCGCAGTCGGTCAACGCCGGACCACTGGGCGGCGCCATGCGCTGCGCGACGGTCGATCTGGGCGGCGACACCGCATCGGTCGGTGTTTGGGCCGACGCTGACACCCTCGGCATCGTGTTGATCGACAACTCGTCGCTGACCACGTCGGGCAACGGGCCGTCGACGCAGCTCACCAGCACGTTGACCCGCGAGCTGCGTGCGGCGGCCGAGCACTGATGCCGCAGTGACCGTCAGTGCACGGCCACGACCGCGCATTCGTAGCCGTGCGAGCTGGGGATGTACGCCCAGCCGACCTCGACCGCGGTCATCGAGTGATCGAGCAGGAAGCCGGTGCCGCCGTTCGCAGCGGCAATCTTGGTGATCACCTGCGCACCGCTTCGTCCAACCGGCTCCCAGTAGTAGCCGGAGGGGCAATTGCTGGTGTCGCCGTTGCCGAGCGCGCAGTCTCGAGCCGCCTGGGTCACCGAGCCTGATACCGCCTTCGTCCCGTGGGACGTGCGGAAGTCGTTGAGCGCCTGGATCACATTGCCGACGTCATCGGCCAGCGAGCACGGCGCCGAGGTGGGACACGAGACCGGGCCGCTGAACGACGACGTCGACGAGGACGGCGAGGTCGATGTCTTGGTATGCCTCGGATGCGGGCGGCTCGACGACGTGCTGGGCGGCGGCTGCGAACCGCCGCCGGTGACTGTCACCGCCGGTCCGGAAGGAGCGGTGAGCGTGGGCCCAGTCGTCCCACTGTCTCCTGACGACCCGAACACGTAGATCATCACCACGACCAGGGCGAGCGCAGCCACGGCCAGCACGCCGAGCGCGACCGCCGCACGCTTGCGCTCCCCGGTCCCGACCCGTCTGATCGGTTGGGTGTCCGGATCGCGGGGCGGCGGGCTCGTCATGGGCCCTCAGCGCGAATGTCGCGGGGTCGCCGGATGGGCGCCCGCAGTGACCAGTTCGGCGACAGCCTGGCGTGGGTCGGCGGTCGTCACCAAGTTCTCTCCGACCAGCACGGCATCGGCCCCGGCAGCGGCGTATTCGATCAGGTCCAGCGGCCCGCGCACCCCCGACTCGGCGATCTTGACGATCTCGCCGGGCAGGCCTGGCGCGATCCGCTCGAACGTGGAGCGATCGACGTCGAGCGTCTTGAGATTGCGGGCGTTGACGCCGATGACCCGCGCGCCGGCATCGAGTGCCCGAGAAGCTTCGTCCTCGGTGTGCACCTCGACCAGCGCGGTCATGCCGAGCGATTCGATGCGCTCGCGCAACCCGATGAGCGCGTTCTGCTCGAGCGCGGCGACGATCAGCAACACGACATCGGCGCCGTGCGCGCGCGCTTCATGCACCTGGTACGAGCCGAGCACGAAATCCTTGCGCAGCACGGGCACCTGCACGCGCGCGCGGACGTCGTCGAGATCCTGCAACGAGCCACCGAAGCGGCGCTGCTCGGTCAGCACGCTGATCATGCGGGCCCCGCCCGCCTGGTACTGCGCGGCGAGTTCGGCCGGATCGCCGATCGTGGCCAGTGCACCACGCGACGGGCTGCGCCGCTTCACCTCTGCGATCACGCCGACACCGGGCGCGCGCAACGCGGCCAGCCCGTCCTTGGCCGGGGCCGCGGCAGCCGCGAGCTCTTTGATTCGCTCGAACGGAAGCAGAGCCTCGCGCGCGGCGACGTCCTCACGGACGCCGGCGACAATGTCGCCAAGCACGTCGCCCACGATCTGCGAACCCCCTCCGATGGGATATGGCGGTCATCAAGAGACTAGCCGTGATCGGTCACGCAAGATCTGTCGGGTCATCGGTCGGATCCTCGCCGCGTTCCATTGCGGTCCACATTCGTACGTCTGCCTTCGCCCGCGCCTGCTCGTCCTGCTCGGTGTCAGCGACCGGCGCCTCGTACTTGGCCGACATCGCGCTCCATCGGCTACCGCGCCATGCGATCAGCACACCGGCCAGCAACACGAGCATGCCACCGCTCGCCGAGGTGATGCCCCACGCCGGAGCGGTTGTGACCTGCCGACCCACCACCTCGGCTCCCGCGACGAGTTGATGCTTGTCGCGCACCAGCGCATCGGCGCGCGTCGCGCTGACTGCGGGCACTGCACTGATGCTGCGCCACACGATGCCGGCACCAGCGAGCGCAACCAGCACGCCGACGGCGCGGCGCACCACTGCCTTCGTGGCGAGCACCGCGACCACGCCGGCGAGGCCGACCAGCGCGAGCGCGGTGCTCGCGGTGTCGATCGACCGCCCGGATATGTGCAGCACGTCATCGGCGAACGGGCGAGGACGTTGAGTGGTGATCGTCTGCCACGTGCGGGACGACACCAAGAGGACGCCGGCCGCACCGATGATCTCGATCAGCAGCGCGATGGCGAACTCCGCACGCGATCTCATCCCTGCACTGGTCGCAGGGTTTCCGCAGTCGCGATCGCTTGCAGCACCGCGCGAGCCTTGTTGCGGGTCTCGAGTTCTTCCAGCTCGGGCTTGCTGTCGGCCACGATCCCTGCGCTGGCCTGGACGTAGGCGATACCGTCGCGCATCACGGCCGTCCGGATCGCGATCGCCACGTCGAGATCACCGGCTGCGTCGAGATAGCCGACCGCGCCGCCGTAGACGCCGCGACGGACCGGTTCGAGTTCGTCGATCAGCTCCATCGCACGCACCTTCGGTGCGCCGGTGAGCGTGCCCGCAGGGAACGTGGCGGTGAGCACGTCGAAGGCGTCCTTGCCTTCGGCCACCTGCGACTCGACCGTCGACACGATGTGCCAGACATGGCTGTACCGCTCGACCGCGCCGAACTCGACGACATGCACGCTGCCCGGCGCGGAAACCCGGCCAAGGTCGTTGCGGGCGAGATCGACGAGCATGACGTGCTCGGCCTGCTCCTTCGGGTCGCTGACCAGCTCGGCGGCCAGCGCCGCGTCACGCTCAGCCGTGTCGCCGCGCTTGCGGGTACCGGCAATCGGGTGCAGCACGGCCCGTCCGTCCTGCACGGTGACGAGAGCCTCGGGGCTGCAGCCGACGATGTCGACGTCCGCGGTGCGCAGGAAGTACATGTACGGCGAGGGGTTGAGCGTGCGCAGCACCCGGTACACGTCCAGCGGATCGGCACTGGTCTCGATGGTGAACCGCTGCCCGACCTGGATCTGGAAGACCTCGCCGGCACGGATCGCCTCGAGCGCGAGCTCGACCGCGGGCTGGTACTGGCCCGGCGGGGTCCGCGACACCGCCGGTTTCGGCGGCGCGGGCGAGATTGTCGCGACCGTCGAGGCGGCGGGCGTGTCGAGCGCGGCCTGCATCGCGTCGAGCCGTCGCACCGCATCGGCGTGCGCCGCGTCGAGTTCGGTCGAGGTCATGCTCGGGTGCAGCACCGCGTTGGCGATCAGCACCACAGCGCACTCGTGGTGATCGACCGCGGCGAGGTCGGTGACCAGCAGCATGGTGAGGTCGGGCATGCCGAGCTCGTCGACGGCCTTGTCGGGGATTCGCTCGATGTGCCGCACGACGTCATAGGAGAGGTAACCGACGAACCCGCCGGTCAGGGGCGGCAGCCCGGGTAGCCGCGGGCCCTTCAGCGCGCGCCACGCCGCGCCGAGCACCTCGAGCGGATCGCCCTCGGTCGGGAAGTCGCCGGGCACATCGCCCGTCCACACGGCGCGATCGCCGTCGGCACGCAACGACGCGACGGCATTCACGCCGACGAACGACCAGCGCGAGAACGACGCGCCCGCTTCGGCCGACTCGAGCAGGAACGTGCCCGGACGCCCCGCAGCGAGCTTGCGGTACACGCCGACCGGCGTCTCGGCATCCGCGAACAGGGTTCGCGTGATCGGGACGAGGCGGTGGGTGCGGTGCAGCTCATCGAGATCGGCTCGGGTGATCACAGCACCTGGCCCGCGTCGAAGCACGTGCGGTCACCGGTGTGGCAGGCTGCGCCGACCTGATCGACCTTGATCAGCAGCGCGTCGCCGTCGCAGTCGAAGGCCACCGACTTCACGTGCTGGGCGTGCCCGGACGTCTCGCCCTTGATCCAGTACTCCTGGCGCGAGCGCGACCAGTAGGTGGCCCGGCCGGTGGTCAGCGTGCGGTGCAGAGCCTCGTCGTCCATCCAGCCGACCATGAGCACCTCGCCGGAGTCGTACTGCTGGACCACGGCGGCGACCAGCCCGGCCGGATCCCGCTTGAGGCGCGCGGCGATCGCGGGGTCCAGCTCGGACGGAACGCGCGGCGGCATCCGTCAATTGTGCCCAACGATCCGCCGGACACTGCCACGACCCGCTTTGCCCCGCCAATGCACGCTGCGCGGCTCGGCGAGCGCGCGTACGCGGGGCAAGGCCGCGCAGGCCCGCCGCTTTGCCCCGCCAATGCACGCTGCGCGGCTCGGCCAGCGTGGGTACGCGGGGCAAAGCTGAGGTCAGGTGTGCACGGCGGGCAGCCGGACGGTGACCGTGCTGCCGTACTCGACCGAGCTCTCGAACTGCACCGTGCCGCCGTGCGCGGTGACGATGGCGGCGACGATCGACAGGCCGAGCCCGCTCCCGCCGCGCGCCCGGCTGCGGGCCTTGTCGGCGCGCCAGAACCGCTCGAAGACGTGCGCCGACTCCTCGGGCGGCAACCCCGGCCCGCCGTCGATGACCTGGACAACGGCATACGGCCCGTCCAGTTCGCACCGGACGAGTACCGGGCGGCCGAGCGCGGTGTGCATGTCGGCATTTCCGATGAGGTTGCGCACCAAGCGGTACAGCTGGTCGGGATCACCCACGACATGCAGCCCGGCCGCGAGTTGGGTGTCGATCGGCCGGTTCGGAAACGCAGCCCGCGCCCCGCTGACCGCGTCATCGAGCAACTCGGCGAGATCGACGAATTCCTGACGCGGCGTGCTGGACTGGTCACCGCGCGCGAGCATCAGCAGATCCTCGACCAGGCGCGACATGCGCGTGCCCTCGGACTCGATGCGCGACAGGTTGTCGTCGGCGTCGGCGCCGGCGGTGCGCTGCATGCGCGCGAGTTCGGCGTAACCGCGAATGGACGTGAGCGGGGTGCGCAGTTCGTGCGAGGCATCGGCGAGAAACTGCCGCAGCCGGTCCTCGCTCTGCAGCCGGGCCGCGAACTGCGTCTCGACCGTGGACAGCAGCGTGTTCATCGATTCCGCCAGCTGACCCACCTCCGACCCGTCGTCGGGAACGTCGACGCGACGCTCCAGCCCGCTCCCGGTCGGCGAGAGCTCGGCAGCCACCTCGTTGGCAGTCGTCGTCACCCGGCGCAGGTTGCGCAGGCTGAACCGGACCCCGGACGCGGTCGCGAGCAGCGCCAACGCGACCGCGCTGCCACCGATGATCAGCTCGGCCGTGAGCAACCGGCTCAGCGTGCGATGTTCCTCATCGGTCGAAAGACCTACCACCGTGATCACTGGAACGCTGCTGAGGTGCTGCGGCGTCTCCACCGTCATCACGATCGGCTGGATCGTGACCACGCGGAACTCGAGGTCGTCACGCGTGGTCACCGTTGTTGTCGTGCCCGCAGGTACGTGTGCCAACCTGTCGACATCGGCGTCGGTCAGTTTCAAGTGTTTGACGTTGGGCGAGGGAGCGTAAGCGAGTTCGTCCACGCCGGTCACGATGCCTGCCACGTAGACGTCCTGCGGGTTGTGCAGCGGCAGCGACCCGACCGGCTCCGGGCTGAACAGTCGCCCCAGCGATCCGGTCACGGTTGAATCGAGCTGCTGATCGAGTCGATCCGAGAGGAACGTGCGCAGTGCGTAGTAAGTGCTCGCGCCGATCGCCAGTACCAGTACCAGTACCAGCGCGCCGACGCCGAAGATCAGGCGCGCGGTGAGGCTGCGTGGGCCGAGTCCACGGCGTCGTGGGACCGGTTCCGGCTGCGGCGCGAAGGGCGCCGCGGTCATGGCGGGGTCAACATCACGTCAACCGCGCGGCGCCTTGATGACGTAGCCGGCGCCGCGGATCGTGTGGATCAGCTTCGGCTCGACCGAGTCGACCTTCTTGCGCAGGTAGCCGATGTAGAGCTCGACGATGTTCGACTGGCCCTGGAAGTCGTACTTCCACACCCGGTCGAGGATCTGCGACTTCGACAGCACGACGCGCTCGTTGCGCATCAGGTAGCGCAGCAGCTCGAACTCGGTGGCGGTGAGGTGCACCTCGACGCCGGCGCGGGTCACCTCGTGACTGTTCTCGTCCAGCTCGAGGTCGGCGATGTGCAGCACGCCGTCGCGTCCCTCCTCCGGCGCGGAACGGCGCAGCACGGCGTGCACCCGAGCGAGCAGCTCCTCGATCGAGAACGGCTTGACGACGTAGTCGTCGGCACCGGCACGCAGCCCCGCGACCCGATCGGTCGACGTGTCGCGCGCGGTCAGGAAGATCACCGGCACCTGCGAGCCGGTGGCGCGCAGCTCTTGGAGCACGCCGAGGCCGTCGCGCCCGGGCATCATGACGTCGAGGACGATCAGATCCGGCTCGTACTGCGAGATCTTCGCAAGGGCGTCGTTGCCATCCTCAGCGGTAACCGTCTCGAAGCCGTCAAACCGCAGTGCAGACGACACCAGATGCGTAACGTTCTCCTCGTCGTCAACGACCAGAACCCGACGCTTGGTCGCGCTGCCGCTGGCCATTGCTGCACTCATTCTTGTCTCCTCAGTACCGGTTCAGCGCACGCTGTGCGCCAAGAATGAACGACGCAGCTGGGCCGGGCCTTGGCACTTCCTGTGAATAGGGTAGGTGTCTGGCGATCAGAGCGGAATGTCCGGTGACTGCGCCGGCAGCCCCGCCTCGGCCGGGTCCACGCTTCGCCCAGCACCCCTCCGGCGCAGCCAGGGCGGCCGATCGCTGTGCATGTGCTCCCACGATGCCGGGACGAAGGCCAGGACCAGCGCGACCAGCGAGGTCAATGCGAGCACCAGCGGGATGGCTGGCGAGCCGGTCGTCGAGTCGACGACGAGGTCGATCGAGGTGGCCAGCACGGCTGCCTGGAAGATCACGAAGAGCCACCGGCGCCGCCGATCCAGGAACCAGTAGGCCGCAAGAGCGCCGACCACGAACGCGGCTAGCGCAATCAGCCCTGCAACCAGCTCGTCGCCCTTGGAGTTGCCGATGTCGGGCGGGACGACGGGACGGATCGTGCCGCGCGAGATGAACAGCACCGCGTACACGGCGAGAAACGGCAACGGCGCGACGCCGAGCGCGACCGCACCGACGACCGGCCCGGGAGCATCACGGAGGTCGTCGTCCACGCCAGGCATCTTAGGGTGAACAGGTGGACACACACGCGTTGGACGAGCGAAACGACCTGGTCGAGTCGCTCCGCCTGGCTGGGCCCGGCGCGCCGACCTTGATCCCGGAGTGGACGACGAGCCAGCTCGCCGCCCACCTGCTGCTGCGTGAACGCTCGTTCGCCGAGCTCGCCGGCCGCGTCCCGGTCCAGCGGATGCGGGACTATGCCCAACGCCACCTGGATGCCTACGCCGCCACGCACGAGTACGAGCAGGTCATTGCCGACTTCGCCGCAGGCCCGCCGATCTGGTCACCGCTGGCCCGTCCACGCCTGCGCGAGGCGCTGAACCTGCTCGAGTACGTGATCCACAACGAGGACGTCCGCCGCGCCGGCCAGCAGTGGCAGCCGCGGGCCGTCCCGGCGAAACGGGTAGAGACGATCTGGGCGCGGCTGCGCGTCGGCGCCCGGATGACGATGCGGTCAGTTCCGGTGCCGGTGCAGCTTGCCTGGCCCGACCACGCGTCGGCCACGATCGGCCGCGGCGCGCCGCGCGTCACCGTTACCGGTGACCCGGTGGAGCTTGCCCTGGTGGCCTTCGGCCGGCAGCGGATCGCCCAGGTCGACTACGAGGGCACCGACGAGGACGTCACGACCGTCCGCGATTGGCCGATCGCAATCTGACCGGTCAGCGCACCACGACCTGCGCGGCGCGCAGCGAATCCTTGACCTGCCCGATGGTCAGGTCACCGAAGTGGAAGACGCTCGCCGCCAGCACCGCGTCGGCACCGGCGTGCACGGCCGGGGCGAAGTCGGCCAGCTTGCCGGCGCCGCCGCTCGCGATGACCGGCACCGTTACAGCCGCGCGCACGAGACCGATCAGCTCGAGGTCGTAGCCGTCCTTCGTCCCGTCTGCATCCATCGAGTTCAGCAGGATCTCACCGGCCCCCAGCTCCGCCGCCTGGCGCGCCCAGTCGACGGCATCGATGCCGGTACCGCGGCGCCCGCCGTGCGTGGTCACCTCGAAACCGGATTCGGTCGCGGCACGGCGCGCGTCGACCGACAGCACCAGCACCTGCCGTCCGAACCGCTCGGCGATCTCGGCGAGCACTGCGGGGCGGGCGATCGCGGCAGTGTTCACGCCCACCTTGTCCGCGCCGGCGCGAAGCAGCGCATCGACGTCACCGACCGAGCGGACCCCGCCGCCGACGGTGAGCGGGATGAACACCTGCTCAGCGGTGCGGCGCACCACCTCGTAGGTGGTCTCTCGCTCGCCGGACGACGCAGTGATGTCGAGGAAGGTCAGTTCGTCGGCCCCCTGCTCGTCGTAGCGGCGCGCGAGTTCGACCGGGTCACCGGCATCGCGCAGTCCGACGAAGTTGACACCCTTGACCACCCGGCCGGCATCGACGTCCAAGCACGCAATGACACGGACGGCAACGCTCATCGGTCCATTCTCGCCGAGGAACCTGGATTCGTCGCGGTTCTGAGCGCCGGCGCGCCACCGACGTAGCTTGGTGACCTTAGGTGAACTCCACGTAGCGCCACGGTCCGGCGGCGCCGGCGTTCGTGCCATCGGCCCAGTAGGCAGCACGGATGCGCAGCGGCTCGTAGGTCCGTCCGTCGAACGCCACCACCGTGATGCCGTGCTCGTTGAGGTCTCGACGTCGGTGTCGGCGCGATGCCAGCTGCCGTTGCGCTGGTATTCCAGCCGGAAGTGCACGGCCTTGTTGGCCTTGGCCGGACGGACCCTGACTGCGAGGGCCGCCCGCTGGATCAGCTGACCGCGGCAAGAGCCTCCGGCAGCGTGAATGCGCCCGCATAGAGCGCCTTCCCGACGATGGCGCCCTCGACCGTGCCGAGCGCGGCGACGGCGCGCAGGTCGTCGAGCGACGAAACGCCGCCGCTGGCCACCACGGCCGCGTCGGTGCGGGCGCAGACGTCCAGCAGAAGTTGCAGGTTGGGGCCGGTCAGCGTGCCGTCTCGGTTGACGTCGGTGACGACGTAGCGCACGCACCCGTCGCGGTCGAGGCGGGCCATCGTCTCCCACAGGTCACCGCCCTCCTGCGTCCAGCCGCGGGCGGCGAGCGTGGTGCCGCGCACGTCGAGGCCGACGGCGATCTTGTCGCCGTGCTCGGCGATCGCGGCGCGCACCCAGTCGGGCGCCTCGAGCGCGGCCGTCCCGAGGTTGACGCGTGCACACCCCGTGGCCAGCGCGGCGGTGAGCGACGCGTCGTCGCGGATGCCGCCGGAGAGCTCGACCGCTACGTCGATTTGCTTGACCACGCTGGCGAGCAGTTCACGGTTGTCGCCTCGGCCGAAGGCCGCGTCGAGGTCGACCAGATGGATCCATTCCGCGCCGCCACGCTGCCAGGCCAGCGCCGCGTCGAGCGGGTCGCCGTAGGACGTCTCGGATCCGACGGCTCCCTGCACCAGGCGCACCGCCGCGCCGTCCTGCACGTCGACGGCAGGAAGCAGCACCAGCGTCATTTGGATCTCCGATCGAAGGTCAGCATCACCAGGGCCGGCCCGCCGACGATCAGTACGAGGATGACGAGCAACACCACCTTGAACGAGTCGGTGAGCAGGAACGCCAGCAGGATGAGCACCATGGCGAGCGTGCCCAGGGCGGCCCAGCGCTCCTTGTTGCGGCGGAAGCCCGCGCCATGCTGCCACAGCCGCATCCGCCGCCAGGCCAGGTCGCGCCGCTCGCGCTTGGCCCGCTCGGCGACCTCCTTGGCCCGGCGCTCCTCGGCGGTGGCAATGCGCTGCTCCGCTTCGGCCGCGCGCGCGGCCCGTGCCTGCGCCCGCTCTTTGCTCACGTCCCAGCCCGTCCGGCTGACTGGACGATCACAGCGCCTCGAGCCAGTTCGTGAGCAGCGCGGCACCGGCGTCGCCGGACTTCTCCGGGTGGAACTGGGTCGCACTCACCAGGCCGTCCTCGACCGCGGCGACGAACGGCTCGCCGTGCTCAGTGCGCGACACGAGACCGGACGTGTGATGCGCGGCGTAGGAGTGCACGAAGTAGAAGCGCGTGCCGGGATCGATGCCGGCGAACAGCTTCGAGCCATCGCACATGTCGACGGTGTTCCACCCCATGTGCGGCAACACCGAAGCGTGCAACTGCTCGACCCGGCCCGGCAACACACCCAAGCCCTTGGTCTGCACCCCGTGCTCGACACCGGCCTCGAAGAGCACCTGCATGCCTACGCAGATGCCGAGCATCGGACGCATCGCGCGCAGCCGCTCCTCGACGATCGCGCGCCCGTCGACGGCATCGAGCCCGGCCATGCACGCGGCGAACGCGCCGACACCGGGCACGACGAGCCCGTCCGCGGCGAGCGCGGCGTCACGCGAAGCCGTCACAGTGACGTCGGCCCCGACCCGTTCGAGTGCACGCTGGGCAGAGCGGAGATTGCCCGATCCGTAGTCGAGGACGACGACGCGTTTCAGAGCACGCCCTTCGTGGACGGGATGCCCTGCACCCGCGGGTCGATCTCGACCGCTGCCCGCAGCGCCCGGGCGACCGCCTTGTACTGCGCTTCTGTCACGTGATGCCAATCGCGTCCGCTGTGCACGACAACGTGTAGCGCCAGCGCGGCGTGGTAGGTGAACGACTCGAAGACGTGCCGGGTCAGGGTGGTCGCGTAGTCAGGCCCGATCGTGGCCGGTGCACCATCGGGCTCGCGGTGCACGAGGTACGGACGACCGGACAGATCGACCGCCGCCTGCACCAGGCACTCGTCCATCGGGATGAGCGCGTCACCGAAGCGGCGCGTGCCCGCCTTGTCGCCGGCAGCCTGCGCGAAGGCCTGGCCGAGGGCGATCGCGGTGTCCTCGACAGTGTGGTGCGCGTCGATGTGCAGGTCGCCGTCGACCTGCACGGTCAGGTCGAACAGGCCGTGCTTGCCGAAGGAGGACAGCATGTGGTCGTAGAAACCGACACCGGTCGAGACGTCGGTACGCCCCACGCCGTCCAGGTCAATCGACACGAGCACCTTGGTCTCGGCGGTAGCCCGCTCCACGCGGCCGATTCGGCTCATCGCAGTACCTCTTCCAGTGCGGTACGAAACGCAGTCATTTCCTCGGGCGTGCCGATGGACACGCGCAGCCAGCCGTCCGGACCAGTCTCCCGGATCAAAACGCCGCGGTCGAGCAAGCCCTGCCACACGGCGTGCCGATCGGCGAACGTGCCGAACAGGACGAAGTTGGCGTCGGACTCGGCGCACTGCAGCCCGCGCGACCGCACCCACGCCACGGTCCGCTCGCGTTCGTCGCGCAGCACAGACACTGCCGCGAGCAGCTCGTCGGAGTGGGCCAGCGCAACACGTGCGACCGCCTGCCCCACTGCCGACAGGTGATAGGGCAACCGCACGATGCGCACCGCGTCCACCACGGCCGGCGCCGCCGCCATGTAGCCGAGCCGCCCCCCGGCGAGCGCGAACGCTTTCGACATCGTGCGAGTCACGACCAGGCGGGGGTAGCGCGGCAGCAACGAGAGCGCGCTCGGCACGCCCGCACGGCGGAACTCCGCGTATGCCTCATCGACGATGACCATGCCCGGCGCGACGGAGAGGATTGCCTCGATGTCGGCGAGCGGCAGTGCAGTGCCGGTGGGGTTGTTCGGCGAAGCCAGGAAGACGACCGACGGCTGGTGCTCGGCGATGGCTGCCCGCGCGACGTCGCCGTCGATCGTGAAGTCGTCAGCGCGCCGCCCGAGCACCCACGCCGAGTGCGTGTCGCGGGCGTATTCGGGATACATCGAGTACGTCGGGGCGAACGACAGCACGGTCCGTCCGGGCCCGGCAAAAGCCTGCAGCAGGTGCAGCATGACCTCGTTCGAGCCGTTCGCAGCCCACACGTGCGACGCGGTCAGCCTATCGGCGCCATCGCTGTTCAGGTACGCCGCCAGGTCGGCACGCAGCGCCACCGCGTCGCGCTCGGGGTAGCGGTTCAGCGTCCGCGCCGCTTTGCCGGCGGCGGTCGCGATGTCGGCGACAACGGCCTCGCTGGGCGGGTAGGGGTTCTCGTTGACATTGAGCTGCACCGGCACGTCCAGCTGTGGGGCACCGTAGGGCTGCTCGCCACGCAACTCGTCGCGGATCGGCAGCTCGTCCAACGTCACCGGTCGGTCGCTCATGAGAGCCGGACGGCGACGGCGGCGCCGTGTGCCGGCAGATCCTCGGCCGCCGACAGCGCAAGCACGTGCGGGGCAACCTCGGCCAGCGCCTCGGCGCTGTACTCGACGAGATGCACACCCTTCAGGAACGACTGCACCGACAACCCCGATGAGTGGCGCGCCGTGCACCCGGTCGGCAGCACGTGGTTCGACCCTGCGCAGTAGTCACCCAGCGACACAGGAGCATGCGGGCCCACGAAGATGCAGCCCGCGTTCGTCACTCGCTCGGCCCACGTACGGGCGTCTGCGGTGATCACCTCGAGGTGCTCGGCCGCGTAGGCATCGACGACCTGGAGCCCCTGCTCGAGGTCGCGGACGATGCACGTCGCCGACTGCTGGCCGGTCAGCGCGGTGCTCACCCGCTCGAGGTGCTTGGTGAGCGCCACCTGCCGCTCGACCTCGGTGTCGACGGCGTCGGCCAGTACGACGGAGTCGGTGACCAGGACCGACGCCGCGAGCGTGTCGTGCTCGGCCTGGCTGATCAGATCGGCGGCCACGTGCACCGGATCGGCGGTGGCGTCGGCGAGGATCGCGATCTCGGTCGGGCCGGCCTCGGCGTCGATCCCGACCACGCCACGCACCAATCGCTTGGCTGCCGCGACATACACGTTGCCCGGGCCGGTGATCACGTCGACCGCCTCGATGCCCAGCTCGACATCGCCGTAGGCAGCCAGCGCGATCGCCTGCGCGCCGCCGACCGCGTACATCTCGTCGACGCCGAGCAGAGCGCAGGCCGCCAGGATGGCCGGGTGCGGCCGTCCCTGGAATTCCTTCTGCGCGGGTGAGAACACCGCGATCGAGGCGACGCCCGCGACCTGGGCCGGGACGACGTTCATCACCACGCTGGACGGGTAGACGGCCAGCCCGCCGGGGACGTACAGCCCTACCCGGGCAACCGGAATCCACCGTTCGGTGACCGTCCCGCCCGGGACGACCTGGACGTCGACACTCTCGCGGCGCTGGGCCTCGTGCACGATGCGAGCGCGGCGGATCGATTCGGCCAGCGCATCGCGCACCGCCGGGTCAAGCTCGGCCAGCGCGGCGTGCAGTACCTCGGACGGGACCCGCGGCGCCGGCACATCGACGCCGTCGAAGCGCAGCGTTGCTTCCCGCACGGCCGCGTAGCCGCGCGCGGCGACGTCCTCGACCAGCGGCGTGACCACCTCAAGGGCCGCATGCACGTCGACCGCCGCGCGGGGCAGTACCCGGCGCAGGTCGGCGGACCCGGCAGACGTCAGATCGAGGCGGCGAAGCACGGAAGAAAGTTTACGGGCCGATCTGTGCACATTCGGCCCGCAGTTCGGGCCAAGCCAACTCGGCGCGGCTAGCGTGGCCTGGTGGCCGACCTGCTGCCGCTGTTCCCACTCGGGCACGTGCTGATGCCCGGCTGCCCGCTGACGATGCGCATCTTCGAACCCCGCTACCTGCGGATGCTCGCGGATGTGACCGCGGTGGACGGCCGCGGTGCCTTCGGTGTCGTCGCCTTGACGGCCGGCTCCGAGGTCGACACCGGCCTGGACGACGCGGTGCCCCAGTTCGCCCAGGTGGGCACCGTCGCGGAGATTCTCGAGAACCATCCGGCCGGCGACGGCACCGTCAACCTGCTCACCGGCGGCAGCTCGCGGTTCCGGATCCGGCGGCTCGTCGACGCCCCCGCGCCGTACCTGATCGCGGAGGTCGACTACCTGCCCGAGCTGGACGGCGAGCTGCCCGACGGGTTGCTCAACGCCGCCAGGGCGCTGGCCGCCGAGTACGCGCGACTGCTCGGCATGCTCACCGGCACCGAGGTCACCTCGTCGGATCCCTACCCTTCCGATGTCAGCCTGCTGTCCTACCGGCTGGCCACCGAAGCCCCGCTCAGCCAGGACGACCACCAGCAACTGCTCGAGGACGAGACCGCAACCGCGCGACTGTTTCATGTGCAGCGGGTGCTGCGGCGCGAGGTGGTCCTGCTACGCCGGACCCGAACTGTCGCGGTATCCCCAGGTTTGCTGCGGGTCAGGCTCCGGCCAAACTGACACCGGCACGCCGCGAGCGCGCCGACCTGGATCCGGACGGCCCAGGTCGTCGTCGACCGCAAACGCGACGAACAGGCTGTAGACGAGCACGGCCGCGATTGCCTCGGCAAGCAGCAGCGCGTGCATGTGCACGGTCAGCGGCAGGTGATCGATGCAGCGGCCCGATGCCGCCGTGCAGGCAAACCCGTTGCCGTCGCCGCGCACGAGGTAGCCGACCCACTCGGTGAGCGCGGCCCCGACGAACCCGCCGACGACCAGCGCCAGCGCTACGAACGGGCCTCTCGCGCCGCGCAGCGAGCGCACCTGCCAGGCCGCGACGCCGGCCAGCAAACCGACGATGACCGTGATCAGGGCGAACCGGCCGTCGCCGCCGACGAAGGCCTCGTTCTCGTCGGCCTGGATCCCCTGCTGCAGCACCGCGCCTGCCGGGCCGGCCGGGCTCCAGGCCTGCCACACCAAGCCGAGCAGCGCACCAACGACCGCGAGGACGCCGATCACCTTGACCGAGCCGTTGAGCTGCGCGATTCGATCAGACCGAACGTCGGCAACCGCGGGTTGGCTGGCGACGACGGACATGCCGGTCAGTGTGCCAGCACGTCAGGGCCGCGACGACGAGCGCCCGCCGGTACCGGCCTGGCGGAGCAGCAGGAATGTCTCGTCGATGCGCGCCTTGGGCACGACCCGGGCGAGTTCGAACGCACGCATCCGCTCGACCGTGTCCGGCCGGCGCTTGCTGCCTAGCAACCGGATCGGCAGCAGCGGCAGCGTCCACATGTGACTGGGCAACCCGACCCGGCGCAGTTCCCGGAACACATCGCCGCGCGTCTCGGCGACGAGGGTGTTGATCCGTTCCTCGATCGGGGCGTATTGGCTGAACGAGGTCAGCCGGCGCACGACGGCAAGCAGCACCCACCGCATCAGCAGCACGAAGACGGCCACGATCACCAGCAGCACGGCGAGCAGCGTCGAGTGCAGCAACCACTCGGCCACGGCAGCCACCGCGAACACCGCGAGCGCGACGATCAGCAAAGAAGTGCCGATCGACTCGGTCAGCGCCCTGCCGACGAGGTAGCGGCCCAGCGCCCACTGGCTGAACGGCGAACCGGGGCGGAAGTCGCCCACCTCTGGTTCGTCCTGCGGCGGCGGGGTGCCTCCGGCGGGCTTACGCAGGATGTCCGGCGTGCGATTCGGATCGGGCTCCACCCCGCCCAGGCTAGCCAGCCGAGCGGGACGAAATGCGTTGACACCCGATCCGTCCTATCGAATACTCCATTCCGAGTAATCGAAGCAGAGGAGACGAAATGACGCGGCGCCGAGTGAGCAACCCGCTCGCCCTCGCGGTGCTGAGCTGCCTGTCCGAGCGGCCGATGCACCCGTACGAGATCTCCACGACGCTGCGCACCCGCGGCAAGGAGCACAGCATCAAGCTGAACTACGGTTCGCTGTACGCGGTCGTCGAGTCGCTGCAGAAGCACGGGCTGATCACCTCGCGCGAGACGCTGCGCGAGGGACGCCGCCCCGAGCGCACCATCTACGAGATCACCGCTGAGGGCAGCAGCGAGTTCGAGGACTGGCTCGCGGAACTGCTGTCGACACCGGTGCGCAACTACACCTCGCTCGAGGCCGGCCTGTCGCTGATGGCCGGGCTGCCGCCGGCGGAGGTGGCCCGGCTCTTCGAAGATCGCGTGGTCGGGCTGCGGATCGAACTCGGCGGCATCGTCGCCGCCGAAAAGGTCGCCGACGACATGGGCCTGCCCGAGGTCTTCTCGGTCGAGACCCGGTTCCGGCAGGCGATGCTCACCGCCGAGGTCGACTTCGTCATCGACCTCGCGCAGCGCATCCGCTCCGAGAAGCTGGGTGGTACCGAGGTATGGCGGCGCATCCACGAGCTGCGCGCCGCCGGGATGAGCTACGAGCAGATCATGGCCGACCCGGTCGGCAATCTGGGGAAGGAGGCGCAGATCCTGGCCGACAACATCGACCGATAGCCCCAACCCCTGACCGGTGTGGCAACACCGGCCAGGGGCTACTTCCCCGAGTCGAGACCGCAAGGCCGCTCCCGAGGCGCACTGATCACGATAGGCGGTGCGGTCCGGCTCCCCTGCTGTTCGAGGAGTCCCATGTCCCACCCCAATGCGCTGCAAGCGCACGAACTGATCAAGACCTATCCCGGCCCGCGCGGCGCTGACCGCATCCGCGCACTGGAAGGGCTGTCCATCCAGATCGCGGCCGGCAGCGTGTTCGCGCTGCTCGGTCGCAACGGCGCGGGCAAGTCGACGACCGTCAAGATCCTGACCACCCTGTCGCGCCCGGACAGCGGCTCGGCCACGGTGGCCGGTCTCGACGTGCTGCGCACTCCCGATCGGGTCCGGCGCGCCATCGGCCTGGTATCGCAGAAGTCGTCGGGCGACCCGATGGCCACCGGGCGCGAGAACCTCGAGCTGGCCGGCCGGATCCAGGGCATGTCGCGAACCGCGGCACGTGCCCGGGCCGGCGAGTTGCTGACCCGCTTCGGCCTCGCCGACGCAGCCAATCGACTGACCAAGACGTACTCGGGCGGCATGGCGCGCAAGCTCGATGTCGCGATCGGGCTGGTGCACCGCCCGCAGGTGCTCTTCCTCGACGAGCCGACGACCGGGCTCGACCCGCAGGCCCGTGCCGACATGTGGGCCGAGATCGACCGGCTGGCCGGCGACGAGCAGATGACCGTGCTGCTCACCACGCACTACCTCGACGAGGCGGATCGGCTGGCTGACCGCCTGGCGATCGTCGACGCCGGACGGGTCGTGGTGGAGGGGACGCCGGACGCGCTCAAGAGCGAACTGCGCGGCGACACCGTGCACGTCGAGCTCGACACCGCCGCGCCGTCGGCCGCCGGCGTGCTCGGCACGGTTCCTGGGCTGCGCGATGTCACCGCCGACGGCGTGCGGCTGCGCGCCCGTGCCGACAGCGGGGCGCGGGCCGTCCCGGCCGTGCTGGCGGCGCTGGACGGCGCCGGACTCGGCGTCGCCGCGGTGACCGTCGCCCGTCCGTCCCTCGACGACGTGTACCTGCGCTACGCGGGCCGGGCCTACGAGGAGGTGGCATAACCATGGCAACGCTGACCACCCAATCGGGACTGTTGACCATGCGCTCGGCGCGCACGCTGATGCGGCAGCCGGCGTTCCTGGCGATCAGCCTGGTGCAACCGGTGATCTGGCTGCTGCTGTTCGGGCAACTGTTCAAGGCCGTGATCGACATTCCCGGGTTCAGCCACGGCGTCAGCTACCTGGAATTCATCGCCCCGGGCGTGATCATCATGACCGCGCTGTTCTCCAGCGGCTGGGCCGGAACGGTCTACATCGAGGACATGTCGATCGGCGTGATGGACCGGCTGCTCGCCTCCCCCGTCCGGCGCGGCGCGATGATCATCGCCACGATTGCCTACCAGGCGATCACGACTGTGATCCAGACGCTGATCGTGTTCGGCATCGCGTTCGCGGCCGGCGCGCGCTTCCCGGGTGGGATCGCGGGTATCGCGGTGACCACGCTGTCGGCGGTGCTCATCTCGATGATCATCGCGTCGTTCTCGAACGCGATCGCGCTGCTGGTACGCCAGCAGGAGGCTTTGATCGGGATCAGCCAGTTCATCGTGCTGCCGCTGCAGTTCCTGTCCGGTGCGGTGATGGACACCAAACTGTCGCCCGGGTGGGTGCAGCACGTGGCGCGCTACAACCCGGTCGACTGGGCGGTGACCGCATCGCGGCAGGTGCTCTCCGGCACCCCGCAGTGGGGCGCCGTGCTGCCACGCCTGGCCGCGCTGGTCGCGCTGGCGGCCGCGCTCGGCTGGCTGGCCACCCGCGCGTTCCGCACTTACCAGCGCTCGGCCTAGCGCTGGGCAGGGGCGCGTGGTTATGCCGAGATGGCGGTGGAGCCCAGCAGCGGCTTGAGCTCGGCCATGAGCGCCGGGCTGACCCGCACCGCGAACCCGTCGAGGCAGACCACGCGCTCCTCGCGGCCGGTCAATCTGAGGTGCACCGCCGTGGGGCCGGGATGGCCGAGCAGGATCTCTTTGAGCCGCCCGACCACCGGCGGCGTGCACCGCACGGTCGGCAGGGTGACCACCACCGGTCCGCGTGGTGCAGCGACATCGGTGTTGAGCACGGTGATGTCCGAGGCGATCAGCTTGACGGTGTCCTCGCGGGCATCGGTTCGTCCCTTGATCGAGACCACGGCGTCCTCGGCGATGGTGAGCGCGACCTGCGCGTACGTCGCCGGGAAGAACATCACCTCGATGGAGCCTTCGAGATCCTCGAGGACCGCGTTGGCCCATGGCGCACCGGCCTTGGTGACGCGGCGGTTCACCGCGGAGATGATGCCGGCCAGTTGCACGGTCTTCGGCTCGTCGGTCGCCTCGGCCTGGATGTTCGCGATCGTGTCGTCGGCGGCGCCGGCCAGCACGTGTTCGAGCCCGAACAGCGGATGGTCGGACACGTAGAGCCCGAGCATTTCGCGCTCGAACTGCAGCAGGACCTTCTTGTCCCATTCGCCGTCCGGGACGCGGACGGCGAAGACGTCGCTGGCCGGGTCGGCGGTTTCATCGCCGAGCGAACCGAACAGGTCGAACTGCCCGATCGCCTCGGCGCGTTTGGTGTCGAGGACGGCGTCGACGGCCGGTTCGTAGACGTTGATCAGGCCGCGTCGCGCGTGCCCGAGCGAGTCGAAGGCGCCGCCCTTGATCAACGCCTCGATCGTCCTCTTGTTGCACACCACTGCGTCGACCTTGCGCAGGAAGTCGGCGAAGTCGGCGAAGTCGCCCTTCTGCTTGCGGGTCGCCACGACCGAAGCGACGACGTTCCAGCCGACGTTGCGCACGGCGGTCAGGCCGAAGCGGATGTCCGTGCCGGTCGGGGTGAAGTTCGCATCGGAGGAGTTCACGCACGGCGGCAGCACCTTGATGCCCATCCGCCGGCACTCGGCGAGGTAGACGGCCATCTTGTCCTTGTCGTCCTTCACCGACGTCAGCAGGGCAGCCATGTACTCGCCCGGGTAGTTCGCCTTGAGGTAGGCCGTCCAGTACGAGACCAGCCCGTAGCCGGCCGTGTGCGACTTGTTGAAGCCGTAGTCGCAGAAGGGCAGCAGCGTGTTCCACAGCGCGTCGATGGCGGACTTGCTGAAGCCGTTGTGCTGCATGCCGGCGGTGAAGTTGGTCAGCTGCGCGTCCAGCTCGGCCTTCTTCTTCTTGCCCATCGCCCGGCGCAGCAGGTCGGCCTGACCCAGCGAGTAGCCCGCGACCTTGCGGGCGATGGCCTGCACCTGCTCCTGATAGACGACCAGGCCGTAGGTCTCGTCGAGGATCTCGGCGAGCGGCTCGGCGAGCTCCGGATGGATCGGGGTGACCACCTTGCGATCGTTCTTGCGATCGGCGTAGTCGATGTGGGCGTTGGCCGCCATCGGCCCCGGCCGGTACAGCGCCAGCACCGCGGAGATGTCGTCGAACGACGTCGGCGCCATCTGCCGCAGCAGTGAGCGCATCGGGCCGCCGTCCAGCTGGAACACGCCGAGCGTGTCGCCGCGGGCGAGCATCCGGTAGGTCTCACCGTCGTCGAGACCGAGCCCGGTCACCTCGAAATCGAGGCCTCGGTTGGCCCTGATGTTGTGGATCGCGTCGTCGATGACGGTGAGGTTGCGCAGGCCGAGGAAGTCCATCTTCAGCAGGCCGAGCGTCTCGCAGGTCGGATAGTCGAACTGCGTGATGATCGCGCCGTCCTGCTCGCGCTTCATGATCGGTATGTGATCGACGAGCGGCTCGCTCGACATGATCACCGCGCAGGCGTGTACGCCCCACTGCCGCTTCAGACCCTCCAGACCCTTGGCCGTCTCGAAGACCTGGGCGACCTCCTTGTCGGCCTCGATGAGCGCGCGGAACTCGCCGCCCTCCTTGTAGCGCTCGTGCGTCGCGTCGAAGATCTTGTTGAGCGGGACGTCCTTCGCCATGACGGCTGGCGGGAGGGCCTTGGTGATGCGGTCGCCCATGGCGAAGGGGTAGCCGAGCACCCGGGACGCGTCCTTGAGCGCCTGCTTGGTCTTGATCGTGCCGTAGGTGACGACCTGCGCCACCCGGTCGTCGCCGTACTTGTCGGTGACGTAGCGCAGTACCTCGCCGCGGCGACGCTCGTCGAAGTCGATGTCGATGTCGGGCATCGAGACGCGATCGGGGTTCAGGAACCGCTCGAACAACAGGCTGTGGACGAGCGGATCGAGCTCGGTGATGCTCATGGCGTAGGCCACCAGCGACCCGGTGGCCGACCCGCGCCCCGGCCCGACCCGGATGCCCTGCTGCTTGGCCCAGCCGATGAGGTCGGCGGTGACCAGGAAATAGCCCGGGAACCCCATCTTGAGGATCATGTCGACCTCGTAGTCGGCCCGCGCCCGCACCGCTGAGGAGATGCCGCCCGGATAGCGGCGGACGAGGCCGCGTTCGACCTCCTTGACGAACCAGCTCGACGCGTCCTCCCCCGCTGGCACATCGAAGATCGGCATGAGGTTGGCGCCCTCGGTGAACTGGACGTCACACCGCTGCGCGATCAGCAGCGTGTTGTCACAGGCCTCGGGCAGGTCGTGCTTGTCGGCCCACAGCGAGCGCATCTCGGCCGGGCTCTTGAGGTAGTAACCGTTGCCGTCCAGCTTGAAGCGATTCGGGTCGGCCATCGTCTTGCCCGATTGCACGCAGAGCAGGACCTCGTGCGCCTTCGCGTCCTCGGCGTGGGTGTAGTGCGAGTCGTTCGTGGCGATCATCGGCAGGCCGAGGTCGCGGGCCAGCCGCAGCAGATCGTCGCGGACCCGGGTCTCGATGTCGAGGCCGTGGTCCATAAGTTCGAGGAAGAAGTTGCCGGCGCCGAAGATGTCGCGGAATTCGGCCGCACTCGCGCGGGCCTTCTCGTAGTCACCGATGCGCAACCAGGTCTGCACCTCGCCCGACGGGCAGCCGGTCGTGGCGATCAGGCCGTCGGCGTACTGGGCGAGCAGCTCGCGGTCGGCGCGCGGCTTGTAGAAGAACCCCTCGATCGACGAGCGCGACGAGAGCCGGAAGAGGTTGTGCATGCCCGCGGTGCTCTCGGCGAGCAGCGTCATGTGGGTGAACGCGCC
>DASRSG010000185.1:0-35166 GCA_035656595.1 Jatrophihabitantaceae bacterium | reverse complement strand
TCGAGCTGACGAGCGCGCCTGCCGAAGCACCCGCAGCGATGCCGGCGTTGACCGAGACCGCAGCCCTCAAGGTGCGTGCCCTGCTCGACCAGGAGGGCCGCGACGATCTGCGGCTTCGCGTCGCCGTCCAGCCGGGCGGTTGCTCGGGCCTGCAGTACCAGCTGTTCTTCGATGAGCGTAGCCTCGACGGTGACCTCGAGCTCGACCTGAACGGCGTGCCAGTGGTCGTCGACCGGATGAGCGCCCCGTACCTGGGCGGCGCCACGATCGACTTCACCGACACGATCGAGCAGCAGGGTTTCACCATCGACAACCCGAATGCGGGCGGCGGTTGCGCCTGCGGCAACTCGTTCTGCGGCTAACATCCCAACTGGCTGAAAGCTGAATTGACCATCGGGCGATGAGCGCTCGCGCGAAGAGCGCGCTCACCGCGCCGAAGGCTTGCGGTGTGGCGCGACGGATCCCTCCGAGCGCAGCGAGTGAGGGAGACTAGCGACACCTTGAGCGCTACTGATGCAGCGAAGATCTTGGTTGCTGGCTCGATCGCCACCGACCACCTGATGCATTTTCCCGGCAAGTTCTCCGAGCAGCTGCTCGCCGAGCACTTGCACAAGGTCTCGCTGTCGTTCCTCGTCGACGACCTGGTCGTGCGGCGCGGCGGGGTCGCGCCGAACATCTGTTACGGCATGGCCCAACTCGGCGGCGCGCCGGTGCTCATCGGTGCAGTTGGTGAGGACTTCGACGACTACCGCGGCTGGCTCGAACGCCACGGCGTCGATTGCCGCTTCGTGCATGTCTCCAGCACTCAGCACACCGCGCGCTTCGTCTGCACTACCGACGAGGAGATGTGCCAGATCGGCTCGTTCTACGCCGGCGCAATGGGCGAGGCGCGGCACATCGAACTGAAGTCGGCGTGGGACGCAGTGGGTGCCGACCTTGCCGTGATCAGTGCCTACGATCCCGACGCGATGGTGCAGCACAGCTCGGAATGTCGCGACCGCGGTTACCGGTTCGCCGCCGACCCCTCGCAACAGATCGCCCGGATGAACGGCGACCAGATGATCGGGCTCATCGAAGGTGCCGATCTGCTGTTCACCAACGAGTACGAGAAGAACCTGCTCGAGTCCAAGACCGGGCGCAGCGACGCTGACATCCTCTCCATGGTGAGCGTTCGGGTCACCACGCTCGGCTCCGACGGTGTCGAGATCACCGGACGCGACGTCGAGCCGGTACTGGTGCCGGTGGCCAGGGAGCGTGCCAAGGCTGATCCGACCGGGGTCGGCGACGGCTTTCGCGCCGGCCTGCTGACGGCTCTCGGCTGGGGCCTGTCGTGGGAGCGCGCCGCGCAGGTCGGCAACCTGCTTGCCGCTTACGTCCTTGAGACCGTGGGCACGCAGGAGTATCAGATCAAGCCGCTCGAGTTCGGTGACCGGCTCGCTGAGTCCTACGGCGACGAGTGCGCGGCCGAGATCCTGCCCTACCTCAACGAGTAGTCAGAGCCGCACGGGGTAGACCGGCTCGGGCACCTCGGGCCGGATCCGTCCCTCGATGAAGATGCCGTGCCAGATCAGGAACACCAGCAGCGTCCAGATCTTGCGTGAGTAGTCGACCGGACCCGTCCGGTGCGCCTCGAGCAACTGCAGCACCGCAGTCAGATCGATCAACTCGTCGGCCTGCGAGTCAAGCACGATCGTGCGTGCCCAGTCGTACATCACGTCCTTGAGCCAGTGCCGGATCGGCACCGGAAAGCCGAGTTTCGGCCGGTGCAGCACATGCGCCGGCACGATGAGTTCCAGCGCGCGCCGTAACGCGTACTTCGTCGTGTCCTTGGTGATCTTCTGATCGGTCGGGATGGACGAGCCGACCGCGAACACCTCGGTATCGAGGAACGGCACCCGCAGCTCCAGCGAGTTGGCCATCGTCATCTTGTCGGCCTTGACGAGGATGTCGCCGCGCAGCCAGGTGAACAGGTCGATGTACTGCATGCGGGTCGACCCGTCGAGATGGGTGGTCTGCTCGTAGAGCTTCTTGGTGACGTCCATGTAGGACACCGCGGGGTCGTAGCCCTTCAAGAACCCCATCTCTTCGGGACGGAAGATCCGGGCGTTGCCGTAATAGCGCTCCTCGATGCCGATCGAGCCGCGGCGCAGCAGATCCTTGCCGCGGGTACCTTCGGGGATCTTGGTCGACAGTTTGCCCATACCGCGCCTGAGCACGGACGGCACATGGTCGAACGCGCGCAGCGAGATCGGCTCGCGATAGATCGTGTACCCGCCGAACAGCTCGTCGGCGCCCTCGCCGGACAGCACTACCTTGACGTGCTTGCGCGCTTCCCGGGCGATGAAATACAGCGGGACGAGGGCGGGGTCCGCAACCGGGTCGTCGAGGTACCAGACGATCAGCGGCAGGGTCTCCATCATCTCTTCGGCGGAGACCACCTTGGTGATGTGCTCGACACCGATCGCGACGGCCGACTCGGCGGCGACGTCGATCTCGCTGAAGCCCTCGCGCTCGAAACCCGTCGTGAATGTGAGCAGCTTCGGGTTGTGCCGCTTGGCCAGCGCGGCGACCGCCGTCGAGTCGATGCCGCCGGACAGGAACGACCCGACGGTGACATCAGCGCGCATGTGCTTCTCGACCGAGTCCTCGAGCGCTTCGGCGATCTCGCGGTACAGCTTGTCGGGGTTGGCCACCTGACGAATTGCGAAGTCGGGATGGAAGTAGCGGCGAGGACGAACCTGTTCGCCCGGGCGGAGCGTGAAGTACGTGCCCGACTCGATGCGCCTGATCTTGCTGTGCATCGATGCGGGCTCGGGCACGTATTGCAAGGTCAGGTAGTGCTGCAGCGCGATCGGGTCGACCACGCCAGGGTCGGTGGCGACATCGAGCAGCGACTTCTTCTCACTGGCGAAGAACGAGCCGCGCTCGTCGCTGTAGGTGTAGAGCGGCTTGATCCCGAACCAGTCGCGGGCGCCGAAGAGCACGCGCTCCTGCGAGTCCCAGACCAGGAATGCGAACATGCCGCGCAGCTCGCGCACGATCTTCTCGCCAAGGTAGTGATAACCGGCGACGATCGCCTCGCCGTCACCGTCGGTGTCGAAGATGACGCCGAACTCACGCGCCAGCCGCTCCCGCAGCTCGATGTAGTTGTAGATCTCGCCGTTGAAGATCAGCTGGTAGCGGCCCTCGAGCCACGGCATCGGCTGGTGCGAGTGGTCGATGTCGATGATCGACAGGCGCCGGAATCCGATCACTGCGTCCGCGTCAGACCACGTGCCACCCTCGTCCGGACCGCGGTGTCGCATGTCGGTCAGCGAGCCACGCACGGCGGGGTCGACCGAGGCCGCATCGCCGGTGGCCGAGAGGAATCCGATCAGTCCGCACACGCTGTCCAGTATCCCGGTTGGACACGGGTTTCGGGGCCCACCCCGCCCCAGTAGCGGGCGTTGGGTCCAGTAGGCTCCGAAGAGATCGAGACACCTGGCGAGAGGCGGTTCGACGTGCGGCGCAGACGCTGGACGCGCGGCGGTTTGCTCGCGCTCATCCTCGCCTCGTCGACCCTGCTGCTGAGCGGCTGCTCGTTCAAGGACGCCGAGAAACACCTGCGCTTCGGCTGGCCGACCGGCGTCACCAAGCAGGCCGAGCGGATGCGGGTGCTGTGGTCCTGGTCCGGGGTGGCCGCGCTGGCACTCGGCGTGGTGGTGTGGGGCCTGATCTTCTGGTGCTGCATCCGGTATCGCAAGCGCGGCGACGTGCTGCCCCGCCAGACGAAGTACAACCTTTTGATCGAGATCATCTGCGTCAGTTTCCCGTTCGTTGTCATCGTCGGGCTGTTCTGGCGCACGGTCGTCGTCGAGGACTATGTCAACAAGTTGTCCAAGAACCCGGACGTCCTGGTGCAGGTCGACGCGTTCAAGTGGAACTGGCAGTTCGAGTATCAATCGGCCAAGGGCTCGAGCGGCCCGACCACGTACACGAATAACACCGATCAGACCACCGGTGAGAAGAACTCGCCGCTCTACCTGGGCACGGTCGGCTCGTCCACCGAGATCCCGGTGCTGGTGCTGCCGGTCAATGAGACGGTGCAGGTCATCGAGCACTCCGACGACGTCATCCACTCCTTCTGGGTGCCGGAGTTCTTGTTCAAGCGCGACGTCATCCCGTACGGCACTCCGGCCGAGCAGCAGGCGAGCGGGCTACGCGACAACCGCTTCGAATTCACGCCGACCTCGACGGGCAGCTTCGTCGGCCGTTGTGCCGAGTTGTGCGGCACCTACCACTCGCGGATGAGCTTCGAGGTCCGTGTCGTCCAGCCGGACGTCTTCCAGCGCTACCTGACCGCGTTGAAACAGATCGGTCCGAACGACGCCGCACGGCAGGCAAAGGCGCTGACCGAAGCGAAGGTGCCCGGCGGCGCCTACGCCACGACGACGTTCCCGTACGACACCAACCGCGCTAGCCGCACGGCATCTGGAGGATGACGCCATGAAGATCGAAGCTCGCATCTTCCTTCTGGTGGCCGCGTTCTGCTGGGTCGCCGCCGCAACCTACGGCGCGTGGACCCGCTCGGTTGACGGCCACATCGAGTGGGCCGGGTTCGCGGCGCTGATCCTGTCCGGTGGTCTGCTGGGGATCTGCGGCTCGTTCTTCTGGTTCGTCTCACGCCGCATCGATCCCCGCCCAGAAGACCGCGCCGACGCCGAGATCGCCGAGGCCGCGGGTGAGCTGGGCTTCTTCAGCCCGGGCAGTTACTGGCCGGTCGCGATCGCCGGTGGCGCATCGATCACCGCGCTCGGACTGGCCTTCGTGCAAGTCTGGCTGGTGATCATCGGCATCGTCGGCATCTTGTTCACCGTGGGTGGGCTGCTGTTCGAGTACTACATCGGCGGGCGGCGACCGGCCGCACGCTAGACGACGCCGTTCGCCCGCAGCCAGTCGCGGATCGGCTGCACGCCTTCGGTCGCCGGATCGACCACCGTCGTTGCGTCGCGCAGCCGGCCACTCGCTGCGCCGCTGATCACCAGGACCGGGCCGGGATGGCGGCTGGCGAGCAGCCCGAAGTCGCCATCACCGCTCACCAGGACGAGCGGATCGTCGGTCGGCGTGTACGCCTCCGCGAGGGCGAGATCGGCACGCTGCCAGCCGGCAGTCGCGATCAACTCGGCGCTCGCCGGCCACGTCAATCGGGCGAGCGCCTCGGGTCGGCCGCTCGCAGTCAGCTCCACCGGGTCGGTGACATCACCGAGGGCGGTGAGGACGGGCTGCAGGCGCCGCGGCGCGACGTTGTCAGCGTCGACGAGCACCCGCACCATGACGCAGCAGCGTAGCGGTGCTCGGGTCGAGCTTTGATCATCTAGAGTTCGCACAGTCCCGTTGATCTCGGAGGCATTGGTGTTCGCACGCCGTCTCGTCGCTGTGCTGTGCAGCGTGACAATCCTGCTCGGCGTCGCACTCGCGCTGCCGTCGCCGTCGTCGGCCGCGACGCCATTGCACTGGGGCAAGGGGCAGGCCGTCGATCCGATGCAGGGCGGCTACTTCTCCATCTCGTGCAGCTCGCGGTCGTTCTGCCTGGCCGGCGGCGCGAACGGCGATGTGCGCGAGTGGGACGGGCAACGGTGGCGGCAGCAGACCGTCTTGGCCAATGACAACTCGCCGATTGCAGATATGCAGTGCATCTCGTCGACCTTTTGCGCCGCGGCGGTCGATTCTCGCGAGGGTGGTTACCGTCCCGCGACATTCGACGGGACCCGGTGGACCGAGGCAGATTTCGTCGAGGGCGTCGGTGCCGGCGACATCTCATGCGTGTCGTCGCAGATGTGCATGCTCATCAGTAATGAGGGCCAGTACCAGCGGTGGAACGGCTCGCGATGGACTCCGGCCCGCAAGTTGGACCGCTCGATCCAGGTCGGCCATGGGACGGTGTCGTGCGCGACGGCGCGACGGTGCATTGCGGTCATCGGCGAGGGCGAGGTCTTCGGCTACAACGGCTCGTCGTGGCGCGCATCGCTCAGTGACCCGATTGGCCGGCTCGCCGCGCTGCAGTGCCCGAGCACGAGCTGGTGCCTCGGGATCAACTCATCGGGCCGCTGGACCCGATTGGTGCACTCGCGGTGGACGAAGCGATCATCGTTCGGAACCCGGACGGTCGAGCTGTCCTGCCCGTCGACCGGCTTCTGTATCAGCACCGACAGCGCGGGTGGCGTATATGCGTACCGCCACGGGCGGTGGCACGCGCGGCATAAGATCGACGCGACGTTCCCCCTCGTGGATGTCTCGTGCCTGAGCAGATCGTTCTGTGCTGCGGTCACCTACAGCGGCGACAGCGTGATCCGGGCCGCGGGGCGCTGGCAGCGCCCGCAACCCACTGACCCCGCATTCGGTTCACTCGCGGACGTGTCGTGCCCGACGCGGGCATTCTGTGCCGCGGTCGACTTCAGCGGCGGGCAGCTGCACTTCAACCGATCGCGATGGAGCGCGCCGAAGCGGGTGCCACGCGAGCCCGACGCGCTGCAGTCGGTGTCCTGCCCGTCCGTGTCGTTCTGCATGGCGGTGAGCGACATTGGCTACACCACGCGGACGCAGCACACCTGGGCGGCACCGACGAGGCTTCACTCGGGAATCTTCGAGGTGTCGTGCGCGTCAAGACGGTTTTGCGTCGCGAGCACGTTCGACGACGAACTGCTTCGCTACGACGGCCAGGGTTGGCGCAAGATCACTAACACCGACGTCGGCGCGCTCTCGTGCGCAGCGCGTTCGAACTTCTGCATGGCGATCAGCGATCAAGGTGACTATGTCGTCATTCATCGCGACTCGGTGTCGGCAGCACAGGACACCGGTGACTCTGCCGGGTTCTTCGACGCGGTCTCGTGCTCGTCGAATTCGTTCTGTGGCGCGATCGACGGCAACGGTCGCACGCTCGAGTGGTCGCGCGGCGCGTGGACCGCACCGGTCACGAACTCGGGCGGCTCGTTCAGCGCATTGTCCTGTACGTCGCGCACGTTCTGCGCCGCAGTCGGCGGCGGGCGGGCGGCGACGTTCAACGGGTCGCGGTGGACGAACGCGCGCAAGGTGATCCCAGGCCGGGTGTTCCTGCGTGCGATCTCGTGCGTCGGCCAGTCGTTCTGCGTGGCAGTGGACGAGAACTCCGGGAGCGCGTTCCTCGCGCGGTGACCGGTCGGGTCAGTCGGTCAGCTCGCGCTGCTCGGCCGGGTCGGACGGACCCGCCTCGAGCTCGCGAGCTACCTGTTCGGCCAGTTCGTCCAGCGCTGCCTGGATCTCGGGCTTCTCCTTGACCGGCCAGAAGAATCCGCGCACATGGCGGGCCGGCGAGATCGCACCGACCTGCCCCATCCGCTTCGGGACCGGCGTGCCGGCGTAGGACAGCGTGCCGTGCCCGTGCTCGTCGGTCGGGCCGAGTGGCTGGTGCACCTCGATGAACTCACCGGTCGGCAGCACTCTGATGATGCCGGTCTCCATGCCGTGCTCGAGCACCTCACGGTCGTGCCGCTGCAGCCCGAGACAGATGCGGTAGGTCAGCGCGTAGGCGAGCGGCGGCAGGGTCAGCAGCAGGATGCGACCGCCCCAGGTCATTGCGTTCAGCGAGATGTCGAAGGCCTTGGCGATCAAGTCGTTGCCGCCGGAGAGGAACAGCACCAGGTAGAACGTGATCGCCATCGCGCCCAGCGACGTACGCACTGGAACGTCGCGGGGGCGTTGCAGCAGATGATGGGACGCTCGGTCCTTGGTCATCTTCGCTTCGATGAAGGGATACAGCGCGGCAAGCGTGACGAGAATGCCGGGCAACACCACGGTCGGCCAGAACACCGGCGGCAGGTCGTAACCCCACAGCCTGATCTCCCAGGAGGGGAACAGACGTGTTGAGCCGTCCAGGAACATCATGTACCAGTCGGGCTGCGAGCCGGACGACACGGCGCGCGGCTCGTACGGCCCGAACAGCCAGATCGGGTTGATCTGCGCGAAGCCACCGAGCGCGGTGCAGGCAGCGAAGACGATGAAGAAGAAGCCGCCGGCCTTGGCCGCATAGGTGGGGAAGATCCGCTCACCGGAGACGGTGTGCTCGCTTCGTCCCGGCGCGGGAAAATCGGTGTGCTTCTGGCGCACGAGAAGTGCCAAGTGCGCCCCGATTAAACCGAGAAGTATCCCCGGTATCAGTAGGACGTGCGCGATATACAACCTGCCGATGATCACGTGCCCGGGGAACGGTCCACCAAAGACAGTGAAGGACACCCAGCTTCCTATCACCGGGATCGATTTCATGATCGCGTCGGCGATGCGCAGGCCGGTGCCGGAAAGCAGGTCGTCAGGCAGCGAGTAGCCGGCGAAGCCCTCGATGATGCCGAGCATGATCAGGTTGAGGCCGATGATCCAGTTCAGCTCGCGCGGCTTGCGGAACGCACCGGTGAAGAACACCCGGAACATGTGGATCATCATCGCCGCGAGGAACAGCAGCGCTGCCCAGTGGTGGATCTGGCGGATGATCAGCCCGCCACGAACGTCGAAGGTGATGTCGAGCGTCGACGCGTACGCGCGCGACATCACCTGGCCATCCATCGGGATGTACCGACCGCTGTAGGTGGTGTCGGCCATCGACGGGTCGAAGAAGAACGACAGGTACGTACCGGTGAGCAGCAGGATGATGAACGAGTAGAGCGCGATCTCGCCCATCATGAATGACCAGTGGTCGGGGAAGACTTTGTTCAGCTGGTTGCGCATCGGCCCGGCGATCCGCAGCCGCTCGTCGAACCACGTGGCGACCTTGCCCTGCGGGGTCCGGGGCTTGTTGTCGCGGCGGGGCGGGTTTGTTGTGGCGGTCACTTGCGCTCCCAGAAGCCGGGCCCGATCGGCTCGGGGAAATCACCGCGGGCGACGAAGTACTGCTTGCCGTCGGTGCCGGCCACGACATCGATGGGCAGCTTCGGCAGGCTGCGCGTGGCTGGCCCGAACACGGGCTTGGCGTCCTCTAGAACGTTGAACTGCGACTGGTGGCATGGGCACAGCAGCAGGTTGGTCTGCTGCGAGTACAGCGACGCCGGGCAGCCGGCGTGGGTGCAGATCTTGGAGAACGCGACGTACTGGGGGTTCTCTTGCGGCCAGCCGAAACCGGCCTGACCTTTACGCGCCTTGATTACCTGGCCGGGACGCAGCCGGATGATGATTGTGGGCGACGACGCAGATGTGACGCCGTTGAACCCGTTCTCATCGTCCTGGTGCACTCCGGGGAACACGGTGGCGATGCCGCCGGGCTCGAGATCGTCGGGCGAGACCTGGCGGAAGTCGTAGTACACGATTGGCACGCGGCCGCCAGTCTGCGGAAACATCTTCTTGTTCGGGCGGAACAGCGTGTGGTGAAGCTGATCGCCGGGCTTCTTGATCATTGCGCCGATGAGCGCAACGAGCGGAACGGTGACGAATGCGCCGCCGGCCAGGCCGAGGGTGCGCAGGATGATCGACCTGCGCGGAATCCCCATGTCGGCCGCACCGGCCGACAGTGTCGCCTCGGTCATCAGCTTGTCTTCTTCAGTACTCGGCTCGTCATGCCGGTCCTGAATCACTTCCTCCTCGGGCATCAACCACTTCGCCCACAGCACCAGCCCGATGCCCATGAACAGCAACAGCGCGGCGAACAGGCCACCGAGCACGGGGGTGTAGAAGCGGAAGTTCTGCGGTGTGCCCGGCAGGTGCCAGTGCCAGGGCAACGCGACGAAGCACACGATGAAGCCGACGCCCGCCAGCGCAGCGATGGTGAAACACGCGGCGATCGATCGCTCGGCGCGCTTCTCTGCCTTCGTCCCGCGGATCGGGAAGCGCTCGCGGCGGTGCACGACGTAGACGCCGTCCACCGCAGCGCCGGCGATCATCCGCTCCTCGGCAGTCATCGCGCGCAGCTCGTCAAGGGTCGGCTTCGCAGCGCCACCGTGCCCGGAGTCGGTGCTCTGCTGGACGCCTTGCTCGTCGGTCGTGCTCACGCGATCTCCTCTCCGCAAGCGTCGCTCACTGCGATCTCCTCGGGGACTCTCGCTCCGCTCGGTCCCGTCGTCGATCCCATCACGCCTGGCGGCGTGCGATGCCTTTGGTTCGCTCCGCAAGCGTCGCTCACTGGGATTTCGCTCCGATCCACAGGATCACGATCATGAGCAGGCCGACACCGCCGACCCAGGCGACGATCGCTTCGGAGACTGGGCCGATGCGGTCGATGCCGCTGCCGCCGGGGTCGTTGGAAGCTTTGATCGTCTGGATGTAGGCGATGATCGCCTTCTTCTGCGACAGGGTCAGCTCGTTGTTGCTGAACACCGGCATGCTCTCCGGCCCGGAGATCATCGCGCCGAAGATAACCTTGTCGCTGGAGTCGTTCAGCGAAGGCGCCTGCTGGCCGCCCGGAAGCGGCGCACCCTTGAACGTGGTGCCGTGGCACGACGCGCAGTTCTGCCGGAACAGCTCGCCGCCCTCGGCGATCGAGGCGGAATCACCTTTCAGGCTGCCGGCCGGGATGGTCGGACCGCCGCCGATCGACTGGACGTATGCCGCCAGATCCTCGGTCTCCTGCTCATCGAATTTCGCGGTCTTGCGCGGTATGTAGGCGCTCTGGCCGGTGGCCGGCATGCGCCCGGTGCTGACCTGGAAGTAGACCGCAGCGCCGCCCACGCCGACCAGCGCCGGGCCCTGGTCTTGGACCCCCTCGAGGTTCTGGCCGTGGCAGGTGATGCAACTGACCTCGTAGAGCTGCTTGCCGTGCGCAATGGACGCCGCGGTGTCGGTCGAATCGGCCGCGCCGGACGAGGATGCGAAGGCGGCGTAGGCGCCACCCATCGACGCGAGCGCGCCGGCGAGGATCGCGACGGCGCTCAGCCGGCGACGCAGCGCGGAGCGGTGCAGTGGACGGCGCGCGGCCGACGGCGTGGCGGCGCCATCGCTGCCGGTGACCGAGACGGCCGGCTCGAAGCCGAGTTCGGCAGCGAAGTCCGCTCCTTCTTCGTCGGCCACGTTCGTCCTTTCGGTCGCTCGGTCGGTGCTCATCGGATGATGTAGATGACGGTGAACAGGCCGATCCACACCACGTCCACGAAGTGCCAGTAGTAGGAGACCACGATCGCGGCGGTCGCTTGCGCAGGCGTGAACTTCCCCAGCGTGGTTCTCGCGAGGAACAGGATGAACGCGATGAGGCCGCCGATCACGTGCAGACCGTGGAAGCCCTCGGTGAGGAAGAACACCGAGCCGTACTCGGTGGCCGAGATGGTGTTGCCCTTGTGGATCTCCGTCAGGAACTCGTTGCCCTGACCGAGGACGAAGATCAGGCCCATCACGAACGTGAGCATGAACCAGCGACGCAGCTTGAACACGTCACCCCGCTCGGCGGCGAACACGCCCCACTGGCAGGTGAAGCTGGACGCGACCAGGACGATGGTGAACGGCGTCGCGTAGGCGATGTCGGGGACGATCTTCTCGCCGTCGGGCAGCATCATCGGCCAGTTGCCCGGGTGCACGGCGCGCGCGGTGAAGTACATGGCGAACAGCCCGGCGAAGAACATCAGCTCGCTGGACAGCCACACGATCGTGCCGACACTGACGATGTTGGGACGAGTCAGCGAATGCGCCCTGCTGGACTCGAAGCTCGTCGCCGCGGTCGATGTCACCCTCGCATTATGTCCTGCCGCGGGGGTCGCCGGGACGCGGGGTGGCCCTTGTGTTGCCGCCGATATGTGATCGAGTCCGGGGGCGCACGGACACCTGACTGAGCACCTATCAGAGCACCTAACAACGCAACCCGGTCGGCCGTCGATACGATCGCTGCATGTCCTCGGCTGTGCCACCCGATTCGGCTCGCAATCCGGCTGCTGTGCACGGCGGTGCCACCGTCCTCGTGTACAGCAATTCGGCCGATCTTCGGGCGCGGGTCCGCACGGCGGTCGGACGCCGTCCAGCGCCTGATACCGGGCGCATCGACTGGGTGGAATGCGCCACGAACGCCCAGGTCATCGACCAGCTCGACGAGGGCGGCCTCGACCTGGTGATCGTCGACGGCGAGGCCCAGCCGACCGGCGGTATGGGGCTGGCCCGGCAGTTCAAGTACGAGATCGACGACTGCCCCCCGATCGTGGTGCTGATTGCCCGTCCGCAGGACGGCTGGCTGGCCGCGTGGTCGCTCGCCGACGCCGTGATCCACATGCCGCTGGACCCGATCGAGGCGGCCGCAGTGGTTGCCGAGCAGCTCCGGCGGCGCACCACCGGCATTCCTGTCGTCCGGTGACCGAAGAGCGGTCGTGGGCGCGGTTGCTGTCCGCGCTCATGGACGGTGCCGCCCTTTGCGCTGATGACACCGCGTGGGCGATGGACGAGATCATGGCCGGCGACGCGTCGCCGGCCCAGCTCGCGGCGTTCGCGGTGTTGCTGCGCGCCAAGGGCGAGACGCCCGAGGAGCTCGGCGGGCTGGTGCGGACGATGCGCGACCGCGCGACGCCGCTGTCCGTCCCCGGCCGCGCGGTTGACGTCGTCGGGACAGGGGCGGATCGCGCGCACACGGTCAACATCTCGACGATGGCGGCGCTCGTGGTCGCCGGGTCGGGCCGTCCGGTCGTCAAGCACGGCAACCGCGCCGCCACGTCGGCGTGCGGCTCGGCCGACGTCCTCGAGGAGCTCGGCGTCGCGATCGACCTGCCGGCGGCGGGGGTTGCCGAGTCGGTCGCGTCGGTCGGGATCGGGTTCTGTTTCGCGCCGGTGTTCCACGCCGGCATGCGGCACGCCGGGGCGTCGCGCCGCGAGCTGGGTGTGCCCACCTTCTTCAACTTCCTCGGACCGCTGACCAACCCCGCGCGGGTCACCGCCGCCGCTGTCGGCTGCGCCGACCGGCGGATGGCGCCGGTGATGGCGGCCGTGCTGGCAGACCGGGGCGATTCGGCACTCGTCTTCCGCGGCGACGACGGGCTGGACGAGCTGACGACCACGACCACCTCGAGTGTGTGGGTGGCCGCGTCGGGAGCAGTGCGCGAGACGACGATCGACCCGCACCGGTTCGGGATCGCTGCCGTCACGCCGGAGGCGCTGCGCGGCGGCGACCGGGCGCACAACGCTGCGGTAGTACGCGAGGTGCTGGCCGGCGGTGGCGGCGCGGTGCGTGGTGCCGTCCTGCTCAATGCGGCGGCCGGGATCGCCGCGTACGACGGCCTGTCCGGCGATGGTCTGGATGACGCGATCGCGGCCGCCCTGCACGTGGCGACCGAGTCGGTAGACAGCGGCGCGGCCGCCGAGCTGCTCTCCCGGTGGGTGGCCGCGTCGACAGTGGTCAGTTAGCCCTGTCAGGGGTCAGGCACGCCTGACCACTGATGGGCCGAACTGACCACTGAGCGGATACTGGACGGGTGAGCCGTACCCGGATCCCGCGCCTGGCGGCGATCGCATGGGCGGTTGCGGCGGCGGTGCTCGTGGGCCTCGCCGTCGCGGTGTGGACGCACCTTCGCGGATCGCCGAGCGGCGGCATGGCCGGCATGGCCGGCATGCATTCTGCGGACGCGCTTACGAGGGCCGGCGGCGATCCGTTCGGCCCGCTGCTGGGCAGCCACCTGGTGACGTCGTGGCAGCTCGACTCGATCAGCCTGGCCGTGCTGGTGCTGGCCGCGGCCGGCTATCTCACCGGTGTTGCGCTGGTGCCGATCCGCTCGGGCACGCGGTGGCCGGTCGTGCGCACCACATCGTTCCTGGCCGGCCTGGCCGTCTGCGGCTTCGCTACCAACGGCAGCATCGCCGTCTACGACCAAGTGCTCTTCACCGCGCACATGGCCGGGCACCTCGCCCTCGTCATGGTCGCGCCCGTCCTGCTCGTGGCCGGGCATCCGCTGGCACTTGCCCTGGCGGCGGCCGAACCGCAACGCCGGGAGCGGCTTGGGCGAATCGCGACCGGACGGGTCGTCTCCCTGCTCACCGCGCCGCCGGTCGCGCTGGCCGCCTACACCGTGGTCATCGTGGGCAGCCACCTCACCGGGCTCATGGACGAGATCATGCGCAACACCTGGGCCGGACAGCTCGAGCATCTCGTCTACGTGCTCGTCGGGTGCCAGTTCTTCGTACTCGTCGTGGGCCACGAACCGATCCGGTGGCGGCTGGCCACACCGGCCCGGTGGCTGCTGCTGGCCGTCGCGATGGCGGTCGACACGTTCACCGGGATCGTCCTGCTGCAGGGCACCCAGGCCGTCACGATGCTGCCCGACCCGCAGGTTTCAGTCGATCCGCTGTCCGACACCCGGACCGGCGGCGCGATCATGTGGTTCGCCGGCGACGCGATCATGATCGTGGTGATGGTCGCCCTTGTCTTCGGCTGGCTGCGCCGAGTGGACACCGAGCGTGCCGACAAGAAGGGCTGGCTCGAGCAGGCCCGGGTCGCGACGTTCACCGAGCGCACCGCTGCCGCGAGCGATGTCGACACCTATGACGATGACGATGCCGCCCGCGATTCGTACAACGAGTGGCTGGCCGGACTCGACAAGCGCGGCTGATCGCGTTCAGCGCACCAAGCGCTCGCCGCTCGCGCCGCTCGTCGCACTCGTCGGACCCCACACGAACAGCCCGGCGTCGGCTGCGACGATCACCGGGTCGTCGTAGCTTGCGTGCGGCGCCCGCGGCAGGCTCGCCCACGTGTTCGTCGCCGGGTTCCACGCGGCGGCTTCCCCTGGCCGGTGGTGCACATGCGGGCCGGACTCGGTGACCTCGGTGCTCACGCCGAAGAGCAGTCCGTGGTTGTACACGTAGGTCGCGTCGAGGTCGTCGACCGGACCGTGCGGGATCTTGCGATGCTTGCCCGTCTTTGGGTTGACGCTCAGGCCGGTGCGGTTCATCGCCATCGGATGCGGGCACACGCCGCACCAGATGTCGAGGGCAGGCATGATCACGTGGCTGCCGGTCCACAGCGTCTGGTAGCTGATCGCACCCGGCTGCGGCTTGATCGTGTTCGGTGTCCACGTGCCCGTGGCGGGGTCGAGGGTGTAGCCGTCGACGCCGGAGCGGGTCTCGCCGCCGTGCTTGCGCTCAATGTCGTATGACCACGCCGACTGCAGGTAGATGACGGTTCCGGCGGCGACGCCGGTCAGTTGTGCGATGGCGTGCCGCTTCGACAGGCGCAGCGACGGCAGTGCGGTCCACGTGTCGGTTGCCTCGTCGTAGATGTCGGCGCGCAACCGGCGAGCCGACCTCTGCTCAGACGTCGTGACGAGCACGACCTTCCGGTCGACGAGGTAGGCCTGCGCGTCGCGGTACCGGGTCACCGGCGCGGGCGGCAACGACGTCCACGTCCTGGTCGACGGGTCGTACAGCGCGCCGTTGGCCGGACGGCGGTCGCCGTCGCTTCCGGCCCAGCCGCCCCAGAGGAACCAGGACGAGCCGGTCCACACCGATGCCGGCGCGAATCGCGGCGACAGCGGCGACCTCGGCAGCCGCGACCAGGAGTGCGTGGCGGGCGTCCAGCTCGCGCCGCTCGCGTAGTCGTGGCCGTTGCCGCCCTGGCCGCCCCAGACGAGCAGCTGCGAGCCGGTCCACACGCCGGCGGCATCGCCGTGCGCCGCGATCGGTGCGTGCGGCAGCACTGTCCAGTGAAAGGCGGCCCGGTTCGGGGCGGCGGCCGTCGGCGCGGCGGCGAGCAGCGGCACCGCGGTGAGCGCCGCGGCGAGGGCGGCGAAGCGCTTGGTCATCGCGAGCATGGGCACGTCCCTAGCAGGCAGGGGGAGGTGCTCGGTATGACGAGCCACCCTGCCGCCGCGGTTCCCAGGGTCCGCGCTTTGCCCCGCTAGTGCACGCTCCGCTCGCGAAATTGCGTGCGTACGCGGGGCAAAGGTGACATCAGCCGGGACCGAACTGCAGGACGGTGAGGTGGCCGGGGTAGTTCGAGTCGGTCCAGACGAACAGGGACGATCCGGTCCACAGCCCGCTGCGCGCGTCGAGCGAGTCGGCGCCCTTCAGCGACGTCGCGCTGTGCAGCGAGGTCCAGTTCCCGGTCGCCGGATCCCACGCGGCCGCGTCGCCTTGTGCCGCGGCCTGCGGGAATCCGTTCGGCGGGGTGCGGGCGACGCCGAGCAGTGCGCCACCGGTCCAGACGTACATCGGCGTCGACCGGTCGAGTGGACCAATCGAGATCTTGGTGCGCTTGCCGGTGACCGGATCGGTGCTCAGCCCTAAGGGCTGCTTCGGCGGGCACTTGGTGCAGATCCGATCGATCGGTGTCTGCAGCACCCGCGAGCCGGTCCAAAGCATGCGCCCGGCGACCGAACTGTATGGCAGGACGAGCTCGTTCTGCGTCCACTTCGACGAAGTGGTGATATAGCTGTAACCGCGCGGTTTGGTGCCGCCCTGCCAGGAAAACTGGACGAGGAGGTTTCCATCGGCGGCGACTGCGTTGAGGTACTCGATGGCGCGATGTACGGGTAGCTGCAGGGCAGACTCCTGCTGCCACGTGTTGGCTGCCGGGTCGTAGAGCGCAGCATCGACTGTCGAGTACGGGGCCTTTTTCGGCACCGTGATCAGCAGCACCTTCGAGCCGACCAGGTACGCGCCGGCGTCGAGGTAGTCGCCGCGCAGGGGTGCGGTGGGCAGCGCCGTCCAGTGCTGCGAGGACGGATCGTAGAGCGCACCGTCGGTCAAGTTGTGGGCGCTGCGGTTGTTTCCGCCCCAGATGAACAAGTCGTGGCCGGCCCACACCGAGATCGGCTCACCGCGTGCGCTTAGCGGGCTTGCCGGCAACTTCGTCCACTGCTTGGTCGCCGGGTCGTACGCGGCGCCGTCGTCGAAGTACTTGGTGACCGAGTCGGGCTGCCCGCCCCAGAAGATCAGCTCCGAACCGGTCCATGCCGTGGCCGCGCCGGAGCGGGCGGCGAGCGGAGCGGCCGGCGCGGAGTGCCAGCGGTAGCCAGTCAACTGCGAGACGCCGATCGTCGCTGCTGGCGTGCGGTTGTCGCGGACGTGCAGCGCGATCGCGGCCGCGATGACGAGGATGACCGCGCAGGCCGGGGCGAGGATCGCCACGGCCAGCCGCTGCCGGCGCTGGTGGTGTGCCATCAGTTCGAACGACGGCGGATGCAACACGCCGACGGTGTCGGCGGCTCGGGTCAGCAGGGCGCGCAGTTCGCGTTCCTCATCCATCGTGGACCTCCGTTTGAGCGTTCAGCAGGCCTGTTTCGCGCAGGGTCGCCAGCCCGCGGCTGGCCCGGCTCTTCACCGTGCCGGTCGAGCAGCCGAGCAGTTCGGCGGTCTGCGGCTCGGTCAGATCTTCGAAGTAACGCAGCACGAGCACTGCGCGTTGCGCCCACGGCAGCCGGGCCAGCGCGGCCCGAACATCGAGTGCCGCCGAGGCGTTCGAGTCGGTTTCGTCGGACAGGTCGGGTAGCGCCGCGCTCGGGATCTCGCCGCGCCAGCGCCGTTCTCGCCATCGGCCCGCCAAGCGGACGATGGTGGTGCGGGTATAGGCCGCCGCGGCCTCGGGCGCCCGCAGCCGCGACCACGACCGCATCGTGCGCATGAGCGCGCTCTGCACGAGGTCTTCGGCGTGCCCGGTGTCGCCGACGAGCAGGTAGGCGGTGCGGACGAGCGGGCGGTAACTACGCGCGACGAACTCGCTGAACTCCTCCGATGAACCGCCCACATGGCACCTCCACCCATAAAGAGGCGCTGGACGGAGCGGACGGTTCCGTCAGTCGTCGAGACCGATCGAGAACGTGGCCTCAAGATCGTGGCGCGAGTATGACCGGAACGCAATGTGGGTGTCGGTGTGCAGCACACCGGGCACCTTCGAGAGTCGGCCGGCGATGGTGTCGGCGATCTGGTCGAACTGCTTCACCCGCACCACCGCGATCAGGTCGACGTCACCGGCCACCGAATAGACCTCGCTGACGCCGTCGACGCCGGCGATCTGTTCGGCCACCTCGGGGATCTTGTCCGATTCCACAGAGATCATCACGATCGCGGTAATCACTCGCCCTCCTCGGGGACGCTCATTTCGCTCGGTCCCGCCGTCGGGCGCGTCGCGCCTTCCGGCGCGAGATTGCTCTGGTTCGCTCCGCAAGCGTCGCTCACGCGATGATCCTATGGTCGCGAGCGGGTCGGGTCACCACCGGCAGCGTGCGGCGATCGGCGAACGGAGAAGCAGCCCGCCGGGCCGCGTCGGCCGCCAACCACGACACCAGCCCGCCGGCCCCGTGCGCCGGCAGCACCCAGGGTTGCGAGGCGTGGACGAGCCGCGTGCCGGGCGCCTCGAGCCAGCGCAGGATGCACTCGGTCTCTTCGGCCAGCACCGGCTGTTCGGCATCGACGACATCGGCGGTGGCCAGCAGCGCCTCGATGACCGAGTACGGCGGCACGCCACGCACGGCCACGCCCGCGGCAGCCAGCCGGCCGCGGCGGATCACCGAGATCTCCCAGCCGCCTGCGCCATCGGAACGGGCGGCCACGAGATCCTCGATCGCGCTCACCGAGCGCACCCGCTGCATGCGCGCGCACGCCCGCACCACGGTCGCGATGCGATCCCTGACCACGGCGGCCTGCTCGAAGCGCTGCGCGTCAGAGAGCGCAGAGAGCTTGCGTTGCAACGGATCGATGAGGGGACGGACGTCGCCCGTCCACGCCGCGGCGACCAGGTCGACAAGCTGCGCGTACTCGGCGGGGGACGCCCCGCCCTCGCACGGTGCCGAGCACCGCCCGATGCCCGCGAGCGCGCAGGCCGCTCGCACGGCGCGCCGCAGCGACAGCCGATCGCTGCACTGCCGCAGCGGCACGGCATCGTGGATCGCGTCGCGCACCGCTTCGGCCTGCCGTTGCGAGCGCAGCGGACCGAGGTAGTGCGATCCGTCGTCGCGGACGACCCGGACCACAGACAGCCGCGGGTAGGCCTCGGCGGTGAGCTTGAGCCAGACCGAGCGCTCCGGGTACTTCGAGCGCCGGTTGTAGCGCGGCTTGTGTGCGGCGATCAACCGCAGTTCGCGCACCTGGGCATCGAGGGCGTGCGCGCACGGGATCGGATCGACCCGCTCGGCGAGCGCGACCATCTCGCCCATCCGCGTGCGCATCTCGCTCGCGACGAAGTACTGGCGTACCCGGGTGCGCAGGTTGCGGCTGGTGCCGACGTAGAGGGGTGCGCCCCGCCCGTCACGGAACACGTACACACCGGGGCCGCTGGGCATCGCGTCGGCGAGATGCCGCTTGCGTCGCACCTCAGGCGCGACCTGGGCAGTGAAGGCGCGCAACTCGGGCAGCGACTGCACACCGAGATTGCCGAGCCGGCCGATCAGGCCGTGCAATACATCGACGGTGGCGCGGGCGTCGGCGAGTGCCCGGTGATTGGGCGTCGTGCGGGCGGAGAAGAACATCGCCAGGGTCGACAGCTTGCAGTTCGGCACCTCGTCGCGGCTGAGCACCCGGCGCGCGAGCACTGCAGTGTCGACGACGGCGAAGCCCGGCCACGGTAGCTGAAGTTCGATTGCCGCGGCCTTCAAGAAACCGATGTCGAAGGGCGCGTTGTGAGCCACCAGCACGCTGCCGCGCGCGAACTCGAGGAACGCCGGCAGCACCGTCGCCGTGCTCGGTGCGGTGCTCACCATCGAATCGGTGATGCCGGTGAGCACGCTGACGAACGGTGCGATCGGCTGGCCCGGATGCACCAGCGTCTGGAACTCGCCCAGCACCTCGCCCGCCCGCACCTTGACTGCACCCACCTCGGTGATGCCGTCGGCCGCGGCTGAACCACCAGTCGTTTCGAGGTCGACGACCACGAACGTCGTGGCGCGCAGCGGTTCGTCCAGCTCATCAAAGCTGGCCTGCACGAACGCCGGTGCCGACATGTTTCGGACGGTAGGACGTGGGTCCGACGAAAAGGTGACGGCGCGCCCATGCGGTCCTCGTACGCTCAACTACATGAGCGCGCTGCCGGACAGCGGCGGGACCACCCCGGTTGTCCTCGCCGAGCCGGTGCGCGCCCGGGTCATCCAGATCGCCTCCGACGTGCTCGGGCGGCTGCCTGCCGACGAGGTTCCGCCGCCGTTGCGCGCGATCGCCCGGTTCACCCCGGCCAAGCGGATCCGGCTCGGCGCCGCTGCGCTGTCGGCCGCGTTGGACGCCGACGAGGAGTTCCGGGCGCGGGTTGCCCAAGCCGTCATCGACGCCGCGCCCCAGCTCGCGGACGCCGTGCGTGACCAGGAGGCGACCACGGCGTCCGACCCGATCGACACGGCGGTGGTGGCCTACCTGACCCGTCCGGACGGGTGGCTCGACGTGGTCGCCGACGTCGGGACGAAGTGGGCCGAGGCGCGCGCGGGCCGTGACGCCGCCGCCGAGGACCTCGCGCGGCTGCGCGGCGAGCTCGCCGAGCTGAGATCGCAGCTGAAGGCGGAGAAGTCCCGCGTCGAGGCCGCGGCGACGGCAGCGAGCGCGGCTGCGAGCGACGAGGCGACCCGGTTGCGCAACATGCTGCGTTCACGCACCGCCGACCTGCGGGCTGCCGAAGGCGGCGCGGCGCAGGCGCAGGCCACAGCCGAGGCTGCGCGGGCCGAGCTGGAGGCGGTGCAGGCCGCTCATGCGGCCGAGCTGCGCCGAGTTCGCGCGCGCACCGTCGAACTGGAGCGCGCGATCGAAACGAGCCGCCGCGACAACCGCACCGGACGTGACGTCAACGACGCTCGGCTGCGACTGCTGCTCGACACGCTCACCGAGGCCGCCGCGGGGGTCCGCCGCGAGCTGGCCCTGCCACCCGGCGCGCTCCGTCCGGCCGACACCGTCGCTGCGGCAGAGGGCGCCGACGGCGCCGCGACCGTTGGTGAGCCACTTGGCCTCGACCGACTGCTCGAGCTGCCGCAGGTGCATCTCATCGTCGACGGCTACAACGTCACCAAGACCGGCTATGCCGAGCTCGCCCTTGCCGACCAGCGCACCCGACTGATCTTGGCGATGGCGACCATGCAGTCCCGGTCGAACGTCGAGGTCACCGTCGTGTTCGACGGCGGTGCCCGGCCACCGGCGCAACCGCGCACGCCGCGCGGTGTGCGGGTGCTGTTCAGCGCACCGAACGAGTTGGCCGACGACTTGATCCGCCGGTTGGTCGCCGCGGAGCCGGCCGGCCGGCCACTCGTCGTGGTCACCTCGGACAAGCAGGTCGTGGCCGACGTGCGTCGCTCGGGAGCCTGGACGGTGCCCTCGGCCGTCCTGGTGCAGCGGCTGAGCTAACAAAATTGTCGGAGGGCCGCCCTAGCGTCCCAACCATGTTGATTGACTGCGACACGTGCTCGGTGCAAGGGGTCCACTGCCACGACTGCGTCATCACCGTCCTGCTCAACGCGCCACCGCAGCGCTTCGAGCTCGACTCTGACGAGCAGATCGCGTTCGTCACGCTGGCCGATGCCGGGCTGGTACCGCCATTGCGGCTGGTTCCATCGCCGAATGCCACCGCTCGGCGCAACACGCGGGGCATCGCGTGACGTGCTCCACCGCCGGCCGATGAGGCCCCCGAATTTGCTGGGCTGCAGAGGTGTGGAGAGTGTGAGGTGTGGATAGTACCTGCCAATTAGGGGGGCGCCGTTGCGCGCTCTGAGAGCGCGTCGTAACCTTTCCGAGACATTCCGGTTGCAGGCGTCCACGGAGGGCGTCACCGAAACGTCACCGCCGAATCGCATCGTCGTTGAACCACTACATCAGGCCAACGACCGCGAACCGAGGACCCACCTGAGTTTTGGGGTGAATCGGCGCAGTTCGGACCGCTACCGCGGCACGGACTCGCCGTAGGGCATCTTCCAGCCCGAACCCGACAGCTAACTCGGTAGGCGGACGAGGAAGAAGGAGTTTCGCCAACAGTGGCGTATCGGCTCTCACATCGCGTTCGAACCGCTGTAGTCGCAGCGGGCCTGGTCGGTGCCGCCGTCATCGTTCCGAGCGTGGCTGGCGCCACTCCGGACCCGACCCCCACGCCGACCTCGCACCAGACGATCGGGTCGGTCCAGCAGCGTCTCGGCGCGCTGGCGCTCAAGAATGACCAACTCGTCGAGCAGTACGACCAGGCAAACATCGCCTATCAGGCGGCCCAGAAATCCGCAGCGACGGCAGCCACGGTCTATCAGGTCGCCGCGCACCGACTGGCCAAGGCACGGCAGGAATTTGCCGTCGCCGCGGCGGCGCAGTACGAGGGCGGGGCGTTCAGCTCCACCGGTGCCTTGCTGTCGAGTGACAGCGGCTCGAGCTACCTCGACCAGCTCGACACTTTGACGATGCTCTCGTCGCACAACGCGCAGGTGGTGACGTCGTTCGCGGCAACCCAGCAGCGGGCGGCCACCGCGAAGCAGCACTCCGCGGATCTCTTCCAGCAGGCGAAGAAGAAGTTCGAGACGGTGGCGGCGCAAAAGCGGCAGACCACCGTGCAGATTGCGAAGTACACCAAACTGCTCGCCACCCTGAACGCGCAGCAGCGTGCGCTCTGGGAAGCGCAGATGAGTCCGACGGTGTCGCAGCGGTCGATCAACCAGGTCAAGCAGATCACCAGCCTCGGTGTCACGCCGGCCCAGGTGAGTACCGCTATCAAGTTCGCGCTCGCGCAGGTCGGCAAGCCCTACGTGTACGGCTCGGCCGGGCCGGGTTCGTACGACTGCTCGGGCCTGACCATGGCGGCCTACCACGCGGCAGGCATCAACCTGCCGCACTCGGCGGCGGATCAGTACAACTACGGTCACCACGTGCCCTACAGCGATCTGCAGCCCGGTGACCTGATGTTCTTCTACCAGCCGATCGGGCACGTCACGATGTACATCGGCAACGGGCTGATGATTTCCGCGCCGCAGACCGGTGAGGACGTGAAGGTCATTCCCGCGAACAGCGAGAACAGCGACTACACCGGGGCTACCCGGCTCGTCGGCTGATCCGCGCGCACCTCACCGATGGCCCGTCGCACATGCGGCGGGCCATCGGTGTTGTCGGCACCGTCGTGGTGGCCGCGACCATGCTCGCCGGCTGCACCGGCTCGCCCGGCGCGGCTCACCCGTCCGGCCCGACCCTCGCGTCGGCAAGAGCACTGCTCGCCGAGCAATCGGCAGCGGTGCTCGCACACGACAGGGCGAAGTTCCTCGCCACGCTGGACACATCGTCAGCGGCACGCACCTTTCGCACCGAACAAGCCAGCGAGTTCAGCAACCTTGCCGGCGTCCCGCTCGGCGCTTGGCGGTATCGCGTCGTGGGCCCCGTCCACGACAACCGGGCCCTGCGCGCAGCATCGGCGCGCTACGGCGCACCGGTGCTGTTGCTGGACGTGACGCTCGGCTATGAATTGCGTGGCATCGATACCGTCGCCGACACGCACGACCAGTACCTGAGCATTGTCACGCGCGGTGGGCACGCGTTGGTCGCCGGAAACGACGCGCTCGCAAGCGAGAACACCGCCAGTTGGCTGCCGCCGTGGCACTACGGGCCGCTGGTGGCCGCGCATGGCACCGCCTGCCTGGTGCTCGGCCCGCCCGGCGACCACTCGCGGTTGCCTGAGCTCGCCGCCGAGGTCGACTCTGCGATCGCCGCGGTGACAGCCGTGTGGGGCACCAGCTGGTCGCGGCGGGTGGCGGTGCTCATCCCGTCCTCGACGCAGGAGTTCCAGGCGCTGAGCGGCGCGAGCGGCACCGACGTGTCTGCCGCGGCGGTGACCGGCGGCATCGACCCGGCAACCGGCCGGCCCTTCGGCCAACGACTCGTGCTCAACCCTGCCCAGCTGGACGGGCTGACCACGACCGGTCGCGCGATCGTGCTGCGGCACGAGATCACCCACCTGGCCAGCGCCGCCGACACCGCGGACATCACGCCGCGGTGGCTGGTCGAAGGGTTCGCCGACTACGTCGCCAACCTGCGCACCGGGCAGCCGGTGCGGGTGGCGGCGGCCGAGCTGCACGCCGTCGTGGCGGCCGGGCGCGTCCCCGTGCAGCTGCCCGCAGACGACGCGTTCGGCGCGAGCGGCTCGGCCCTTGCCCGTGCGTACGAGCAATCGTGGCTTGCCTGCCGGCTCATCGCGCAGCGGGTCGGCCAGCGCGGGCTGGTGCACTTCTACCGAGCGGTCGGCACCGCGATCCAGACGAAGGGGCAGGCGGTGGCGCACGGCTTCGGCAGCGTCCTGCACGAGACGCAATCGAGGTTCACTGCACAGTGGCGCGCGTACCTGAAGACTGAGCTGTCGTGAGGAAGGTCCTTGTCGTCACGAACGACTTTCCGCCGCGCCAGGGCGGCATCCAGTCCTACGTCTACGAGCTGGCGCGCCGGCAACCGCCGGACTCGATCGTCGTCTACGCCTCCGACCACGACGGCGCGGCGGCCTTCGATGCCGAGCAGCCGTTCCCGATCGTCCGGCACCCGACCGGACTGCTGGTGCCCACGCCGTCCGCGCGGCGCCGAGCGGTTGCCGTCCTCAAGGAGCATGGCGCGAGCGCGGTGTGGTTCGGCGCCTCGGCACCGCTCGGGCTGATGGCTCCGACGCTGCGCCGCGCCGGCGCCGAACGCATCGTGGCGAGCACGCACGGCCACGAGGTGGGCTGGGCGATGCTGCCTGCCGCGCGGCAGGCACTGCGCAGGATCGGCAACGGCTGCGACGTGATCACCTACATCGCGCAGTACACCCGTGCCCGGCTCGGCAACGCCTTCGGCCCGCACCCCGAGCTGGTCCAGCTCACACCTGGCGTCGACATCGAGACGTTCCGTCGCGGCCTGGACGGCTCGGCGGTGCGTGCACGCCACGGCCTGGCCGGGCGCCGCGTCATCGTCTGCGTGTCTCGACTGGTTCGGCGCAAGGGGCAGGACGTCCTGATCGAGGCCCTGCCGCGGATCCGGCGCGAGGTTCCCGACGCGGCGCTGTTGCTGGTCGGGTCGGGTCGCTACGAGCGCGAGCTTCGCGACCTGGCCGAGCGCGACGGCGTGGCCGAGCACGTCGTGTTCACCGGGGGAGTCGCCTTCGCTGACCTGCCCGCGCACTATGCCGCCGGGGACGTGTTCGCGATGCCGTGCCGCACGCGGGGCAAGGGCTTCGACGTGGAAGGGCTCGGGATCGTCTTTCTCGAAGCCTCCGCCGTGGGGCTGCCCGTCGTCGCCGGCGACTCGGGCGGCGCACCGGAAGCGGTGCGCGAGGGCGAGACCGGGTACGTGGTCGGTGGCCGCGACGTAGCAGCGCTCACCGATCGACTCGTCCGGTTGCTGCAGGATGACGCGCTGCGGCGCGACTTCGGGACGGCCGGCCGCGCGTGGGTCGAGAAGCAATGGCCCTGGCCCGTCCTGGCCAACCAACTCACCGAACTCCTGCAGGCCTGACCACTGACAAGCCATTAGTCGGACTTGGCGCCGGAATACAACTCCGCAATCTGGTCAGCGCACTCCTTGAGGACCACGTTGCGCTTGAGCTTGAGCGATGGGGTCAGCTGGCCGTCCTGCTCGGTCCAGTCGTTGTCGAGAATCGTGAACTTGCGAATCGACTCCGCCTTGCTGACCGCTTTGTTCGCGTCGTCGATCGCGAGCTGGATCTGCTTGCGCAGCTCGGGATCGTCGGCGATGTCGGCGATCGGTGTCGACGCCGCCTTGCCGTGATCGGCGAGCCAGGTCGGCAACGAGTCGGTGTCGAGCGTGATCAGCGCGGCAATGAACGGCTTCTGGTCGCCGACGACGAGACACTGGCTCACCAAGAAGTGCGCGCGCACCCGATCCTCGAGCACCGCAGGCGCGACGTTCTTGCCGCCAGCAGTGACGATGAGTTCCTTCTTGCGCCCGGTGATCCGCACGAACCCGTCGTCGTCGATCTCGCCGATGTCACCGGTGTGGAACCAGCCGCCGGGATCGATGGCCTCTGCGGTGGCCTCGTCGTTGTGCCAGTAGCCCTTGAACACCAGCGGTGACTTCGCCAGCAACTCGCCGTCGTCGGCGATGCGAACGGTGACCCCACCGACCGGTTGGCCGACGGTGCCGATGCGCAACGAATCGGGCCGGTTCACGCAGATGCCCGCGGTCGTCTCGGTCAGCCCGTAGCCCTCGTAGATCGTGACGCCGACCCCGCGGAAGAAATGCCCGAGCCGGCCGCCGAGCGGCGCGCCACCCGACACCGCCGCGATGCAGTTGCCACCCAGCGCAGCGCGCAGTTTGACGTACACGAGCTTGTCGAAAATCGCGTGTTGGATCTTCAGTCCGAGCGGTACGGACCCGCGTGCCGAGGCCTCGGAGTACGCGATCGCAACCCGCTCGGCCCTGTCGAAGATCTTGCCCTTGCCCGACTTGTGCGCTGACTGCTTGGCGCTGTTGTAGACCTTCTCGAAGACCCGGGGCACGGCCAGCACGAACGTCGGTTTGAACTCGCCGAGATCGTCGAGCAGGTTCTTGACGTCGGCGGTGTGGCCGAGCGTGCAGCCGACATACAGCGCGCCGATCTCGATGACACGTCCGAAGACGTGCGCGATCGGCAGGAACAGCAACGTCGAGGTCGACTCGTTGAAGAACGACGAGAGGCAGTCGGCCAGTTCGGTGCATTCGGTCACCAGCGAGCGGTGCTCTAGCACGCAACCCTTGGGACGCCCGGTGGTGCCCGAGGTGTAGATGATCGACGCCGGATCGTCGAGAGTGACAGCCTGTCGGCGCTTGGTCACCTCCTCGTCAGCAAGATCCTTGCCACCAGCGACGAGATCATCGACAGCTCCCTTGTCGAACTGCCACACGTGCGCCAGGTCAGGAAGCTTGTCGTGGATCGCATCGACGATGTCCTGGTGCTCGGCGGTCTCGATGAAAGCGCCCTTTGCCCCGGAGTTCGAGAGAATCCACTCGACCTGCTCGGCACTGGACGTCTCGTAGATCGGCACGACGATCGCACCGACGGCGAGCACCGCGAAGTCGGCCAGGGTCCACTCGTAGCGGGTCTTGCTCATCACCGCGACCCGGTCGCCGGCATCGACACCGGCCGTGATCAGACCCTTCGCCAGTGCCAACACCTCGTCGGCGAACGTCCGATCGGTGATGTCGCGCCAGCGGCTGCCTTCATGACGCCGTACTGCGACGTGGTCCGGGCGTGACACCGCGTTGTCGAAGACCAGATCAGCGATATTGCTCATCGCGAGGGTCGTGACGCTGCTGGCGACGTGAAATTCACGCACCTGGCGGCCGTCCTTTCGTGGGAGGCATCGATGATGCAACGGTAAACGACCCTAGTTCGTCGCCGAACACGATGCGACCGGGCCTCGCCTGCATGACATCCTGGCGACATGCCAGAGGTCGATGTGGTGGATTCCACCTGGATCGCCGTGCGGCCCGCGGTGCTGGCGCCCATCGTCGCCGACCCGTCCAACTGGCGCTTGTGGTGGCCCGACCTCCAGCTAGGCGTCGATCAGTTGCGCGGCCTGAAGGGGGTGCGCTGGTTCGTCACGGCCGGACGGGGCGGCACGGTCGCAGGCTCGATGGAGATCTGGTTGGAGTCGATCGACGACGGCACGGTCGCGCACTTCTTCCTGCGCCTGGACGCAACGCAGCAGCCCTTGCGGCAACGCGATCGGGTCCGCCTGGAGCGGGCCTACCGGACCGCGATCAAGCGGGTGTTCTGGCAGCTTTCCGATCGCCTGGACCCCGGCCGGGTAGCGCGGGTCGGTGGGCCGCCGACCCGAGTCCCGTAGCCTTTAGCGCCATGGCCGATCAGTCGACGCAGTCGATCGACATCGACGCCGACCCGGCTGCGGTAATGGCCGTTATCGCCGATTTCGACCACTACCCGACCTGGGCCGGCTCGGTCAAGAAGGCCGAGGTGCTCGAGACAGGCCCGGACGGGCGGGCCAAGCGGGTCGAGTTCACGCTGTCGGCCGGGCCGGTGCAGGACCGCTACGAGCTCAGCTACGCGTGGACCGGCGAAACCAGCGTGGAGTGGACCCTCGTCAGCGGGCAGATGATGCGCGCCCAGGACGGCCGGTACGCCCTCGAGCCCTCGCCAACCGGCACGCACGTGACGTACTGGCTCAGCGTCGACCTCGCCATTCCGATGCTGGGCCTGCTCAAGCGCAAGGCCGAGCGGGTCGTGATGGACCAGGCGCTGCATCAGCTGAAGAAGCGGGTCGAGGGCACGTCATGAGAATCGTGCTCTTCACCGGCAAGGGCGGCGTAGGCAAGACCACGACCGCTTCGGCGACCGCGCTGCGGCTGGCCGAACGCGGCATGAAGACGTTGCTGCTTTCGACCGATATCGCGCACTCGCTCGCCGATGCCCTCGACCTGCCACTGACCGGCGAACCGACAGAGGTCGCGCCCTCGTTGTGGGCCGTGCAGATCGACACCCAAGGACGGTTCGAGGCCGCTTGGCGCGACGTGCAGAGCTTTCTCGTCGACATGCTGTCGCGTAGCGGGATTGACCCGATCACCGCCGACGAGCTGACCGTGCTGCCCGGGGTTGACGAAGTGCTCGCGCTGCTGGCCGTGCGCGAACTCGCCCTGCAGGGCAACTGGGATGCGCTGGTCGTCGACTGCGCCCCGACCGCCGAGACACTGCGGCTGCTCGCGCTGCCCGAGGCGCTCACCTGGTACCTGCAGAAGGTCTTCCCGGCGCATCGCCGCATCGCCAAAGGGATTCGTCCCATCGCCGCGATGCTCGGCCGCGGCGACGTGATCCCACCCGACAACATCTTCGAGGCGCTGCTGCGGCTCAATGACGATCTCGCCGGTGTGCAGCAGCTACTCGGCGATCCGACGATCACCTCGGTGCGACTCGTGCTCACACCTGAGTCGGTCGTCGCGGCCGAGGCGCGCCGCACGTTCACCGCGTTGGCGTTGTACGGCTACTCGGTCGACCTCGTGGTCGCCAACCGGGTGTTCCCGGCCGGCGACGACGAGTGGCGCGCCGGTTGGGCCAAAGCGCAACAGGCCCAGCTGGTCTCGATCCGTGAGTCGTTCGCCGGCTTGCCGGTGCGCGAGCTCGCCTACCGGGCGTCCGAGCCGATCGGTGCCGGCGCGCTGCGTGAGGTGGCCGACGCGCTGTACGGCGACGATGACCCGATCGCGCTCGGCCCGCAGCGCGAACTGTTGCGCGTCGACTCCGAGGGGGACGACTTCGTGTTGATCATGGCGTTGCCGCTCGCGACCCGGTCGGCGGTCGACGTCGCTCGTGCCGGTGACGATCTGGTCGTCACCGTCAGCGGGCATCGGCGCGTGCTCACGCTGCCCAGCGTGCTGCGCCGCTGCGATGTGGTGGCCGGCGACTTCGACGGTGCGCAACTGCGCGTGCGGTTCCGTCCCAACCCCAACCTGTGGCCGGCGCGCGACGGGAGTGACTGGCGTGGCTGACCAGGACGAGCCGCGCCCGCCGCTGGCCGAGGAAGCTGTGAAGGTGATCGGCGCGGTGCAGGAGTGGGCGCGCCAGAACTTCCCGGCCGGACCGGACGGGCACATGGGTGCCGAGTGCCAGTGGTGCCCGTTGTGCCAATTCATGTCGGTCGTGCGGGGCGAGCGGCCCGAGGTGACGGCGCGCGTAGCCGAAGCCGGTACCGCGCTGGCGACGGCGTTCCGAGCGCTGATGGACGCCTCGGCCGCGAAGCCGGACACCGCGCAGCAGCAGCCCCGCGTGCAGCGCATCGATCTCGGTGAGCCGGGGGAGTGACCACTTACCCGTCCGGACGCCTTGCCATCGGCGTGGACATCGGCGGGACGAAGGTCGCGGCCGGGGTCGTTGACGAGAACGGTCGCGTGCTCGATCGCGAGCGGCGCGACACGCCCGACGATGTCGCACACACCGAGGATGCCATCGTCGAGGTGGTCGAACTCCTCGCCGCACGCCACGACGTCGCGGCCGTCGGCATCGGCGCGGCCGGCTGGGTGGCCAACGACAACGCCACCGTGCTGTTCTCGCCGCACCTGGCCTGGCGTGACCAGCCCCTGCGTGCTGACCTCACCGACCGCATCAACCTGCCGCTGGTCATCGAGAACGACGCGAATTCTGCCGCCTGGGCCGAGCACCGCTACGGGGTCGCTGCCGGCCAGTCCGTGGTCGTGATGGTCACCCTCGGGACGGGCATCGGCGGTGGGCTGATCGTCGACGGCGTGGTGTTTCGCGGCGCCTACGGGATCGCCTGCGAGTACGGGCACATGACCGTCGTCCAGGACGGCCGGCAATGCGCGTGCGGCAACCGGGGCTGCTGGGAGATGTATGCCTCGGGGCGGGCGCTGGCCCGCGATGCCCGCTCGTTGGCCGCCGACTCGCCGATCGCGGCCGCGCGCATGGTCGAGCTCGCCGGCGGCTCGATCGATGGCCTGAACGGGCCGGTCGTCAGTGCCGCCGCGGCCGAGGGTGACCAGGCTGCCCTGTCGATCTGCACCGAGATGGGCCGCTGGCTGGGACGCGGGCTGGCCAGTCTCGCCGCGGTGATCGACCCGTCGATGTTCGTTATCGGCGGCGGCGTGTCCGCGGCCGGCGACCTGCTGCTGCGCCCGGCGCGCGAGGAGTATCAGCACACCCTGACCGGTCGGGGGTTCCGGCCGGTGGCCCGGATCGAGCAGGTGGCCCTGGGCCCGGACGCCGGCCTGATCGGTGCCGCAGATCTGGCCCGCGTCGCGACACGCTGAACAGCGTCGCCGCGCTATGTGAAATTCACGTTAAGTCTGCGATACTCAGCGGATGTCGCCCTTCGCCCAGCTCCAACCCCGTGATCGGGAGCTTGCGGCGCGCGTCATCTCGACCCTGGCGCTGGTCGCCGGGGGTGTGACCGTGCTGTTCGCGGCAATCTCACCCGGTTCGCAAGGCACCACTGCGGCCAGCATCGCGATCACCATCGCCACGTCGGTCGTCATCGTGGTGGTGGCGATCGTGCTGCGACGACTGCGCAGCACGGCCGACTGGTTCTGGGTGACTTTTCCGTTCCTCGCCGTGACCGCGATCGTCGGGCTCGACCTGATGACTCATGACGCGTCGGTGAGCGCGCAGATCTTCTTCTTCTTTCCCGCGCTGTACGCCGCCTTCCAGCTGCCCCGCTACGGCGCCTTGGCGGTCGGCCTCGTGGCGATCACCGGCGACCTGATCGATACTTTCACCTTGCTGCCACCGAGTGTCGCGATCATGCAGAGCGCTTACCTTGCCGCGGCAATCGTCACGAGCATGGTGCTGCTGGTTGTCTCCGGCGAGCGTCAGGACGAGCTCGTCGCGCAGCTCAAGCGGCAGGCGGCGATCGACTCGCTGACCGGACTGGTCACCCGGCGGGTGCTCGACAACGCGGCCGCCTCGGCACTGTCGGGTGCAGCGAGTGAACTCGGCACCGGATTGATCTTGCTCGACATCGACAAGTTCAAGCACATCAACGACGAGTACGGCCACCCCATCGGCGACGAAGTGCTCGTGCAGCTCGCCGAGCTGCTGCTGCTCGGTGTACGGCCGTCGGACACCGTGAGCCGGATGGGCGGCGATGAGATCGCGATCCTGCTCGCCGGCTGCTCGGTCGAATCGGTGATGATGCGAGCCGAGCAGATCCTCTGGGAGGTTCGGGCTCACCCGTTCGAGGTCGAACCGGGACTGATGCTCTGTGTCGCCGTGAGTATCGGCGTGGCGCATCTGCCGACCCACGGTGCCGATCTGCGCTCGCTCTACGGTGCCGCGGATTGGTCGCTCTACGCCGCCAAGCGTGGCGGACGGAACCAGATCGGGCCGATGCCCGAGCAGCGGGCTCGCTCACACGCCTGACGGTCGCGGTGCAGGACGCACAGGCGTGCGCCAGGATGGGACCGTGCCGACGCTACGGGTCTTGACCTACAACGTCCGCTCGATGCGCGATGACCGTGCGGCATTGGGTCGGGTGCTGCGTGATGGCGATCCCGACGTCGTCCTGGTCCAGGAGTCGCCGCGCTTCGCACGGTGGCGCTCGTTGTGCGCCCAGCTCGCTCGCCTAGGCAACCTGGTGGTCGTCAGCGGTGGTCGCTACGCGGGGTCGAACCTCATCCTGTCGTCGCTCTCGGTCGCGGTTGAGTCGAGCGTCGACGTGCTGTTCACCCGCGACCCGATGCAGCATCGGCGCGGCGCCGCCATTGCGGTGATGAGCAAGCAGGGTGCCCGATTCGCCGTCGCCGGCACCCACCTCGACCTGCACGCCGCGCCGCGGCTGCGCCATGTCGCCGAGCTGGACGCCGCGATCGGACAGCACGTCCCCGCAGACGTGCCCACCATCGTCGCCGGCGACATCAACGACGAACCCGGCTCGCCGGCGTGGCGGGCGCTCACTGGGCACCGCACCGATGCGCTTGCCGCGGTCGGTGCGGCCGGCTCGTTCACCTCACCCGCACGTGGCGCGTTCAAGACGATCGACGGGGTGTTCGTCGACCCGCGGATCGCCGTGACCTCCGCGCGCGTGCTGGCTTCGCCCGACGTCCTGATCGCCAGCGACCATCGTCCCGTGCTCGTCGAGCTCGAGTTCTAACGCGCGCGGATCGTCACCCGGATGACGCGGGCGCCGGGCCGCGACGTGAGGCGCACCGTGGTCGCATCGCGACGCGAGGTGACCCGCGCACCCGAAGCGCGCACCCGGTAGCCGTGCGGGAACTGGATGTGCGGCACCGCCACCATCGAGGCGGTGCCGGCGGCGAACCGTCCCGATCCAGACACGCGCGTCGTGCGGTAGGTCAGGTGGAACACGCCGTTGGTGAACGAGTACGACACCGGCGTTCCGGCGACCACCTTCGGGTAGACCTCGGCCAGGGCCGTCAGCTTGGCGCGCTCCACGTTCGCGCCGCGCGGCGGCTTGGCCGGGTCGAGCACGAGCGCCTGCCCGTCGGGCGACGTGCTGGTCTTGTCATTGCCGGTGTAGGCCCACTCCGTCCAGCCGAACATGTGCTGGTCAGCCTTGGCGACCATCTCGGTCAGGTCGGACTGGTCCTGGGTGGCACCGAACTCGGTCATCAGGGTTGGGACGGAGTGGTCAGTGCCGTACTGCAGCGCCTTGCGCACCGTCTGCTCGTCGAGCTGCGGGCAGAGCAGGCTCTGCTGCAGCTCGTCCTCGGTCGGGCAGTAGTCGTGGAATGCCCAGCCCAGGTGCGGATCGTGCACCGTCGCGACGTTGTTCGCGTCCGCCTCCGCGGACACCACGTTCGGTTCGATCCAGACGGTGTGCTTGCGGTCGTGGTGACGGATCGCAGTGGCGACCCGCTGGTAGAAGGCGGTCAGCTGCTGGTCGAACAACGGGCAGCCGACCGTCGGCGTGATGCAGGGATGCCAGCCGGTGCCCGGCCACGGCTCGTTGAGCAGTTCGTAGCCGAGCACGTGCTGATTCGCCGCGAACCGGCGCGCGACCTGCGCCCACGCCCGCGCGTAGTGCACCTGTAGCCCGACGCTGTCGGGCCCGGGCGCGTTGTTCCAGAACGCGTCCCATGACGCATTCTCGGCGGGGTTGGCGAAATAGTTGCCGGGGAAGCCGAGCGCGGGGTTGGGTCGGCCGCCGTCCTGTACGGCCCAGGCCGGTGCGCCCTCGCCCTGGAACTTCTCGTTGTAGAGGTCCTGGTGGAAGTCGAGCAGCGAGTAGATGCCGTGCTGGGCGAGGGTGCGTACCGTGCCCGCGATCGAGTTGAGGTAGGAGCGGTTGTAGTGGCCCGGGTGTGGCTCGACCGCGGCCCAGATAACACCGACGCGCACGACGTCGAACCCGTTGCGCTGCAGGAACGCGGCGTCGTCGGCGCCGAAGCCGTCCGCGCTCGGCGTGTAGGGCGCGACCTTGTAGACCTGGTTGAGGCCGTGCAGGATCACGACCCGGCCCTGGGCGTCGGTCACCCACGTCCGCGAACCGTGCAGCGGCGCGTCCCCTGACGAGCCCGGCGCCCAGCCAGACACCAGCACCGTCGAGAGCATCGCCGCAACGACGGCTAGAACACGTTTCACCTGTCGATCGTCGCATTGGGGCCGGCAACCGTCGCGGCGAAGTGGCAGGCGCTACCCGCCGATCGGACGGACGGTCTCGACAGCGTTGAGCCAGCGCTCGAGTGGCAGCGTGCCGTGCCGGGCCGCGTCGATACCCGCGTCGAGCAGTATCTCGTACGGCGTGTCGGCAAGTTCGCGTACTTGCGGTCGGCCCAGGAAGGAACGCCGCTCGTCGTCGGTGAACTCGTCGAGGCTGGTACCGGTCAGCCGGCACCACAGCACGAACACGGTGTTGGCGTCGGTTTGCATCATTGATCACCTCCGCCGATCACGGTCCGCGCTGGACAGCGATTTCAGACGTATTCCAGGTGTCGCGCAGGCGAACTCTCACGTGCAGCTCTACTGGACCGCCCAGCTCTAAAAGGCTGTCCAGCTCTACAGGACTGCCCCGTCGTCGTCGTCATCGCGGAACTCGCGCAGTCTCGTGATGAACAGCGCGGTGGCGCTCAGGATGCCCGATACCGCGAGGAACAGGCTCAACTCGAACGGCAGGCCGAGGTCACCGCCGAAGGCGAGCAGCAGGATCGACGCGGTGACCAGCAGCAGCCCGAGCATGATCGGCCCGGTCGGCCGAGGCAGCGGCGGGGGAGTCGGCGGCACGTAATGGTCCTCGTCCAGCCAGGTCGGCCCGTCCTGGTCGGGCGGACCGGGCTGGGCGCTGAGCCGGAGCCGCCAATCCTCGTCCTCGCGGCTGAGGTCCTTCTCCGCGTCGCGGATCGCGTTGAGAGTGTCCACGTGCCAGTCCGCGACGAGCGCGGCGAAGGCGGCGTCGGCGTCGATCCCGGCGAGCGGATCCGGCGGTGAATCGGGCGGTGAATCGGTGACCTCGCCGCTCGCCTTAACCACGGCCGCCACGATTGTGCGTGCATCGGAGCGCTCGGCCGAGGCGACGTAGAGCCGCAGCGCGCCGTCGGCGCTCGGCGCTTCGGCGAGGTAGGCGGCGATGCGCGCCCGCTCCAGCGCGGTGAGCAGTCGTGGCGCGATCGGCGCCGAGACGTCGGTCAGGGCGACGTAGGACGACGCGAGCAGCCCGTTGTTCCACGGGCCGGGTCCGGCCGCCCCTTCGCCGGTCACCCTTTACGGTCCGGGGTGAGCGACTGGAAGAACTCGACGCTACCGGCAAAGATCCGCGGGGCGTCGTTGTCGAGGGTGGCCACGTGATAGCTGTCCTCGAGCATGATCTCTTCAACGCTCGTCGAGGTCGCGCCGGCTTTCAGCAGCGTGGCCGACAGCGGGTCGACCACGTGGTCCTCGACGCTGCGGTACATGCGGATCGG
>DASRSG010000184.1:0-19960 GCA_035656595.1 Jatrophihabitantaceae bacterium | reverse complement strand
CTTCGTCGGCAGGATCACCCGGCAGAAGGGCCTGGCCCACCTGCTCAACGCGGCCGCGGGCTTCGATCCGGAGATCCAGCTGATCCTGTGCGCAGGCGCCCCGGACACGACCGAGATCGCGGCGGAGACCGAGGCGGCTGTCGGGCGGCTGTCCGAGACGCGCACCGGCGTGGTGTGGATCCGCGACATGCTGCCACGTGCCGAGGTGAGCGAGTTGCTGACGCACGCCACGGTGTTCGTCTGCCCGTCGGTGTACGAGCCGCTGGGCATCGTGAACCTCGAGGCAATGGCCTGCGAGACGGCCGTGGTGGCCTCGGCGATCGGCGGGATTCCCGAGGTGGTCGCGGACGGGCTCACCGGCATCCTCGTCGCGTACCTGCCGGTGCCCGCCGAGGAGTTCGAGGCCGGCCTGGCCGATGCGGTGAACACGCTGTGCGGCGACCCGGCGCGCGCCGAGGCGATGGGACGCGCCGGTCGCGAGCGGGCCGTGCACGAGTTCGGCTGGAGCGCGATCGCGCACCGTACTGTGGAGCTGTACGAATCGCTGCTTTGAGGGGTTTCGCCGGATGACCGAGGTCGAGCGTTCCGCCCCGCCGGGGCGTGTTCGGCAGACCCGCCAGGCGTCGGCCATCGAGGACGCGTTGCGCGCCGCAGACGGCTTCCGCACCGCGCAGGAACTGCATGACGAGCTGCGCCATCGTGGCGACCGGGTCGGGCTCACGACCGTGTACCGGCACCTCAACCTGCTCGTCGAGCACCGCCTCGCTGACGTCGTGAACCGCGGTGACGGCGAGTCGCAGTACCGGCTGTGCGGCACGGCTTCATCGCCGGTGGACGGCCACCACCACCACATCGTCTGCCGGGTGTGCGGGCGAAGTGTCGAGGTCGCCGGACCGGAGGTCGAGGCCTGGGCCGAGCGCGTCGCAGCTGCGGCCGGCTACACCCAGATCAGCCACACCGTCGAACTGTTCGGCCTGTGCTCGGAACACTCACGCTGAGTCGACGCCCTCGGCCGCCCAGGTGTCCGGCCGGCCAAGAGAGCGGATCGTCTGGCTCGCTACCAACGGGACGACCGTCGCCGCGGTGAGTGCGGCGCCAAGGATGAGCGCGCCTCCGCCCAGCGCGGCGAGCGCGACACCCGCGAGAACCGGTCCCAACGGCGCGAGGCCGTTGGAGATGAATCCCGCGGCGGAGTTGACCCGACCCTGCAGCTCGTCCGGGACCACCGACACCATGTATGCCGAGATGCCTGCGTTATTGGCCGGAATCAGGAACGTGCCGGCCGCAAGTAAGGCGCCTGTCGCGACGACATTCGTCGTCCAGGCGAGCGGCACGAGCAGCGCAGCGTTGATCAGCGTCAGGCAGATCGCGGTCAGCCCGGTCGGCGCGCGCGAGATGATCAGCGGTGCGATCAGCGCGCCTATCAGTCCGGCGAATGCAGCGGCGGTCTCGACCAGCCCGATCGCGGCTGGACGGGTCCCAGCCTGGATCAGCCGCAGCGTGACCGCGACGAACGCGAAGCCGCCGGTGAGGTTGATCAGACCGCCCCAGACCATCATGGCGCGCACGCCGACGTGATCCCAGACGAATCGCAACCCCTCGCCGATGTCGGCAACGATGGATCGGCGCTCGCGGATGGGCGCCGGAAGCGGGGTCCGCAGCCGCGTAATGGCGAGCGCCTCAGCTGCATAGCTGACCGCGTCGACGAGGAAGGGCACGGGCCGCGCGAGGGAGTAGAGGGCACCCCCGAGGGGCGGTCCGACGAGGTGAACGGCCCGGGTGCGCGCCTCAAGCCGTGTGTAGGCCAGGGGCAGCTGGGTTGTCGGGACGATAGTGCGCACCGTGGCCGAGGTTGCGGGCGCTGCGAAGGCGTCGGCCGCGCCGCTGAGAAAGCCTGCCGCGACAAGGTGCGCGAGCGTGAGGTGCCCAGCCAGCACCGCGACGGCCAAACTGCCGTAGACGGCGGCCGCGGCAAGGTTGGTGACCAGGAGGACGCGGCTGCGGGCCACGCGATCGACCAGGGCACCGGCCGGCAGCCGCAGTACGACCTCGCCCAGGACGAGGCCAGTCGTCGCGAGGCCGGCCTGCACGGTCGAATGGGTGATCGCGTACCCGATGATCGGGAAGACGAGTTGGCTCATCGACGTGCCCAGCTCCGACACCGCGCCGCCGACCCACAAGATCACGAAGTCGCGGTTGCGCGAGAGGGGTCCCTCGTCTGTTCCTTCCTTCGCGCTCATCGGCACCGATTCAAGCACCGGCCGCGCGGGCGTCAGGCCGGGCCGGCGAAAAGCGCCGTCTGGCTGTTCGGCTGCACCTCGGTGAAGCCGGCGTCGTGAACGACCGGGGCGCGGGCCTTCAGGGCAGCGGCCCATTGCTGCGCGGTAGCGGTGCGCACAGCGAGCGGGAATCCGGCCCGCTGCCAGCGCTCGCGCTTGCGCCGCGAGAGCGAGCGCCAGCCGAGCTGCGCGGCGTGCCCGGCCTGGGCCATCGCCTTGCCCGCGCTCATTTCCAGGCTCGGCGACAGCAGGATCAGGGGGCTGCCCGGCAGCGGAGCCGGCGCTGGCTCCGGGTCGTCCAGCTGCGTGCCGCCGACCTGCAGCCGGGACAGCTGCGGCGGCCAGCCGTCGACGGGGATCGGCGGATACACGCGCGCCTCGGCGCCGCCCTGCCGCACCGTGATGCCCGGCAGCTGCTCGGCGCGGCGCCACTCCGCCCCGCGAGCGCGGCGGACCACCTTGCGGATGCGGCTGCCGTCCCAGGCCCGGATCGCCGCAAGCCAGTCCGGTTCGTCCGCGGTGAGCATGACCAGGACGGCGCGGGCGGCGGCCTCGAGTGCGTCGGTGCGGGTGGGCGGGCCGGCCCGTTCGATTCTGACGACCAGCGGCAGTACCAGCTCCGGTTGACTGTGCTCAGTTTCGGGCATCAGTGGTCACTTACAACTGACCACTGAATGCGCAAACTGACCACTGACGGTCATCGCAGGGACTGCACCCAGCCGGCAAGCAGTCGGGCACCGAACCCGGTCGCACCCTTGGTGAACATCCCGTCGTCCTTGGTGGCGCGGGCCGGCCCGGCGATGTCGAGGTGTGCCCACGGCAGGCCGCCGGTGAAATGCTGCAGGAACAGCGCTGCGGTGATCGCCCCGGGGTTACCCGGCGCGTTGTTCGCATCCGCGACGTCGGAGTCCAGTGCCGACTCGTAGTCGGCCACCAGCGGCATGCGCCACAACGGTTCGCCGGCCGCGTCGCCGGCGGTGATCAGCGCGGCGGCGAGTTCGTCGGTGGTCGCGAATACGCCGCCGGTCTGCATTCCGAGCGCGACCTTCATCGCCCCGGTCAGCGTGGCCACGTCGACGAGGACTGACGGCCGAAGCCGGGCCGCCGCGTAGGCCAGCGCGTCAGCCAGCACGATCCGTCCCTCAGCGTCGGTGTTGGCGATCTCCGAGGTGCGGCCGCCGACGTGGCGTAGCACGTCACCGGGACGGTAGGACGACGCGCCGAAGGAGTTCTCGGCAGTGGGGACGAGCGCGGTCACCCGGACCGGCGTGTGCGAAGCGGCGATCAGCCGCAGCGCCGCGAGCACCGCCGCGCCGCCGGACATGTCGGTCTTCATCGTCTTCATACCCTCGCCGGGCTTGATGTTCAGCCCGCCGGTGTCGAAGGTGATGCCCTTGCCGACGAGCACCACGTGCGGCGCGGCGGCGGCACCGCGTGGCCGCCACGTCGCCTGGATCAGGCAGGGCGGCGCAGCCGACCCGGCACCCACCGCGAGCACGCCGCCGAAGCCATGCTCGGTGAGCCACTCGACATCGTGTACCGCGACGTCCACACCGAGCGGGGCGAGTTCGGCGGCGGCCTGCTGCCCCAACCAGGTCGGGGTCTTCACCGACGAGGGCGTGTTTGCCAGGTCGCGCGCCCAAGCTGTCGCCGCGGCGGCCTGCAGACCGGCTTCGATGGCCGCGGAGTCGGAAACGTCGGCCAGCTCGACCGTCCGGTTCGGCGGTGGCGCAGTGGTGGCCAGCGTGTAGCGGTAACCGCCCAGTGCGAGCCCTTCGACGAAGGCCGCCAGCCGATCGCCGGACAACCCGGGCCGCGACAGTACCGTCCGTCCCGGACCGAGATCGCGAGCCAGCTTTCCGCCGGCCTTGCGCAGCGCGGTCGACGACGCGGTTTCGGTCACCGGCTCGGCGCTCGCACCAGCCGCGGCCAGACGCACTTCGATCATTGGCCTAGCCTCGCAGGCTCGGTTCGGCCACCCAAGGACTTCTGCGCCGATGGTTCGCTCCGCAAGCGTGGCTCATGCGGGCGATCCTGCCACCTCCGTGTCCAGCCGCTTGTCCAGCCTCTTGCTACCGCCGCTAGCTACAGCTTCTTGCTACAGCTTCTTGCTACAGCTTCTTGCGCCGGCCTCTTGCTCCGGCCTCCCGGCATGCCTCGGCCCCGGACCGCTGGTCCGGGGCCGAGGCGAATAACCGGCTAGTCGCCGACCGACTTCAGGGCATCGCCCAGGGCGCTCGCCTCGTCGGGCGTCATCTCGACGACGAGGCGTCCGCCGCCCTCGAGGGGAACGCGCATCACGATCCCGCGCCCCTCTTTGGTGACCTCGAGCGGGCCATCGCCCGTCCGCGGCTTCATGGCCGCCATGCGTACCTCCTAGAGGTGAGCCGAACGCTCACAGTGCGTTGCTGCTGCAAACATTCTTCCTGATCGGGCCGCGCACCTCCAACGCCGGGTAGCGGTAACGTCCTTCGACGTGACGGACGAGCTGCTGATCGAGCACGCCGACGGCGTGGCCACGGTGACCTTGAACCGGCCGGACAGCATGAATTCGCTGTCGGTAGCCCTCAAGGAGGCGCTGGGCACCGAACTCGAGGCGATCGCCCGCGACGACTCGGTCCGTGCGGTCGTGCTCACCGGCACCGGCCGCGGATTCTGCGTCGGGCAGGACCTGCGCGAGCATGTCAGCGCGCTCGAGTCCGGCGACCCGGCCCCGCTGAGCACGGTCGTCGTGCACTACAACCCGATCATCACGACGCTGGCCACGATGCCCAAGCCGGTGATCGCCGCAGTCAACGGCATGGCCGCCGGTGCCGGCGCCGGTCTGGCGTTTGCGTGCGACTTCCGGTTCATGTCCAGCAAGGCCGGCTTTCTCATCGCGTTCGCCAACGTCGGGCTCTCCCTCGACTCCGGGGTGTCGTGGACCCTGCCCCGGCTGGTCGGCGCGGCGCGAGCTACCGCGCTGTGCCTGCTCGCCGAGCCCATCGCGGCCGATGCGGCCCTCGAGATGGGCCTGGTCAACGGCGTGTTCGAGCCGGATCACCTGATGCCTGCCGTCCGCGAGCTGGCGACCCGGCTGGCTGCCGGGCCGACGGCGGCCTACGCGGCGATCCGGGAATCGCTGGCCTTCGCGGCCACGGCGACGCTGTCCGAAGCCCTGGCCAAGGAGGCCGAGCTGCAGGCCGCGATGGGCGCCACCGCTGATCATCGCAACGCCACGGCCGCGTTCGTCGCCAAGCAGAAGCCGACTTTCACCGGCCGCTGACAGGGCATCTTTGCCCCGCGTATGCGCGCTGGCCGCGCGTTTCAGCGTGGCTACGCGGGGCAAAGCCAGCCTTGCCCCGTGTATGCGGGCTGGCCGCGCGTTTCAGCGTGACTACGCGGGGCAAGGCCGGCTAGGACGGCAAGGACGGCAAAGGACGGCTAGGACGAGGCGCGCCAGCAGGAGGCGATGTGGTCGTCGACCATCCCGGTGGCCTGCATCAGCGCGTAGGCCGTCGTCGGGCCGACGAAGCGGAAGCGCCGGTTCTTCAGCTCCTTGGCCATCGCCTTCGACTCCGGCGAGGTCGACCGCACGTCGGCCAGCGTCCGGGGACGGACGTGGTCGGCCGGCGCGAACGACCACAGCAGCTCGTCCAGGCCTTCCGGGACGCTGTCGCGGATGGCCCGGGCGTTGCGGATCGTGGCCTCGATCTTGGCGCGGTTGCGGACGATGCCGGCATCAGTGAGCAGCCGATCGACGTCGTGGTCGTCGAACCCGGCCACCGCGTCGACAGCGAAATCGGCGAACGCCGACCGGAACGAAGGCCGCTTGCGCAGGATGATCAGCCAGGACAGGCCGGACTGGAACGCCTCGAGCGACATCCGCTCGAACAGCGCGCGCTCGCCGTGCAGCGGCCGGCCCCACTCCTCGTCGTGGTAGGCGACGTAGTCGGGCGTGGAATTGGCCCAGTCGCAACGCGGACGGTCAGTCGTCATCGCTTTCCTTGCTCAGCTCGACCGCGTCGTCGTCCCCGGCAGCCAGCGCCTGCTCGGCCGCGAAGTGATAGGGGCTGCGCAGCTCGCGCAGCCGGTCGATCTCCTCATCGCGCGAACGCAGCTCCTCGGCCAGCCGGTCGAGCAGCAGGTCGGTCTCGGCGAAGCGGTACCCGCGCAGCGCGACCGGCAGCCGCACCGACGCGACGTCGTCCTCGTCGAGTCGCTTGCCGGACGGCAGATCCCACAGCGGCTCGTCGCGGATCGGCGGGGCGATCTGCTCGCCCGCCGGCAACAGGTAGGCGGCAAGCAGGAACAGCGCACCGGCGACCAGCAGCGCCAGCAGCCCGAACAGCGCCAGCGTCAGCATGTGTCGATCGTGTCATGGCCCAAGTCGAATCTGCTGCCGGGTGTGGTGGACTGGCCGTCGTGACTGACCAGGTTCTCACCGAGCGCCGCGGCGACATCGCCATCCTGCGGCTGAACCGTCCGGACAAACGCAACGCATTGGACTCGGCGACGCTCGCCGTGCTCAACGACCGGTTCGCCGAGCTCGCCGCCGACGACACCCTGCGCGTGCTCGTGTTCTCGACCACCGACTCCACTGCGTTGTGTGCGGGAGCCGATGTCGGCGAGCAGCTCGACGAGGCGGGCGGGGTCGCCCGGATGGCCGCGTTCACCCGGATGTACACCTGGCTGGACGAATTCCCCGTGCCCATCATCGCGGTCGCCGTCGGCAACTGCGTCGGCGCCGGAGCCGAAATCGTCGCCGGCGCCGACCTGCGTGTCGGCGGCGCCAACCTGCGCTTGGCGTGGGCGGGCGCCCGGCTGGGCGTTCCGGTCGGGCCGGCCCGGCTGGCCCCGCTGATCGGCGTCGCCCGCGCCAAGGATCTGGTGCTCACCGGCCGCACGCTCAGCATGGCCGAGGCGGTTGCGTTGGGGCTGCTGCAGCGCACGGCGGCCGAGGACGAGGCCGAGGCGATCGCCCTGGATCTTGCCGACCAGGTGGCCGCCCAACACCCCGGCGGCGTCCGCGTGCTCAAGCAGATGTTTCGCGAGCTGGACGGCACTGCCCAGCGGGTTGCCTACGAGAACGAGTACCTGCTGCGGTTCCAGCAGCACGGTGCCGGGATCCCGCGCAATCGCTAGAGCCGCAGCGCCGCGAACGCATCATCGACCGTACGTGCACGGACCAGCACGTCGAGCGCGGCCTGGCGCACGAACCCCTGATCGATCAGAGCGTCCAGCCACGACCACAGCGGGTCGTAGAGGCCGTCCGGATCCAGGACCGCGACCGGCTTGGCATGCATGCCCAACGACAGGGACGTCCACATCTCGAACAGTTCCTCGAGCGTCCCGATGCCGCCAGGCAGGGCGAGGAACGCCTCGGCGCGCGACTCCATGATCTGCTTCCGCTCGCGCATCGTGTCGACCACGATCAGCTCGTCGGCCTCGACGTCGGCGACCTCGAGCGGAACCAGGTGTTGCGGGATCACGCCGACCGTCCACGCGCCGCCGGCACGAGCGGCCCGCGCGACCGCACCCATCATGGAGACCCGGCCGCCACCGGAGATGAGCGAATGTCCGCCCGCCGCCAGCCGCGATCCCACCTCAGTCGCGAGCGCGAGATAGCTCGGGCTGATCGACAGGGAGGACGAGCAGTAGACGCAGAGCGCCGTCATTCCCGCGAACCGTCGGCCATCGCGCTGCGCTCGGAATCGAGCGCAGCGACTTCCTTGCGCTCCTGCTCGGAGAGTTCCTGCGCCGAGGCCACGATATGCGCGACCGCGTCATCGATGTCGTCGGTGACGTAGATCAGGTCCAGGTCGGCAGCGCCGATCTTCCCGCCGGGCAGCACGCTGCCCCGGAGCCAGTCGATCAGGCCGGTCCAGTACTCGGTGCCGAACAGGACGACCGGGAAGCGGGTGACCTTGCGGGTCTGCACCAGCGTGAGCGCCTCGAACGTCTCGTCCAGCGTGCCGAACCCGCCGGGCATGATCACGAAAGCCTGCGCGTACTTCACGAACATCGTCTTGCGCGCGAAGAAGTACCGGAAGTTGATGCCGATATCGACCCAGTCGTTGAGCCGTTGTTCGAACGGCAGCTCGATGCCCAGGCCGACCGAGATGCCGCCGGCCTCGCACGCGCCGCGGTTCACGGCCTCCATCGCCCCCGGCCCACCGCCGGTGATCACCGCGTAGCCGGCACGCGCCAGCGCGGCGCCGATCTGCACGCCGGCCTGATACTCCGGCGTGTCCGGCTTGGTGCGTGCCGAGCCGAACACCGACACGGCCGCCGGCAACTCAGCAAGCAGGCCGAAGCCCTCGACGAACTCGGCGGTGATCCGCTGCACGCGCCACGGATCGGTGTGCACCCAATCCGAGCCGCCGCGCGAATCGAGCAGCCGCTGATCGGTCGTTCCCGCGCCGATCTGCGCGCGGCGCAGCAACACCGGCCCCCGCTGGTGCTCGGTTCGTTCAGTCACGCGAATTACGCTAGTGCAGCGCTCATACCGGCCGGAGCGGGGCGTGTGGCGGTTCCGGTAGCTCGACCGCGATCGGGTCGCCGGCGCGAACCATTCCGCCGCACAGCACGATCGCCATCACGCCGGCGAGCCGCAGCAGCTCGCCGTCGGCCGCGCGCGACAGCAGCGCCTGCATCAGCCCGTCCTGGTATCGATCGAGTTGCACGCAAGGGTTGCGCAGGCCGGTGACCTCAACGATCGCGGTGGACCCGAGCCGCAGGCGCGCGCCGGTCGGCAGGTCGAGCAGCGCGATGCCGCGCGTCGTCACGTTCTCGCCGATCACGCCGGGTTCGACGCGAAAGCCCTGCTGGCGCAGGGCATCGAGCAGCTCGGCATGCATGAGGTGCACCTGCCGCAGGTTCGGCCGGGACGGATCGCGCCGCACCCGCGAGCGGTGCTGCACGGTCACCCCGGCGTGGCTGTCGCCCTCGACGCCGAGCCCGGCCACCAGCGTGATCTCGTCGACGGTCGGTTTGCTGAACCGGTGCCCGCGATCGCGTGCCACTGCGGCGACGATCACCGCGCGCTCACCGTGGCTCAACGGAGGAACCGGACGAGCGCGTCCTCCACGGCGCCGATCTGCGCGATCACCACGTGCTCCTCGGGTTTGTGCGCCAGGTTCGGGTCGCCCGGGCCGAGGTTCACCGCCGGGATGCCGAGCTCGCCGAAGCGCGCCACGTCGGTCCAGCCGAGCTTGGCGCGCGCCTGGCCGCCCACCGCCGCCACGATCGACTTGGCCAGCTCGCCGTCGAGGCCGGGACGGGCGCCGGGCGCGGAATCGGTCGGCGTCACCGGGTAGCCGTCGAACACCGTGCAGACGTGCGCGAACGCCTCGTCCTCCGACCGGTCGGGTGCGAACCGGAAATTCACCGCGATCCGGCACGCATCCGGGACGACGTTCCCGGCCACTCCACCGCTGATGGCGACCGCGTTCAGCCCCTCACGATAGGTCAACCCGTCGACGTCCACCTCTCGAGCCTGGTAGGCCGCGAGCCGGTCGAGCACTGGCGCGGCCGCGTGGATGGCGTTGCGGCCCAGCCATGACCGGGCGCTGTGCGCGCGCACGCCGGCCACGTCCACACTCACCCGCAACGTGCCCTGGCAGCCGCCCTCGACCAGGCCGTCGGTCGGCTCGAGCAGCACCGCGAGGTCGCCGCTCAGCGCGTCCGGGCGCTCCCGGGCGATCCGCCCCAGGCCGTTGCGGGCAGCCTCGATCTCCTCGCAGTCGTAGCAGACGAAGGTCAGATCCACCCGCGGTTCAAGCGCCCCCGTTCCCACCAGGTGCGCGACCCGCAACAGCACGGCAACCCCGGATTTCATGTCGGTCGTGCCGCACCCGTAGAGCAGCTCGCCCTCGACGCGCGAGGGGACGTTATCGGCAATCGGGACGGTGTCGAGGTGGCCGGCCAGGACCAGTCGCTGCGCGCGTCCGAGGTCGGTGCGGGCGAGCACCACGTTGCCGTCGCGCTCCACGGCCAGCGCGGGGTACTCGCGCAGCGCGGCCTCGACCTGATCAGCCAGCTCCGCCTCGTCCCCCGAGACCGATGCCACATCGACGAGCGCCGCAGTGAGCGCGGCGGCATCTGAGTGAAGGTCAAGCATGGTCTGAGCCTATGGCGTGGCGTTGGTTAGGGTTTCAGGGTGGACGAGCGCACCGCATGGGGTTACGGCCTGGCAACCCTGGACAGGGACGGCCGGGTGCTGGATACCTGGTACCCCCAACCCGCGCTCGGCGCGATGCCTGCGGGCGCCAAGCCCGACCCGGCCTTGACCGCGCTGGCCGGTGTGCACGGCAGCGCCGCCACCCGCGGCGTGCGCCAAGAGGTCATGCTCTGCGAGATCGATCTGGACGCCCCGCCGGCCGCCGTCCCGGACGGTTACCTGCGCCTGCATCTGCTCTCGCACCGCCTGGTCGCGCCGCGCGGTCTCAACATCGAGGGAATCTTCAGTGTGCTGCCCAACGTGGTGTGGACCAGCGCCGGTCCGTGCCCGGTCGAGAACTTCGAACGGACCCGGCTAGCACTGCTGCGCCACGGCCCGGTGCAGGTATTCGGCGTCGACAAGTTCCCGCGCATGGTCGACTACGTGCTGCCGACCGGCGTGCGCATCGCCGACGCCGACCGCGTTCGGCTCGGCGCGCATCTGGCAACCGGCACCACGGTCATGCACGAGGGCTTCGTCAACTACAACGCCGGCACGCTTGGCGTGTCGATGGTCGAAGGACGGATCTCGGCGGGCGTGGTCGTCGACGACGGCTCCGACGTCGGCGGCGGCGCGTCGATCATGGGCACGCTGTCCGGCGGCGGCCGCACCCAGATCACGGTCGGCAAGCGCTGCCTCATCGGCGCCAACGCCGGGATCGGCATCTCGCTCGGCGACGACTGCGTCGTCGAGGCCGGCACGTACGTGACTGCCGGGGCCAAGATCACCCTCCCCGATGGCAGCACGGTGAAGGCGGGCGAGCTGTCCGGCCAGCCCGGCCTGCTGTACCTGCGCAACAGCGTCACCGGCGCGATCGAGGCTCGCCCTCGCACCGGCACCGGCATCGCGCTCAACGACGTGTTGCACGCCAACGCCTAACCCATGGCCGGTCGCAACTCGCGTCTGACGATCGTCTTCGTGGCGGTCGTGGTCGTCGCGCTCGCGGCGTTCTTCGGGATCCGCACGCTTTGGCGTACCGCACAGGACCATTTCACCTCCTCGCATTGCGACGTCGGTCAGTACCAGCTCGACACTGACCAGGCCTCGGTCGCCTCGACCATGGTGGGTGCCGTCTCGAGATACCGCCCGGCGCTGCCCGAGCGCGCAGCAGTACTCGTCCTCGCGGCGGGCCTGCAGGAGAGCAAGCTGCAGAACCTCGCACCGCATACCGGCGACCGTGATTCGGTGGGCGTACTCCAACAGCGTCCCTCGCAGGGCTGGGGCGGCGGCGTCGCGTCGCGGCTCAACGACGTCACCGAAGCGACGACGGAGTTCCTGGCAGCGCTCGTCCGGATCAAGCACTGGCAGAAGCTGCCGCTGGCCGAGGCGGTGCAGAAAGTGCAGATCTCCGCGGACGGCAGCGCCTACGCCCAGCACGAACCGGAGGCACAGGCACTCGCCGACGCGTTACAGGGGCACAAACCCGCTGCCATTTCGTGCACCTTCGCCAAGCCCACCCTGGTCGCCACCGGGACGAAGGTGGTCGGGCTGCTACGCCAGCAACTGCCCGTCAAGCACGCCGCCGCGCAGGGCAAGACCGTCCGCGTACCCGGTTCCGGCTGGCAGACCGTCGCCTGGTTCGTCGCGAACGCCGACCGGCTCGGCGTGGACTCGGTCGAGTACCACGGAAAGCGCTGGTCGCGCGAGAGCGGCTGGCAACCGGCCAAATCGGCCGGGCGGGGTGCCGTCGTCGCGACGATGGCGACGATCTAGCTCGGCTGCTTGATCCGGTTCGCCGGCACGCTGCGGTCGGGCGCGACCCAACCGACCGGGAACACGATCGTTGCCTTCCTCAGCGCCGCCGCCTGAGTGCGCTCCCACAGCCGGGCCCGCAGCATCTCGTGCACGTGACGCAGCTTGCGCTCGCGTGCCCGATCGCGGCCGTCGACTACCGCCGCCAGCGCGATGACGGCCGCGAGCACGCAGAACAGCCCGACCACGCCCACAACGGTAGAACCGGCACGGACGGAAGTCAGTGCCCTTCGGCCTGTTGTGGCAAAGCCTTTATGAAATCGGGATCGTTGTCGGTCTTGCCGACCTTGGACGCTCCGCCGGGTGAGCCGAGCTCGTCGAAGAAATCGACGTTTGCCGCGGTGTAATCACGCCATTTGTCGGGCAGGTCGTCCTCGTAGAAGATCGCCTCGACCGGGCAGACCGGCTCGCACGCACCGCAGTCGACACACTCGTCCGGATGGATGTAGAGCATCCGTCCACCCTCGTAGATGCAATCGACCGGGCACTCCTCGATGCAGGCCTTGTCGATGACGTCCACGCACGGCTCGGCGATCACGTAAGTCACTGCGAGTCCTCCGGGTCGAATTCGCTCTCTGGTGCGGCCTCTAGTATGCCGGTCGTGTTGGAGCCTAGTTGGCTGGGTCGCCGGGTGACCGTCCGCCGTGTCGCGGGTCGCAGGCCGGACGGCCGGCCGGTGTTCGCCGACGTCGTCGGCGATCTTGTCGCGCTCGATGCCGATACCGCGGTCATTCACGGCCGCTCCGGTCTGGTCGTGGTGCCCGTGCCCAGCGTCGCCATCGCGAGGCTGGCCCCGCCCTCGACCGCGGACGAGCTCGCCCTCGAGGCGGCCGCCGCTGCGGGCTGGCGAGCCGCTGAGACGGCGCGATTGGGCGGCTGGCTGCTCCGCGCCACCGGCGGGTTCACCGGGCGGGCCAATTCGGTGCTGCCGCTGGGCGCACCGGGCGTGCCACTCGACGAGGCGCTTGCCCAGGCGTCGGCGTGGTACCGCGCGCGCGGGCTGCCGCTGAAACTGCTGGTGCCCACCGAGGCACGTCGGCTGCTCGACGCCGGGCTCGCCGAACGCGGCTGGCCCGCCGACTACGACGTGCACGTGCTCGCGGTGCGACTCGACCAGGTTCAGGCCGGCGTCCACCCACCCGTCCCGGTGACCATCGCGGACGCGCCGGACGATGCCTGGTTCGCGCGCTACCGCGACGGGGCCGGAGCGAGTCCGGTCGCTCGGGCGATGCTGGTGCGCCACGATGCGGTCGGGTTCGCCGCCGTGCGCGACGGCGACCGGGTGGTCGCCATCGGCCGGGGCACGATCGACGACGGCTGGCTCGGAGTCACCGCAGTCGAGGTCGACCCGGCACTGCGGCGCTCGGGGCTCGCACGCGCGGTGATGGACGCGCTGTTCGAGTGGGGCCGAGCGCGGTCGGCCACCCGCAGCTACCTGCAGGTCAGCGCCGACAACGCGCCGGCCGTGTCGCTTTACCAGCGGCTCGGCTACTGGGTGCACCACGACTACCGCTACCGCACCGAGGCGCCGCGCTGAGCGTCGCGACTACGCTGGCACCATGCCGCAGAAGCCACCGGACAACAGCAAGCTGCTCGTGATCTCCTTCGAGGACGGCCTGCGGGCACAGGAATTTCTGCTTGCCACGGCCGGCCTGCAACAGCGCGAGGACATCCAGGTACATGACGCCGTGCTGATCAATCGCGATGCCGACGGCAAGTCGCACGTGCACGAGACGACCGACGTCACGCCTGGACGGGCCGGCGTCGGCGCTGGTGTCTGGGGGCTGCTGCTCGGCACCATCTTCGGCGGGCCGATCGGCGGTCTTGTCGTCGGTGCGGCTTCAGCCGGCGGCGGCGCATTGCTGGCCAAGCTCGTCGACACCGGCGTCAAGGACGAGACGATCGAGAAGTTGCGCACGACCGTGCCGCCCGGGCGCACCGCCGTGGCGTTGCTGGTGAGTCACGTGTCGGTGGCTGATCTGCAGCGCGAACTCACCCGTTTCCCGAACGCCGAACTGGTCGAGACCGATCTGCCCGACGCCGCGGTCGCTGCGGTGCAGAACGCGTTGCAAGAGGCAAACCGCGAGCCGTTCACCGGTTGAGCGGCGGAACCTTCCGGGCCGGCTCGCGCCCATTTGGACTCGGTCGGGCCGCGGGTCGCGGGTCGCTCACCCTGGCGGCGCGCCCGCTGATCATGACGATCGTCCCGAATCCGGCCGCCGCGCCGATCAGCAGCAGCCCGTAGAACGCAGTGTCCTGGTGGAACTCGCCGATCACGAACAGATCGCCCTCGGGCCGGTTGTACATCGTCAGGGCGAGCATCGGGATCAACCAGGACACCAGCGGCAGCACTGCGCCGCTGATCCGCCAGACGGTACGGAAACCCCACAACGGCAGCAGAATGTTGCCGACCAGCGCGGCAAGGATCATGATCGGCACGATCACTGTGCCGACGTAGAACTCGGCGAGGAAGACCAGTTCCAGCAGGGAACTCAACAGTGCGCAGCCACACAAGAGCACCATCGTGACGCCCTCAGCGGCCCCGCCAGAGTCACTCACAGGCGACGCCGGCGAAGAGGTCGATCTCACGACCGTCGGCGTCGCGCTCGCCAGCAGGTTCGCCTTGCACGATGCGGAAATACTCCACGCCCAGCATCTCGAGCCCGACGTTGTTGGACAACGCGAAGAACGGCCCGTCGACAGCTATCTGCGTGGCGTGCGCACGCATCGCGTTTTCCTTCGCCTGCCCGTACGCGCGGCCGTCGACGGCCGTTGTCACCTCGTCATCGGGATTGCCCATCGGCAGGTCGTCGGCCGACTCGACGCCGTCGAAGAACGTCTCGTCGCCGGCTGCGCGAAGCGCGTCGATGCCGCGCTGCAACACCGATTTCGGCAGCGCCGACCAGTAGATCTTGTGGATCGTCCACGGCGCGCCCTCGCCGCCGGGTTCGGCCGCGACCTGCGCGGCGGCCATCGCGACACGGTGCGCCATGATGTGGTCGGGATGGCCGTAACCACCGATCTCGTCATAAGTGATCAGCACTTGCGGGCGGATCTCGCGGATCACCGCGACCGCCTGACTGACCGCCTCTGCGAAGAGCTCGTCGTCCTTCGCACAGGCCCAGAACGCGCGCGGATCGTCGTTGCCTGCGGTACCCATCATGCCGCTGTCGCGCCAGCGTCCGGCGCCACCGAGGTAGCGGTGGTCATCGACGCCGAGTGCCTGCATGGCGGCGGCGAGTTCGGCGATCCGGTAGCCGCCGAGCTGATCAGCGCGCTCGGCGGCGATGCCCTCCAGCTCGGGCACCAGTACCTCGCCGAGTTCACCGAGCGTGCACGTGATCAGCGTGACGTGCGCGCCCTCGGCGGCGTAACGGGCCATGACCGCGCCCGTGCCGATGGTCTCGTCGTCCGGATGCGCGTGGACGAGCAGTAATCGTCGCGCGCTCAGCTGGACCCGCCCTCCACGACGAGTTCGCCTTCGTCGTCGACAATCGCGTCCTTGGTCAACCGCGTCGGCTCGCGCGGCGCGGACGAGGGCATGCACGCCATCGGCTGCGAAGCCTGCTCGTCGGTCGGCGCGTGGGTCGGCCAGTCGGACAAGGCGATCCGTTCGGGACGGCTGTCGGCGCCGACCTCCAAGATGTCGGTGCGCGCCGACGAGAAGTGGCACGCGGCTGCGTGATCGTCGAACTTGTCGACCAGCGGCGGTTCGACGTTGACGCACCACTCGCGCTGGGTGTTGTTCAATTCGTCGCGGAACTTAGGGCAGCGCGTGCGGAACCGGCATCCGCTCGGCGGCGACACCGGGCTCGGCACGTCGCCGGTAAGCAGGATCCGCTTGCGCTGGCGCTCCTTGAGCGGATCGGGCAGCGGGATGGCCGACATCAGCGCCTGGGTGTACGGATGCGAGGGGCGCCGGAACAGCTCCTCCACATCGGCGGTCTCGACGACCTTGCCGAGATACATGACGACCACCCGGTCGGCGATATGCCGGATCACCGACAGGTCGTGCGAGATGAACATGTACGAGAGGCCGAGTTCGGCCTGCAGATCCTCGAGAAGGTTGATGACACCGGCTTGGATCGACACGTCGAGCGCGGACACCGGCTCGTCCAACACGAGCAGCTTGGGCTTCAACGCAAGCGCGCGGGCGATACCGATGCGCTGGCGCTGTCCGCCGGAGAACTCGTGCGAGTAACGGGCGCCATGCTCGGGATTGAGCCCGACCTGGGCGAGCAGGTCGCGCACGTGTTGGCGACCTTTGTGTTCACCGCGGTAGAGGCCATGGATGCGCAGCGGCTCGGCCACCAGTTCGTTGACGGTGATCCGCGGGTCGAGCGAGGCGAACGGATCCTGGAACACGATCTGCATGTCGCGACGCAACGGGCGCATCTTCTTGCCCGACAGCTTCGTCAGGTCGTGCCCTTGCCAGATCACCTCGCCCGAACTCGCCGGCACGAGGTTGAGCACCGCTCGGCCAGTGGTCGTCTTGCCGCAGCCGGACTCGCCGACGATGCAGACCGTCTCATGATCGTGGATGTCGAACGACACGTCGCAGACCGCGTGCACCTCCCCGACCTGGCGGCGGATCAGCCCTCTGGACATGATCGGGAAGTGCTTTACCAGGTGCCGGACCGAGAGCACTGGATCGCCGGAGCGGCGGTTGCTCGCGGGGCCCTGCTCGACGCTCACTGGCGCGGCGGTCATTGCGCGGCATCCGAGCCGGGTGCCGTGGTCACGGCCGACGCCTCGTCACCGAACAACTCGGCGGCCTCGACGTCGTCGGTTCGATCACGGAAGTGGCAGGCGGCAAGGTGGCCGCCCTCGACCGTCAGGAGCGCCGGCTCCTCTTCATCACACACGCTCTCGGCCAGCGGGCAGCGCGGCGTGAAGGGACATCCGGGCGGCAGGTTGAGCAACGACGGCGGCGAGCCCTTGATGGGCGTCAACCGCTCCTCCGCGCTGCGGTCGAGGCGCGGCAGGCTACCGAGCAGGCCGAGGGTGTACGGCATGCGTGGCCGGTAGAAAACGTCCTCGGTCGAGCCCGTCTCGACAAGCTTGCCGGCATACATCACGCCGACGCGCTGGACGTGACCTGCGATCACCCCAAGATCGTGGGTGATTAGGATGAGCGCGGCGTCGGTGGCCTCACGGGCCGCCTCGAGCGCCTCGAGCACCTGCGCCTGCACCGTGACGTCAAGTGCGGTGGTGGGCTCGTCGGCGATGATCACGTCCGGGTCATTGGCCATCGCGATCGCGATCACGACGCGCTGCCGCATACCGCCGGACAGCTCGTGCGGGTAACTGTCGACACGCTGCTCGGGGAAGGGGATGCCGACCGCCGAGAGCAACTCGATCGCCCGATCGCGGGCGGCGGCCTTGCTGACGTTGTTGTGCGCCAGGACTGCTTCGGCGATCTGGTATCCGATCGAGTAGACCGGGTTCAACGACGTGAGCGGATCCTGAAAGATCATCGCGATCTTGTTCCCGCGAATCTTCGCGTATTGCTTCTCGCTGTAGCCGAGCAGTTCGGTGCCTCGGAACCGGACTGATCCGGTGATCCTCGCCGTCCTCGGCAGCAACCCCATCACTGCCATCGAGCTCACCGACTTGCCCGATCCGGATTCGCCGACGATGCCCATCGACTCACCGGGGCCGATCGAGTAACTCACACCACGGACGGCCTGCACCCGGCCGTCATCGGTCGGGAAGCTGACGGTCAGGTTCTCGACGACGAGGATGGCGTCCTTGTCGTCCGGCCCAGACGTGTCGACCTCGATCGTCATCGTCTCTCTCTCGTCTGCCGTGGATCGAGCGCGTCGCGCAAGCCGTCACCGATGAAGTTCACCGTCAGCGCGATGAGGATGATGAAGATGCCGGGGAAGTAGAACAACCAGGGCCGGGTGTCGAGCGCACCCTGTTGCTTGGTGATTTCGAGACCGAGCGACGTGTCCGGTGGTTGGATGCCGAAGCCGACGTACGACAACGCCGTCTCGAGCAGGATGCCTGCGGCGACGAGCAGGGTCGCGTTCACGATGAGTACCGGCAACGTGTTGGGCAGCAGATGCCGCACCATGATCCGTACGTTCGACGCGCCGAGCGCGCGTGCCGCCTCGACGAACTCGCGCTCGCGCAATGACAGCACGACGCCGCGCACGACACGTGCGACGTACGGCGCGGAGACCAGCGCGAGGATGAGGCCGATCTGGAAGACGCCGCCACCGGTGTTGTGCGCGAGCGCAGCGGCCAGGGCCAGCGCCGGGATGGTCAGGATCAGGTCGGCCAGGCGCATCAGGCCGGAGTCGACCACGCTGCCGAGGAACCCGGCGACCACACCCCAGATCGCCCCGACACCGGTACCGATGATGGCGATCGTGAAGGCGACCTTGAGCGATTGTTGGGTGCCGCGCATGACCACCGCGAACTGGTCGTAACCGGTCTCGTCGGTGCCGAAGGGATGCTTCAAGTCCGGTGATGTGCTCAGGTCGTTCGTGTACACGTTGTACGTGTACTGCCACAGGTGCGGCATCACGAATGCGAAGAACAGCAACAGGATGAAGACGAAGACGCTGATCGTCGCGAGCCGGTGATGCAGGAAGCGCCGCATCGCCATCTGCCACTGGCTGCGTTCCTTGGTCGTGAACTCGCGCTCGACCGGCTGCTTGGGCGGTTGCTTGCCGGCGCCGATGGTCTCATCGGTCAGCGCACTGGTGTCAGGCATGACGGATCCTCGGGTCAAGAACGCCGTATAGCAGGTCCGCGATCAGGTTGAACATGATGACGATGAAGGCCGCAACGAGCAACCAGCCCAACATGATGTTGAAGTCGATGCCAGTCACCGCGGTGAGGAACAGGTACCCCATGCCATGCCATTGGAACACCGTTTCGGTAACGATCGCACCGCCCAGCAGCGCTGCAATGTCGAGTGCGGTGACCGTCGCCAGCGGGATCAGCGCGGTGCGCAGTGCGTGCTTGACGAGCACGGTGCGGGGTGAGAGTCCCTTCGACCGGGCCAGCCGCACGTAGTCGCTGTTGAGTACCTCGAGCATCGACGCACGGGTGAACCGGCTCCAGGCCGCATAGCCGACCAACCCGAGCACGATGACGGGCAGGACCATGTGGCCGGCAATGTCCTTGAGCGAACCCCAGAACGAGTGGTCGGTGATGGGAATCGAGCGCTCCCCGATGGTCGAGAAGGTTTGCGTGTGCGTGTGCTCGTTGAACCAGACGCCGCCTTGCTTGAGCAGGATGGCGAACCAGAACGTCGGCATCGACAGGAAGATGAAGCCGAGGAAGGTCGTCGAGTAGTCGAGCACGCTGTACTGCCGCACCGCGCTGATCACTCCGGTGATGACGGCCAGCACGAGCGCGATGAGCACCGAAACGATGACAAGGCGCGCGGTCACCCACAACGCCGAGAAGACATCGGTGCGCACATTGGTCGCACTGTGCAACTCCGGGCCCCAGTTCCAGTGGAAGACCACATTCGAGATCCAGTGCCAGTACTGCGACGGCCACGACCGGTCGAGCCAGAACCGGTGTTCCTCGGCTTGGATGAACACCTTCGAGGGCTGTGGCTGACGCTGCTTGAGGTAGGTGAGTGGATCCCCGGACAGCTTGACGATGATGAAGGTGACGATCGTCGAGGCGATGAGTACCGGAATCGAGATCAGCACTCGTCGGAGGACGAAGACCAACATGAGCTGCGACCTCTCCGAGCCGAGGT
>DASRSG010000183.1:0-2960 GCA_035656595.1 Jatrophihabitantaceae bacterium | reverse complement strand
CCACCGGGGGCACCCAATTGTCAGCAGTTTCCAATATCGCGGACGCATGTACGGCGACCCGATCCGACCACGTGCAAAACCATGTCCGGATCCGCCGTCGAGTGGCGCTACAACCGGCCCAACTCAGGTCTCGATCGCACGCCGTGCCTCCGTCGCGCTAATGGACGAGCACATCGGGCCGAAGACCTGACGTCACGCGGGCTAAGGTCGGCGCGTGACGGCTCCCTCACCACACATGACACCGGACGAGTTCCGCCAATACGGCCGCCAGGTCATCGACTGGATCGCCGACTACTACGAGCAGATCGAGTCATTCCCGGTGCTCTCGCAGGCGGCTCCCGGTTCGATCCGCGCCGCTCTGCCAGCCGCCCCGCCTGAGCGCGGCGAGCCGTTCGCGGACCTACTGCACGACCTCGATGAAATCGTCCTGCCCGGCATCACGCACTGGCAGCACCCGTCGTTCTTCGCGTACTTCCCGGCAAACGCCAGCGGGCCGGCGATCCTTGGCGACCTGCTCGCGTCCGGGCTCGGCGTGCAGGGCATGCTTTGGGCCACCTCGCCGGCGGCGACCGAACTCGAGACGCACGTGCTCGACTGGTTCGCGAATCTGCTCGGCCTGCCCGAGCGGTTCCTGTCCAGCGGCGAGGGCGGCGGCGTCATCCAGCACACCGCGTCCGATGCCGCACTCGTCGCGCTGCTCGCTGCACTGCACAGGGTGAGTGCCGGACGCACCGAACGTGACGGCGTGGCAGCCGGTGACTATGCCGTCTACACGTCGGCGCAGACACATTCATCGGTCGAGAAGGCGTGCCGCATCGCCGGGCTCGGATCGTCCGCCCTGCGCAAGATCGACATCGATCCGGCAACCCTGGCGGTGCGGCCCACCCTGCTGCGCGAGACCATCGAGCACGACGTGCGGCAGGGCATCGTGCCCGCCCTGGTGGTGGCCTCTATCGGCGCAACCGGGACGGGTGCCATCGATCCCGTGCGCGAGCTGGCCGAGATCGCCCACGAGCACGGCGCGTGGCTGCACGTCGACGGTGCCTGGGCCGGCGTGGCGGCGGTGGCGCCCGAGTTCAGGTGGCTCCACGACGGGCTCGACGAGGCCGACTCGTACTGCACCAACCCGCACAAGTGGCTGCTCACGAACTTCGACTGCGACGCGTTCTGGGTGGCCGACCGCGGCGCTCTCGTCGGCGCGCTGTCGATCCTGCCCGAGTACCTGCGCAACGCGGCGACCGAATCTGGTGCGGTGATCGACTACCGCGACTGGCACGTGCCGCTCGGGCGACGGTTCCGGGCGCTCAAGCTGTGGGCGGTGATCCGCTGGTACGGCGCAGAAGGGCTGCGCGCGCACATTCGCGGCCACGTCGGCCTCGCCCAAGAGTTCGCGTCGTGGGTCGCAGCCGACGACCGATTCGACCTCGTCGCACCGCACGAGCTATCGCTGGTGACGTTCCGGCTGCGCAACGGTGACGAGGCCACCCGTGCGCTGATGGACCGAGTCAACGCGTCAGGTCAGATGTACCTGACGCACACGCTCGTCGACGGCAACGTCGCGCTGCGCATGGCGATCGGGTCGACGCTCACCGAGCGACGCCACGTCCAAGCCGCTTGGCACTTGCTGCAGAACGGCGCCGGTTAAGACGGCCGCTCCCCCACGCGGATCATCCCCTCCTGCACGACGCTGACCAAGTGCGTGCCGTCCTGGGCGAAGAATCGCCCCGTCGCCAACCCGCGCCCGCCGGCGGCCGCCGGGGATTGCGTCACGTAGAGGAACCACTCGTCGGCGCGGAACCGATGCTGGAACCACATCGCGTGGTCGAGCGAGGCCATGTTCACTGGATCCAGCCCGGGTGCCAGGCCGTGCCTGATAAGCACCGAGTCGAGCAGCGTCATGTCCGACGCGAAGGTCAGCACGCATACGTGCAGCAACGGGTCGTCCGGCAGCATGCCGTTGGCGCGCATCCACACCCGGTGCAGCCCGGATCGCGGGCCGTGCGCGCGTTGGTCCCAGGTCGGGTCATCGACATAGCGCATGTCTATCGGCCGCGGTCGGTCGCGGAAGAACTCTGATACGCCTGGCACACCGGCGATGCGCTCCTCGAACGTCGGCAGCGTCGCCGGGTCGGGCGCGTCGGGCATGTCAGGCTGGTGCTCGATGCCGGGTTGCTCGAGCTGGAATGACGCCGAGAGCGTGAAGATCGCCTTGCCGTGCTGGATCGCAGTCGTGCGGCGGGTGGTGAACGAGCGGCCGTCACGTACGCGGTCGACCTCGTAGACGATCGGGACGCACGGGTCGCCCGGCCGCAGGAAGTACGAGTGCAGCGAGTGCACTGGCCGATCGGCGGGCACGGTCCGTCCCGCTGCGACCAGAGCCTGCCCGGCCACCTGACCACCGAACACCCGCTGCATGGACGATTCGGGGCTAACGCCGCGGAAGATGTCCTCTTCGATCTGCTCGAGGTCGAGCAGGTCGATCAGACCGTCGAGCGCGACCTGATCGGGTGGCTCAGCTCCCATGACGCATGATGTCGCCACGCATGATGTCGCCGATGTGGTGCACCCGGATGGTGTTCGTTGCGCCCGGCGTCGTCGGTGGTGTGCCGGCAACGATCACCACGAGGTCGCCGGGATGGCACACGCTGCGGTTCAGCAAGGCGGAGTCGACCTGACGCACCATGTCGTCGGTGGTCTTCACCGTCCACACCAGTTGTGCTTCAGCACCCCACAGCAGGGCGGTCTGCCGCTGCACCGACTCTACCGGCGTGAACACGAGAATGCGCTGCGTCGGCTGCAACCGCGACAGTCGCCGCGCGGTATCGCCGGTCTGCGTGAACGCCACCAGGGCAACGGCGCCAAGCGCATCGCCGATGTCCTTGGCCGCTTTGACGATCGCACCGCTCGACGTGCGCGGATTGTGCTGCAGGTCGCGCACCTGAGTGCCCGACGCTTCGACC
>DASRSG010000182.1:0-14995 GCA_035656595.1 Jatrophihabitantaceae bacterium | reverse complement strand
CACGCTCGCGGCCATGCGGTTGCGTCCGGTGTCGCAATACCCGCAGCGACTGCTCTCGGCACTGCGCAAGGCCGCCCCGCAGGGTGCGTCCAACCCGCGCGTCGTCGTGCTCACACCGGGTGTCTACAACAGTGCCTACTTCGAGCACGCCTGGCTCGCGCGGGCCATGGGGGTCGAGCTGGTCGAGGGTCGCGACCTGATCTGCTCGGGCGGAACCGTGCGCATGCGTGACACCTCCGTCGAGCGCCGGGTCGACGTCATCTATCGCCGCGTCGATGACGAGTACCTGGACCCGGTGCAGTTCCGGCCCGACTCGATGCTCGGCTGCCCAGGCCTGCTCACGGCCGCTCGCGCCGGCAACGTCACGATCGCCAACGCGGTCGGCAACGGCGTCGCCGACGACAAGTTGATCTACACCTACCTGCCCGACCTCGTCCGCTACTACCTGGCCGAGGAGCCAGTGCTCGGCAACGTCGACACGTGGCGGCTCGAGGACAGCGATGCGCTCGAGGAGGTGCTCGACCGGCTGGCCGAATTGGTGGTCAAGCCGGTCGACGGCGCCGGCGGCAAGGGTCTGGTCATCGGCCCGCAGGCCAATAAGGCCGAACTCGACGCGCTGCGCACCCGGCTCATCGCCGACCCCCGCGGCTGGATCGCGCAGCCGGTCGTGCAGCTCTCCACCGTCCCAACGCTCGTCGGCGACGGGATCGCGCCGCGCCACGTCGACCTGCGCCCGTTCGCGGTGCACGACGGCAACGACGTGTGGGTGCTCCCCGGCGGCCTCACCCGAGTCGCGCTCGTCGAGGGCTCGCTCGTGGTCAACTCGAGCCAGGGCGGCGGCTCCAAGGACACCTGGGTGCTCGCCGGCGAGCGCCGTGCACCGGTGCCGTCGCGACCGGCGGCCGAGCGGCCGGCGCACGCGGCGCTGCCGCTCCCGGACGCGGCGATCGACATGGAGATCCAGCAACAGCAAGAGCAACAACAACAAGGGCGAACGGGGGACGCGCCGTGCTGAGCCGTCTCGCCGAGTCGTTGTACTGGATCGGGCGCTACGTCGAGCGCGCCGAGGACACCAGCCGGATCCTCGACGTGCACCTCGGTCTGTTGCTCGACGATCCCTGGACACCGGAGGACGTGGTCTGCTCCTCGCTCATGTCGGCGATGGGGCACGAGCACGTCGAGGACGAGCACATCAACGCCGCCGGCATGCTCGAAGCGCTCGCGTGGGATCGCACCTCACCCGGCGCGGTGCTCGGTGCGCTTGCCGCCGCTCGCGAGAACGCGCGCCGCAGCCGGGAGGTGGTCTCGACCGAACTCTGGGAGAGCATCAATGTCACCTTCCTGGACGCGTCGCGGCCCGGACGCCGTGCCCACCCGCACGCCTTCCTGACCTGGATACGCGAGCGCTCGGCCGCCTTCAACGGGACGGCCGATGCGACGCTCTCGCGGGACGAGGCCTACCACTTCCTGCTGCTGGGCCGCTCGATCGAGCGGGCCGACATGACCGCACGGCTGGTCGCCGCCCGCGCGCTGGCCGGCGACGCCGGCCCGTCCTGGGTCACCCTGCTGCAGAGCTGCGGCGCCTACCAGGCGTTCCTGCGAAGTGCGCAAGGCGTGGTGGATGATCGCCGCTCGGTCGAGTTCCTACTGCTCGACCCGCTGTTCCCGCGCTCGGTGATGAGCGCGCTGGTCAACGCCGAACAATGCCTGGACGACCTTGCGGCCCAGCACGGCGCGACCGAACGTGGGCGGGCCAGCGAGGCACACCGGGTGCTCGGCATGATCCGGTCCGAGCTCGAGTTCGCACCGACCGCGGAGCTGTTCGAGGACGTCTATCACGTGATGGAGCGGGTGCAGAGCGCCTGCTCGGTCGCCGGCGACGCGATCGCCCGCCGGTACTTCCCGCGCGGTGTCGTGACGGCCTGGAAAGCATCGTGACCAGCAGGTACCGCATCCACCACACCTCGACCTATGCCTACGACCAGCCGGTGACGGCCTCGTTCAACGAGGTACGGCAGACACCGGCCGCCGCGCCCTGGCAGGTGCCGCTCGAATCGGTGTTGCGCGTCGACCAGTCGAGCTGGCAGTACCGCTACGACGACTACTGGGGCACCCAGGTGCGTGCCTTCGAGGCGCACGCCCCGCATCGCGAACTGGTCGTCGACGTCACCAGTGTCGTCGAGGTCGACGGATCGCGCCGGCACCGTCGCGCGGACGACCTGAGCTGGGCCGAGGTCCGCGATGAGCGGGTGGGCGACCAGTTCGGCGAATACCTCGCCGTCTCGGCCCTCACCGCACCGCCGGCCGAACTCGCCGAACTTGCCGAGTCGGTCGCCGCCGAGGCGCCGCCGGCCGACGCGGTACGCGCCATCGCCGCCGCCGTGCACGACACGATGGCCTACCTGCCTGGCTCGACCGGCGTGCACACCCTGGCCGCCGAGGCGTGGGCGGCACGCAGCGGGGTCTGCCAGGACTATGCGCACCTGCTCGTGGGCGCGCTGCGCAGCATCGGCATGCCCGCGCGTTACGTGTCCGGATACCTGCACCCGTCCGCTGCGCCCGAGATCGGGGTGTCGGTACCGGCCGAGAGCCACGCGTGGGTGCAGTGGTGGCTGGGGGAGTGGAGCGACTACGACCCGACCAACCTGGCCGACATCGTCGAACGGCACGTCCATGTCGGCGCCGGCCGCGACTACCGCGATGTCCCGCCGATCAAGGGCATCGTCGCTGGCACGCCGGTGGCCACCGAACTCGAGGTCGAGGTCACGATTACCCGGCAGGCCTGACCCGGGTGACGAGGATCGCCGCGGCGTTTACCGAACTCAGCAGTGCGGGTACCCCTTAGCTGACCGATCACCAAGACCGACGAAGGGACGCGGTAGCGATGAGCGGTACCGACAAGGCCAAGAACAAGATCGAAGATGTCGGCGGCAAGGCCAAGGAAGCCGTCGGCAAGGCGACCGGAGACCGCGACACCGAGGCCGAGGGCAAGAAGGACCAGACCAAGTCAGATCTCAAGGGCGCCGGCGAGAAGGTCAAGGACGCCTTCAAGCACTGATCGAAACGCGGTGCGACGACCCCGGGGAGTATGTGTCCCCGGGGTCGCGCTGCGTCCGGGGCCGACCCCTGGTAAGCAGATAGCCGTGACCGGTCGTTCCCAGGAACAGAAGCGTGGCCGCAAGATCGCGATGACCTCCGCCGAGGTCGACGAGTTGCTGGCTGCCGAGCGCACCTGCCGCGTCGCCACCGTCAGCCCGGACGGCCCGCATGCCACCCCGCTGTGGTTCCTGTGGCACGAGGGCTGCCTGTGGCTCTACTCGATCACCCGCAGCCAGCGCTGGGCGGACTTGCAGCGCGACCCGCGGATCAGCGCGGTCGTCGATACCGGTCACGACTTCTTGGAGCTGCGCGGCGTCGAGATCACCGGCCGGGTCGAGATGATCGGGGACGTCCCGCGCACCGGCGCGCCGCACGCCCAACTGGACGAAATCGAGCCGGCGTTCTTCGCCAAGTACTTCGACGGTGCGGACGTTTTCCACGACGGCCGGCATGCCTGGTTGAAGCTCACCCCGACCAAGATCGCGAGCTGGGACTTCCGCAAGATCGGTAACTAGCCGGCCGAGCGATCAGACGCCCGGCGGCTGGCCTGCCTGCCAGCATTGGGCAGCGCCTTTGCACTCGTGCAACGCGGTGAGCCAGCTCTGCAGCTGCGCGGCGCGCTCCGCCGAGAGCGTGGGCGCGAGATTGTCGGTTTCATAGGGGTCAATGAGACGGTCGTAGTACTCGGTGTCGCCGTCGACGTAGTGGACGTAGGTGAACCTCGCCGACCGGATCGCTTGGTAGGTCGGCGGGTTTCCCTCCTGCGGCGTCTGCACATCCGGGTCGTCCGGTGCCAGGTCCGGCCCTTCGTGCTCGACGAGTTGCAGCGTTCGCCACGGCACCTGCCTGCCGTGCAGCAGCGGCACGATGCTCCTGCCCTCGACGCTGGGCGCCGGCGTGGCGCCGGTCAGCTGTTCGAAGGTGGGTGCCAGATCGATGTTCTGGACCAGGTCGTTGTTGGTCGACCCGGCCGCGATGCCCGGGCCGACGACGATCAGCGGCACGTTGATGTCGGTGTCGAAGGCGGTCATCTTGCCGGGATAGAGGCCGTGCTCGCCGTCGTGGTAGCCGTTGTCGGAATTGAAGACGAACACCGTGTTGGCGAGCTGGCCGGTGCTGGCGAGCCTGTCCTCCAGCGCGCCCACCATCCGGTCGACCGATTGGACTGCTTCGACTCGCTGGCGGAACCGGTTGTTGATCAACTTGTAGGCGGTCTTGGTGAAGGGGATGCGCGCTCCTCCGTTGGCCAGCCAGCCCGGCGCGTCGACCGGGGCCTTGCCGAAGGACGGATCCTGCGGTGCGGTCAGCCCGGCGAACGTGCCGGCATCCCGCGGCGCCGGCGTGTTCGGAGTGTGCGGAGTGAAGCTCGCGACCTCGAGGAAGAACGCCTTGTGCTGCGCTGCGGAATTGCCGATGAACGACGTGCCGTAGCTCTGCAGTACCGAGTTCAGGTAGTCCTTCGGCCGGTGCGCGTGCGCCTTGACGTGGTGGTCGTGATTGAGCAGGTAGTTGTACTGCTGGTAGCCGTTGCCGACGCCGTCCCACTGCTCCCAGCCCGGTGGAACGTAGGTCGCCTGCGGCGGCGTCCATTCGCCGAGCGCTGCGGGCGCCGGATAGGTCGAGTAGTACTCGTTGAGGTACTTGCCCATGAACGCGGTGCGATAGCCACGCGCCTGAATCGGTATCGCGAAGGTGTGCTTGTCCTCGGCGCGCTTCTGGAATTCGAAGAACCCGCCGGTCGAGCCGTGATTGATGAAGATCCCGGTCGAGTGCGGGTAGTTGCCGGTGAGGATCGACGCGCGTGACGGGCAGCACAGCGAGTCGCTGACGACAAAGTTGGTGAAACTCATGCCTTGCTTGGCCAGTGCCTCCACATGCGGCATGTAGGGCAGCAGGTTCGTCGATAAATCATCGGTCAGCACGAAAACGATGTTGGGACGGCTCGGGCTCGGCGGCGCACTACCTAGCGCCGGTGCCACGGCCACCTGGTCGGTGCCGTTCGTGCAGGCGACGGCGGTCACGGTTGCGAACGCGATCGCGGCAGCGATCGCCGCGCGCGCACGGCCGCGCGACCGCGCGCCGACTACAGGCATACCAACTCCAGACCGACGACTACTGGCCCCAAGGGCGTTCCCCGAAATCCAACCGGAGTTACCGAAGAGAGGCGCTTTCGTGTCAGGACTCTCTCAGAGCCGATCAGCTCAGCCGAACTGGACCCCTTGCGCGAGCGGTAGCTCGGTGGAGTAGTTGACGGTGTTGGTGGCGCGACGCATGTACGCCTTCCAGGCGTCCGAGCCGGATTCACGGCCGCCGCCGGTCTCCTTCTCCCCGCCGAACGCTCCGCCGATCTCAGCACCGGACGGGCCGATGTTGACGTTGGCGATGCCGCAGTCGGACCCGTCGGGGGAGGTGAACCGCTCGGCTTCCCGGACGTTCATGGTGAAGATCGACGACGACAGGCCCTGCGGCACCTCGTTGTGCATGGCGAGGGCGTCCTCGAAGTCGTCGTAAGTCATCACATACAAGATCGGTGCGAAGGTCTCGGCCCGCACGATCTCGCTCTGCGTCGGCATCCGGACGAGCGCGGGCTGTACGTAGTACGCGTCGCTGGCCTCCTCGGCCAGGACGCGAGACCCGCCGGCGATCAGGTCGCCACCGTTGGCCTGCGCCTTCTCCAGCGCGCTGGCGTACCCGTCGTAGGACGCGGCGTCGATCAGCGGTCCGACCAGCGTGCCGTCGGCGAGCGGGGAACCGATCGGCAGCGTTTCGTAGGCCGCGCGGATCCGGTCGACGAGCTCGTCGGCGATCGACGAGTGCACGATCACCCGGCGCAGCGAGGTGCAGCGCTGCCCGGCAGTGCCCGCGGCGGAGAACACGATGCCGCGCACGGTGAGGTCGAGGTCGGCACTCGGTGTGACGATCGCGGCGTTGTTGCCACCCAGCTCGAGCAGCAGCCGGCCGAACCGCCCGGCGACTCGCGGCGCAACGGCGCGGCCCATCCGGGTCGAGCCGGTCGCGCTGATGAGGGCGACCCGCGGGTCATCGACGAGGGCCTCGCCGATCTCGGCGCTGCCGAGCACCAGCCGCGACACGCCTTCGGGTGCGCCGACCCGCCGAGCCGCCTCGGACAGCAGCGCCTGGCAGGCCAGCGCGGTGAGCAGAGTCTTCTCCGACGGCTTCCAGACGACCGGGTCGCCGCAGACCAGCGCGAGCGCGGTGTTCCACGACCACACCGCGACCGGGAAGTTGAACGCGCTGATGACCCCGACCACGCCGAGCGGGTGCCACTGCTCCATCATCCGGTGGCCCGGACGCTCGGAGGCGATGGTGAGGCCGAACAGCTGGCGCGACAGCCCGACGGCCAGATCGCAGATGTCGATCATTTCCTGCACCTCGCCGAGGCCCTCGGACCGGATCTTGCCGGCCTCGATCGACACCAGCGCGCCGAGATCGGCCTTGTGCTCGCGCAGCAACTCGCCCAGCTCACGCACCAGCTGGCCGCGCACGGGGGCCGGCACGGTCCGCCAGGTCTGGAAGGCTTCGTGCGCGGCGTCGACGATCGCACGCACGTCCTCGGCGCTGTGGGCCGACACGCGCGCCAGCTCGCCGCCGGTGATCGGGGAGCGCGCGACCAGGGCGCCGCCGTCGGACAGGTCGGTAACGCCGAGCCGGGCCAGGATGGCGCTCGTCTCGGTCTTGAGTTCGTCCGCGGTCGGAATGACGCTCGTGGGCATGTCGTCTCCTCGAAAGATGCTTGCGACTCCTGCTCGTGATTTCTGCTTACGACTACACACTCTATGTCGTAAGTTGTGCTTATGACCAGTGGGGCGTTGGACGTCGGCCGGATGCGACTGCTGCGCGAGGTGGCGCTGCGCGGCACGATCGCCGGCGCGGCCCGCGAACTCGGCCTGACGCCCTCCGCCGTCTCGCAACAACTCGCCGTGCTCGAGCGCGAAGCCGGCACCCCACTAGTGGATCGCTCCCCGCGCGGCGTGTCGCTGACCGGCGCTGGGCATGCACTCGCGGCGCGCGCCGGCGAGGTGCTCGAGGTGCTTTCGGCCGCTCGCGCCGACCTCGATCGGTTGGCCGGCACGCCGAGCGGACCGGTGCGGCTGGCCGCGGTGGCCAGTGCCGCACTCACCTTCGTGTGTGCCGCTGCTGGCACGCTTGCCGACACCCACCCCGGCATCGGCCTGCAGGTGAGCGTCGCCGAGCCGTCGCGCGCGCTTGCCCTGCTGCTCGCCGGCGACGTCGACCTCGCCGTGGTGGACGAGTACGACTACGTGCCGCTGGCGCTGCCCGACTTCGTGCTGGCGCGCGAGCTGTGCGCAGAGCCGCTCGTCCTGACCGTCCCAAATGGGTGGAGCGGACCGCAGCGTCCAGCGCTGGCCGAGCTTGCCGACGCGCGCTGGGTGATGCCACCCGACGATGCGGCATGCGGGCAGGCAGTGCGCTCGGCCTGCCGGGCGGCCGGGTTCGAGCCGCAGGTGCACTGGACCAGCGACGACATGCTCGTGCTGGCCAGCGCGGTGGCGGCGGGGCACGGCATCGCGGTGCTGCCGCGGCTGTCTGTGGCAACCGGTGCCGCCGCGGTGGAGATCCGCGCGCTGCGCGAGCCCGCGCTGGGGCGCCGGCTGACTGCGGTGGCCCGTGCATCGACGCTCGGTCGGCCGGCCGTGACCGCGGTCATCGAGGCCTTGGCAAGCGCTACCGGCGAGGGAAAATAACGGGCTGCGGGCGATTTGTCGCGGTTGCACGGAAGGCCGGGCGAATTTGTAGCAGACTCCCGGTTGACTTCCGGGAACGACACGCGTGTAATTTCTTCAGTGTCGTTACGGGCACACCCCGTCTACTAGCCGCCTGGAGGGCGTCATGACGGATCTGTCGAGCAACCTTGCCGAGGCCGATCTGAACCAGTTGTTCGGTCTGCCGGAAGAGTCAGGCTGGCAGGAGCGCGCCCTGTGCGCCCAGACCGATCCCGAGGCCTTTTTCCCCGAAAAGGGCGGCTCCACCCGCGAAGCCAAGAAGATCTGTGTCGGCTGCGAAGTCAAGGGCGAGTGCCTCGAGTACGCCCTGGAGCACGATGAGCGATTCGGCATCTGGGGCGGGCTGTCCGAGCGCGAGCGGCGTCGGCTCAAGCGCCGCGCGGTCTGAGCGGGCGCGCCGCGATCAGTGCCGGATCCGTCCGGACTCGACCACCTGGAACGCTGACCCCGGAACCTGCTTGAGCTGGTTGAGGTTGTCGTCGTTCCAGCCTCGCCAGGTCGCTCCGCTGAGGTACCAGTCCGAGCCGTTGTCGGCGACGATCATGCCGTACTTCTTCAGGCAGACCAGCACGATCCGTGCGGCACCGCTGTAGCCCTTCAGCGAGAACGACCGCTTGAGGCGGAACCGAGCGCCCATCGGTGGCACCGAGGCCGACGACGTGTCGCCGGCCTCGTGGGTGGCCGGATGGATGTAGCCGCGCTGGGTGTGCTGCACGGTGAATCGCAGGGCGTGGTCGATGTGCCCCGCCTCGATCTCGTCCGGCCGTACCAGCCCGGGCAGGATCGGCAAGCCGGCCGCGTCGGCCGAGGTCCAGCCGTCGGGCCGCAGCTTGTTCGAGCCCAGGTCGAACACTGCTCCCGAGGCGGCCTGCCAGCTCGCGCCCGAGCGGTGCGCGTCGTACAGCTCGTAGAGATGGCAGTTGCGCGAGGCCACGAGCACGTGCCGGTCGCCGCCCGCCTCGACCCGCGCCGAGGCTGGGATCGGATACGGGCCGGGGTCGCTCTGGTCGCCGTAGGCAGTGAACTTGATCTTCACCCGCTTCTGGTCCTTGGGCACCGTCTCGTACGGGATCCCGTAGGACGGATTCGACCCGAAGTCCGGGTGCAGGTGCACGGTGCGCCCGACGCTGCGCACCCACGCCGCCGAGTGCGGGCTGACCTTGGCCTTGCTGATGTCGCGCCGCCAAGGATTGTTCGCCGGAAACAAAGAACACCCCGCAATGCTCGGCACCGATGCCGGCGCGGCCGTCGCGACGACCGGAAACGCGAGTGCGGAGAACGCAACCAACAGCGCGATGAGCGCTCGAGCGAAGAGGCTGGTCACCCCGAAAACCCTGTTTTGGTACCGGGTGACCAAAATTCGGGCCTCGGATTGGTCACTCGATACCAAAACAACGGGTGGACGATCACGGCGGCGGGTCTATCTCGTCGACGTCGCGGCCGAGCAGTTCGGCGACGAGCTCGGCGACCACCATGAAGACCAGCTCGGCGCGGTCGTCGCCGGGCCGCGCGCGGGTCTCGACCGGGCGGCGGTAAATGACGATGGTCGGCGCCGCGGTGCCCGGGACCCCGGTGCGTAGCAGCCGGCCGAGCGGCACGCCGCGATCGACGATCACCTCGGGATCGAATTCGAGCGCCCGGCCACCGACCAGCGACGGCACGTCCTCGACGGCGAACTCGACTCCGGCGAGCTCAGCGGCCCACCGCCCCTCGAGCTCCTCGACGGCGTCGAGGACCAGTTCGTCGAACTGCTCGCCGCGGGTGCGGTTGCGCGGGACGACGCGTGGTGCAAGTTCGCCGCGCAGCCCGCGCCCGCGCCGATCGCGATTCGGGCCACGCGCGGCTGAGCCGGGCCGTCGAGGCTGACGCATACGCCGAGCCTACGGCGCCGCGGCGCGACACGACCCCCGATCGGGCGCCCAGAAGCCCGGAGATGGCGCGAGCGGGCGCTAGGGTCCAGAACCGTGAGAGTTCTGCGGCGGTGCACCCGCACCGGCTGCGGCGGCTCGGCCGTCGCCACGCTGACCTACGCGTATGCCGACCTGACTGCGGTCGTCGGTCCGCTGGCCAGCTTCGCCGAGCCGCATTCCTACGACCTGTGCGAGGAGCACGCGGTGCGGCTGACGGTTCCGCGCGGTTGGGAAGTGCTGCGCCATGTTGGCGAGTTCCCGGCTCCGATCCCGCACGCCGACGATCTCGAGGCCCTCGCCGACGCGGTGCGCGAGGCCGGTCGGGTCGAGCACCCTGTCGCGCCGGAAATCGACTCGGCGACCGGCCGGCGCGGTCACCTCCGCGTCGTCCCGCCGGTCTCGTAGCCGCACCTCCCAACTACGCTGCCGGGATGGATCTGTCCGGCGTCGTCAAGGCCTACGACGTGCGCGGCGTGGTTCCGGACCAATTGGACGAAGCCGTCGCGAGGGCGCTCGGGGCCGCGTTCGTTGACCTCACCGGCGCGGAGCGAATCGTCACCGCCCACGACATGCGTGAGACCGGACCCGGCCTGGCGCGCGCCTTCGCCGAAGGCGCGCTGCACCGTGGCGCGTCGGTAGTCGAGACCGGACTGGGCTCGACCGACATGCTCTACTTCGCCTCGGGCTCGATGAACCTGCCCGGCGCGATGTTCACCGCCAGCCACAACCCGGCCCGGTACAACGGGATCAAGTTCTGCCGCGCCGGTGCACAGGCGATCGGACGTGACACCGGGCTGGCCGAGATACGCGCCGCCGCCGAGGGCTATCTCGACAGCGGCCTGCCGCCGGTGGGTGCACCGGGCACCGTCGAGCAGGCCGACCTGCTCGCCGACTACGCCCGGTACCTGCGCGGACTGGTCGACCTGACCGGTATCCGCCGGCTCAAGGTTGTGGTCGACGCCGGAAACGGGATGGCCGGCTACACCGTGCCGGCCGTGCTGGGCGATGCCGTCCTGGCCCGCCTGCCGCTCGAGATCGTCCCGCTGTACTTCGAACTGGACGGATCGTTTCCCAACCACGAAGCCAATCCGCTCGAGCCGGCCAACCTGGTCGATCTGCAGGATCGGGTCGTCACCGAGGGTGCCGACCTCGGGCTGGCCTTCGACGGCGATGCCGATCGGTGCTTCGTGATCGACTCCGCCGGCGCGGCCGTGTCGCCGAGCGCGATCACCTGCCTGGTCGCGGTGCGCGAGTTGCGCCGCTCGCCGGGGGCGACCGTGATCCACAACCTGATCACCTCCCGTGCCGTGCCCGAGGTGATCCGCGAGCACGGCGGCGAGCCGGTGCGCACCCAGGTCGGCCATTCCACGATCAAGGCAGAGATGGCCCGCACCGGTGCTGTGTTCGGCGGCGAGCATTCGGCGCACTACTACTTCCGCGACTTCTGGTTCGCCGACACCGGCATGCTCGCTGCCCTGCACGTGCTCGCCGAACTGGGCGGGCAGACCGGGCGGCTCGACGAACTCGTCGAGCCGTACGCGCGTTACGTCGCGTCCGGCGAGATCAATTCGACGGTGGACGACGCGGCCGCCCGGATGTCCGAGATCCGGGCCGCGTACCAGCCGCACGCGGCCGGCATCGACGAGCTGGACGGCCTGACCGTGTCGCTTTCCGACGGCAGCTGGTTCAACCTCCGATCGTCGAACACCGAACCGCTGCTGCGGCTCAACGTCGAGGCAGCGAGCCCGGAAGCGATGATCGAGCTGCGCGATGCCGTCCTGGGCGTCATCCGCGGATGAGGAGCGACATGTCGATAGATCCCGAGTTGCTGGAACTGCTGGCCTGCCCGAGTGACGACCACGCGCCCTTGCGTGCGGAGCCTGACGCGCTGGTCTGCACCTATTGCGGATCGAGTTTCCGCATCGACGACGGCATCCCGGTGCTGCTGCTCGATGAGGCCACGCCAGGGCCGAACGGGTTGGGTAACCCCGCCGGGGGCTGACTGCGATGTTCGACGAAGCCCTCGTGGACGACCCGAATCGGTTGCTGGCGCGCGACGAGACGCGGCTGCTCTGGCACCTGGCCACCGCCGGCGCGCAAGTGCGACGGGCCATCGCGTTGCGCGACGAGTTCGGCATCGAGCGCCTCGGTGGCGAGCTGCCGCGATCGTTGCTGGTGGCCACCGACGCGCCGCCGTCGGCCGCGCTACGCCTGGTCACGCGGCTCAGCTGCGAGGCCACGCCGGCGCTCGCGTGGCACGGCGTCGAGCTGCCGCGGTGGGCCGGCGCCGCCGACGCGCTGCTGGTCGGGTCGGTCGATGGACGGCATCCCCGCTTGGCCGAGCTGACCGAGCAAGCGGCACGGCGCGGTATGGCGCTGGCCGTCGTCGCGCCGGCCGATTCGCCGGTGGCCTCGGCTGCCGGCCGCGCGCCGATGCACCCGCTGCCGCCCGACCTGCATCCGCATGCTTCGCGCTGGGCGGTGCTCACGCCCTTGCTGCAGGCACTCGACGCGTTGGGTGTGCACTCCGTCCCGAGGGGTCTGCTCGACCAGGTTGCCGACGGCCTGGACGAAACCGCGGAGGCCTGCCGGGCGGCGGGCGAGCTGTTCACCAACCCGGCGAAATCGCTCGCGGCCGAGTTCGCCGAGGCACGGCCGGTCATCGTCGGCGCCGGTGCGTTGGCCAGCGTGGCGGCGCGCGCGACTGCCGACGCGTTGCAGCTGGCAGCCGGTGTCGGCGCGGTCGCCGTGAGCCTGCCCGATGGCGTGGGACGGGCCGGCGCGCTGCTGCGCGGCGCAGGTCCGGCCGTTCCCGGGCATGACTTCTTCCGCGACCGGGTCGAGGACGAAGGCCCGCCGCGTGCGCGGCTGCTCGTGATCGGCGACGACGGCGATCCCGGCGATGCCTCGCTCGGCGACCGCTCGGGGGCGCAGATCCAGCTCGACGAGGTGGCCGCGCGGCGCGCCGCCGCGGCACTGCGCGCTCTGGCCGACGAACTCGGCCTCCGGGCGTCCAGCGTCGACGTCCCCGACGGGCCGCCGCTCGTCCGATTCGCCGCGGCAGCCGCGTTCGGGGAGTTCACCGCCGCGTACCTGGCCTTCGGCCTGGGCCTCGACCCGGGCGCGCCGCGCCCGGCCGAGCTGGGTCACTGATGAGCACAGGGGGTGGCAAGAAGGCGATCATCGCCGCGCTCGGCGCGAACCTGGGCATCGCGGTGATCAAGTTCGTGGCGTTCTTCATCACCGGCGCGTCGTCGATGCTCGCTGAGGCGGTGCACTCGGTCGTCGACTCGGGCAACCAAGGTCTGCTGCTGCGCGGCGCCCGGTCAGCCAGGCGCCGCGCCGACACCGAGCACCCGTTCGGGTACGGCCGCGAACGATTCGTCTACGCGTTCCTGGTCGGCCTGATGCTGTTCTCCCTCGGTGGCCTGTTCGCGGTGTACGAGGGCGTGGAGAAGATCCGGCACCCGCATCATCTCGACGATCCGATCGTGGCCGTCATCGTGCTGCTGATCGCGGTCGGCCTCGAGGGCTTCTCGCTACGAACTGCGGTGGCCGAGTCGCGCCACCACAAGGGCGATGACACCTGGTTCGGGTTCATCCGGCACGCCAAGGTGCCCGAGCTGCCGGCCGTACTGCTCGAGGACGTCGCCGCCCTGACCGGCCTCGTGTTTGCGCTGCTTGGTGTCGGCCTGTCGTCGTTGACCGGTCAACCCGTATGGGACGGCATCGGCACCTGTGCCATCGGCGGGTTGCTGATCACCGTCGCGCTCCTCCTGGTGATCGAGACGAAGAGCCTGCTGTTGGGCGAATCGGCAGCGCCGGTCGAGGTGCGCGCCATCGAGGCAGCCCTTGCCGGTCAAGACGTCGAGCGGGTGATCCACCTGCGCACGATGCACCTGGGACCGGAGGAGTTGCTGGTCGGCGCGAAGATCGCGATGCCACGCGGAGCGACGCTGTCGCAGGTCGCCAAGGCCATCGACGATGCCGAGGCGCGCGTGCGCGCCGCCGTGCCGACCGCGCGCGTCATCTACCTCGAACCGGACCTGGACCGCGATGGTTGATCCGATCTTCCCGATCGAGGGCGCGATCCGTCCCTACGAGTGGGGCTCGCGCTCGGCGATCCAGCAATTGCTCGGCCTCGAACCGGACGGGCGGCCCGCCGCGGAGCTGTGGTTCGGCGCGCACGCGGGCGATCCGTCCCCGGCCCTAGGGACGACGCTGGACCGGTTGATCTCGGCCCACGCCGAAGCGCTGCTGGGCGCTGCTGTCGTCGCGCACTGGGGTGAGCGGCTGCCGTTCCTGCTCAAGGTGCTGGCGGCTGACAAGGCGCTGTCGATGCAAGTGCACCCGAACCGCGAGCAAGCCCGGGCCGGATACGACGCCGAGGAAGCCGCGCAGCCCTCCGTCCGCAACTACGCAGACCCCAATCCGAAGCCGGAACTGCTTTGTGCGCTGACGCCGTTCGAGGCGCTGTGCGGCTTCCGTCCGGTCGCCGAGACGTTGGCCGTGCTGGACGATCTGGCTGTCACCGAGCTCGCGTTCCTGGCCGACACGCTGCGCCAGCCCGATGGGCTGCGTTCGGCATTCACGATATTGCTGCGCCATGACGATCCGGCCACGCTCGCCGCGGCAGTCGCGGCTCGAGCTACTGCCGACGGACCGCTGCGTGCGACCTGGATCGCCGCGCACGACTTCCCAGGCGACATCGGCGTCGTGCTCACCCTGCTGCTCAATTACGTGCGCCTCGATCCGGGCGAGGCGATCTACCTGGCCGCCGGCAACGTGCATTCCTACCTGCGCGGGATGGGCGTCGAGATCATGGCCAACAGCGACAACGTGCTGCGCTGCGGGCTCACCCCGAAGCACATCGACGTGTCCGAGCTGCTCAAGATCACCGACTTCACTGAGTTGGCCGAGCCCCGCTGGCCGGCGCACGACGGAGTCTTCCGTGTCCCCGTTCCCGAGTTTGCGCTGCGACCGGTGCACGGCGTTGCCGAAGTTGGTGGCGAGGGCCCGCGGATCGTGCTGTGCACGCAGGGCACCGCGTCAGTGGGGGAGTTGGCGATCGGGCCGGGACATGCGGCGTTCCTCGCGGCGGGCGAGGCCGTCGCGGTGCGAACCGACGGCATGGCATTCGTCGCGTCGATCGGCTGATCCTGGCGGAGACGGCAACTCGTCCCCACCCCTGTTTTGGTATCGGGTGACCAAAATCCGGCC
>DASRSG010000181.1:0-2740 GCA_035656595.1 Jatrophihabitantaceae bacterium | reverse complement strand
CTGGTGCCCGAAGAACTCGGTGGGGGCAGTGTCTCCGGTGATGGGTTCGCCGACTTGGCGATGGTCGCCGAACAACTCGGGAAGACGGTGGCGCCCGGCCCGTTGTTTCCGGTCAGCACAGTGCTCGCGGCGCTGGTGGATGCTGAGCCGCACGCTCATGCGGAGACGATCGAGTCGCTGGTCGCCGGCGAGAGCGTCGCGTCGTGGGCGGTGTACGAGCCCGGTCGGGGCTGGGCGCCGCATGAGCCGTCGGTCACCGCGACGGCGACCGACTCCGGCTACCGCATCGACGGCGTCAAGGACCGCGTGGAAGCCGGCGGACAAAGCGACCTGCTGCTCGTGGTGGCCCGCACCGACGACGGCGCACGCCAATTCCTGGTTCGCACCGACGCGCCCGGCGTGCACGTCGAGCCGCAGCAGTCGATCGACATGGTCAAGCAGTACGCCCGAGTGCAATTCGACGGTGTCGCGGTTGACCGCGGCGCTGCGCTCGGTGGCGCGGCCGACCTGATCGAACGGCAAAGCCAGATCGCGCAGGTGCTGCAGTGCGCCGAAGTGGTCGGCATTCTGCAGACCGTCTTCGACTTCACCGTGGCGTGGGCATTGGACCGGCACAGTTTCGGCCGCCCGCTGGCGTCCTACCAAGCGCTCAAACACCGCTTCGCCGACATGAAGATGTGGCTTGAGGCGTGCCGGGCGACGACCGGCGCGGCGGTGACCGCCATCTCGAATCGTTCCGCCGATGCGTCCCTATCGGCCAGCATTGCCAAGTCGTACGTCGGAGAGATGGCTACCGAGATCATCCAGGCGTGCGTGCAGATGCACGGCGGAATCGGCGTCACGTGGGAACATGACCTGCACGTGTACCTGCGGCGAGCTGCGTTGTACCGGTCCATGTTCGGCACACCCGAGGAGCACAACCTTCGGGTGTATGCGCTGCAGGAGGCGGGCCAGCAGGCGCCGAGGTCCGCCTGATGTCTGAAGCCGTCAACACCGTTGCCGACGTCGAATCCGTCGACGAGTTCCGGGCCCGAGCGAAGGCCTGGCTGGCCGAGCACATGCCGCCGATCGATCCGGCGCACCCGCCGGCGGCCCATCGCGACGAGGAGCGCTGTTGGCTGCGCGCCCGCGAGCTCCAAAAGCAGCTCTACGACGGCGGATTCGCGGGGATCTGCTTTCCTCGCGAGTACGGCGGACTCGGTCTGGACTACGCGTATCAGCAGGCGTTCAACGACGAGAGTCTCAGCTATGAGATGCCGTTGATCCTCAATACCCCGACATTCACCATCTGCTGCGCGACATTGCTCGACACCGCCGGCGAAGAGCAGAAGCGTCAACACATCGCCGCGGCTCTGCGGGGTGACGAGATTCTCGTACAGCTGTTGTCTGAGCCCAGCGGCGGATCGGATCTCGCGGGTGTGCTCACCCGAGCCGATCGCGACGGCGACCGCTGGGTGCTCAACGGCGCAAAGACCTGGAGCACCAGCGCATTCGGCGCTGACTATGGCCTGTGCCTGGCTCGCACCAATTGGGACGTGCCCAAGCACGACGGCCTAACCATGTTCTTGGTGCCGATCAAGCATCCCGGCATCACGTTGCGACGCATCACTCAGCTCAACGGCTCAACAGAGTTCTGCGAGGAGTTCCTCGACAACGTCGACGTCGGTGATGACGCGGTCATCGGTGAGGTCAACGACGGGTGGTCGGTGGCTTCGCGTCAGCTCTATCACGAGCGCCGTGCAGTGGGGATGGGCTCCGAATTCGCCAGCGGCAGCGGTAGCGAGGGTGGCCGCTCGACACCGGTGAACTATGTACGGCTGGCCGCGAAGACCGGGCAATCCGACAACGAGCGGGTGCGACAGATCGCCGGGCGGGCACTGGTGCACCGTGCGGTCAGCGACCAACTCGGCGCGCACGTCTTCCGCAGCGTGAATGACGGCTCGCTACCGCCCGCCGCCGGAACCCTGCTGCGGTTATTCCACGCCGAGACAGTCACTTTGGAGATGGACGCCGGGCTGGCCATCACCGGAACGGCCGGGGTCGTCGGCGCCGAGGGGGAGGGCCTGGAAACCGGCCTGCGCTACCTGTCCCGTCAAACCGTCTGTATCGGTGGCGGCACCAGCGAGTTGGCACGCAACGTCATCGGCGAGCGGGTGTTGAACTTCCCGCGCGAATACGCCGCCGACCGTGGCGTGCCGTTCAATCAGGTCAAGCACGGCAAAGCCAGCCGCTAAACCGTGCGCGCCAATCGGTGCGCCAGCAACTCGGCGAACCGTGCCGGATCTTCGGGCGCATTGCCTTCGGCGAGAAGTGCTGCGCCGTAGAGCAATTCGGCGGTCTCGCCATTCGTCGGATCATCTCCGCCGCGGTCTTTGTGCGCCTGCTGCAGCCCGGTGATCAGCGGGTGGCTCGGGTTCAGCTCCAACGTCCGCTTGCCGATCGGGACGTCCTGGCCGGTGGCCCGGTAGATACGCGCCAGCGACGGCGTGATGCCGAAGGCGTCGGTGATCAGGCAGGCCGGCGAGTCGGTCAGGCGAGTGGACAGCCGCACTTCCTTGACGTGCTCGCCGAGAGTCTCGGTGAGCCAGGTCAGCAGATCGGCGAACTGCAGCTCCTGCTCTTTGCGCTCGGCCTCATGTGCGGACTTCTCTTCCTCGGTGTCGAGGTCGAGGTCGCCCATGGCGATAGACTGCAGCGGCTTGGCGTCGAACTCGGTGACCGACCCCAGCCAGATCTCGTC
>DASRSG010000180.1:0-15941 GCA_035656595.1 Jatrophihabitantaceae bacterium | reverse complement strand
CGTGGACGCCGACCAGATGCAGCGCGTGCCGCGCAGCCGCGCGCCCTTGAAGAAGTACGGGGTGCGTGCGCCCGGCAACGCCGATATCTGCAACCCGAGCGGGCCCGTGCGCACACGGCCGGGCCACGAGTCGGCGGTTTCCGCCGACACGTCCAGCCACGCGATACCACCTGGCGGTGGCATCTCGAGCCTCTGTTCAGACTCGGGCATTGCGGTCCCTCCGCACCTATGCCGCGGCCCGGACAACCGCGGTGATCGGTGGCGCGAGGATACCGCGATCACATCGGCGCGCGCCTCGCGGAGAGCGCCGATACAGTTCCTCGCAACGTGATCGGACGAGGCGGCACGGCCACACTGTGCCACGACATTGCCCACGACACCGCCCACGACACCGCCCACGACACCGCCCACGACATGAGCGAGGAGATCGCAGATGCAGCTCGGCTACCACACCGGGTACTGGTCAGCCGGCCCGCCGCCGGGGGTTACCGAGGCGATCGAATTGTGCGAGCGACTCGGTTTCGACTCGATCTGGACCGCCGAGGCCTACGGCTCGGACTGCCTGACCCCGCTGGCGTGGTGGGGTGCCTCAACGACCTCGGTGCGTCTCGGCACCGATGTCATGCAGTTGTCCGCACGTACCCCGACCGCGGCCGCGATGGCCGCGATGACGCTCGACCACCTCAGCGACGGACGGTTCATCCTCGGTCTGGGTGCATCGGGCCCGCAGGTCGTAGAAGGGTGGTACGGACAGCCCTACCCGAAGCCGTTGGCGCGCACGCGCGAGTACATCGACGTGGTTCGCAAGGTGCTCGCACGCGACGTCCCGGTCACCAGCGACGGGCCGGCTTACCCGCTGCCCTACCCCGGCGGCACCGAACTGGGCAAGCCGCTCAAGTCGACCGTGCACCCGCTGCGCAGTGACATCCCGATCATGCTCGGCGCGGAAGGGCCGAAGAACGTCGCGCTCGCCGCGGAGATCGCCGACGGCTGGCTACCGATGTTCTTCTCGCCCAAAACCGACGAGTTCTACCGGACGGCCTTGGCCGAAGGGTTCGCCCGCGAGGGCGCGCGGCGCAGCTTTGACGATTTCGAAGTGCCCGCGTTCGTCCCGATCATCATCGACGACGATCTCGAGGCCGCCGCCGACCGGATGCGGCCATCGCTCGCGCTCTACATCGGCGGGATGGGCGCGAAGTCGATGAACTTCCACGCGAACCTCTTCACGCGGATGGGCTACGAGGCCGAGGTCGAAAAGATCCAGGAGCTCTTCCTCGCCGGACGCAAGGCCGAGGCGATCGCGGCGGTGCCGACCGCGCTCGTCGAAGACATCGGGCTGATCGGTCCAGCCGCCAAGATCCGCGAAGAACTGGCGCTCTGGGAGCAGACCGTGATCACCACGCTGCTCGTGCAGGCCGACCCGCGCACCCTGCCCACGATCGCCGATCTGCTTGGCTGACCGGTGGCTTACCGACCGTTACCGCCCGGATTGAGCTGATCTCTCACGAAGCGTGTTTCAAACCGCGGACAGCTGGGCAGGCTGCCACCGGTTCGAGACCGATCCACCATGCCGACCTACCCCGAACCGCCACCGTCCCGCCTGTCGCGAGGGTCGTCCGCGCACCGTGTCTGCTCAAGACAGCCTGACTCTGAGCCAGGGTCTACAAGCCCCGTCGCAAGCCCGGGCTTGGACCTCGGCGCGCATCCCGGAGCCGCTGCGACCGATCGCCGCAGACGCCTTGCTGATCGTCAGCGAACTTGTCACCAACGCGGTCCGCCACGGCCGGCCCGACATCGTGCTCAGCGTAGAGATGCTTTCCGACCGGATCCGGATCGAGGTCCGCGACGGCAACGACGCAGTCCCGACGGTGCCTGCCGAGGATCCGGCGGTCGATCGACCGACCGGCCGAGGGTTGTTGATCGTGGCCGCGACGGCGTCGGACTGGGGTGTGGTCAGCACCGGCGAGCCAGGCAAGTGCGTCTGGGCCGAGATCCGCGCCGACCGGTCGGGACGCGATCGATGAGCGCGTCGCGGCCAGGCTGCGCGGTGCTGCGCCTGTGCGGGGAGATCGACGCGGCGACCCTGATCGGATTCCGCGGCGAGGCCGACGAGCTGCTGCTCGACGACACGGTGGGCGAACTGATCGTCGACCTGAGCGAGACGACAGTGCTCGACCACAGCGGCATCGAGCTGCTCGTGCACCTCAAGATGCTCGCGTGTGACAACGCGATCGGGCTCGTGCTGCGGGCCGTGCCGCCCCCGGTGCGGTCGCTGCTGGCCCGGGCCGGCCTCGATCGGGTGCTCGACATCCGCGAGACCTGATCGGGTCGTATTCGTCGCACTTTTCCGGCATTTCGTCGCCATCCGGGACATCGACAAGTATGAAAATTGGAGACTGGCTTGATTTGCGCTTGAGGCCGGCGTTTTTCGGGAATGAATCGGGCGTGAAGTTCGACGCCGAGGACCCAGCGCACACCACCTTCGTCCGCCTGTGCCGCCCAGGCGACGGCGCGAGCACCGATGAGCTTGTCGTGTCCCGCGCGGCCATGCACCTGCACACCTTCGGCGTCCTGAGCAGCATCGAAGCAGGCAACCCCGGTTTCGTCTCAGACCAGTACCTCAACGCGATCAACACCGAAACCTCGATCACTGCTCTGGAACTCTGCCTCGTCGGGCTGTGGGACCGCGTCCCGTGCGGCTATCAGGTCTCCGACACCGACACGATGTCGGTGGCGATGAAGATTCACGGCCAGCTGCACGACCTTGCTGCCCAGTGCGAGCGCGCGGGTGGCCACTTGTGCGATCCGCAGCAGCCGGAGCTGTGCGCCCGGTGCGGCAGCGGCCTCGACAATGTCGTCGTCTGGCGTGAACACCGTGCGGCCCGCCCCGACGCTGCCTGATCACTCGCGCAACTGACCTCTCGCGCGGCTAGCTGTCCTCGCCGTCATCCTGGTCGCGCGTCCGGCGGTCCGGCGCGTCCGGCTCGCGGTCGGTCAGCTCGAAGGGCTGCGGCTCCGGTTCGGCCAACGAGACCTCGCCGAGCCGACCGGCTATCGCGGCCAGCGTTTCCAGGTCGTTGAGCGAAACGACTCCGAGCACGTCATCGCGGAGGAACGCGCGGTAAGCGGCATCGGCCCGCCGGGCGAGCTCGAGACCGACGTCGGTGAGCGCGGCGAATACGACCCGGCGGTCGCCCGACGAGCCCCGACGGTCGATCAACCCGTCGCGCGCCATCCGATCGGCCAACTTCGTGAAACCGCCTGAGGTCATTGAGAGATCGCGAGCGATCCGGCTCATGGGCAGCCGCCGGTCCGGCGCCTCGAGCAGCAAGGTCAGTACCGAGAAGTACGGCAGCGAGATGCCGAGCGCCTCGAGCCGAAGGCCGAACTTGTGCTGCACGCCGTCGACGGCGCGCACGACGCTGGCCCAGTTACCGACGAAGCCAGATTGGCCGTCGCCGTCCTGGCCGGCGTCCTGCCCGCCGTCACCGACCGCCATGGGACCGACTCCCGTTTCTGTTCATTACACGCGGATTCTATGCAGAAACCCGGCGGTATCCCCGTGCTTTGGCCGATGTTCGGCGCGGTTTCGTGACCTGTCCCGGCAGGGCACGATTTCGCGTCCGGCCGATACCCTGACCGCGTGGTTCCCTGGGCGGCCCGCGATCGCGCGGCACACGAACGCTGGGAGCCCCCTGCCGTGCTCGACTTCCTCACCGCGCTCGCCGAATGGCTCGACCTCGAGTATGCCTGGTTTATCCCCTCGGACTCGTCCGCGTCGCTGACCCGCTCGGCGCCCAGCCAGGAACACTGGCAGCCGACCGCGGCCGAAATCTCCGCTGCGGCGAGCCAGTGGCTCGCCGATGGGCACGACGACGGCGCGACGGTCGCTCTCGACAACCGCGCCGTGGCCTTCTACGGGGTCCAGTCCGGATCGGGCGAACTGCGCGGTTCACTCGGTCTCTCCCCGGCGATCGGAGCTGGCGCGCGGCCGATGGCCGAGCTGGCCGCCGCGTTGCTCTGCCCGGTCGTCGACAACCCGCACGCAGTCTCGGTGCGGCAGGAGCTCATCGACTGGGCGAGTGCTCAGTGCGGTGGACGAGCGGCCTTCGCGATATCGATCGATGAGCTCGGCATAGCCAATGAGGTGCTCGGGTTCCACGCCGGCGACGTGCTGCTGGCGGCGCTCGAGGAGCGCGTGTTGCGCTGGGCCGGACCGGCCGGTCGTGTGGCGGCCAGTGGTGGTGCCCGCTACATCGCGATCCGCGCCGACATCGCCGACGAGGCCCAGGCGATCGGCGAGACCGAACGGCTGCGTGCGCTGATCGCCGAAGCGGTGGACGTGGACGGCTTGCCGGTATCCCGATCGGCGAGTATCGGCGTTGCCGTCGACGCTGGTGCGGCAGTCGGGCCGGAGGTGCTGCTGGCCAGCGCCGTGCGCTGCGGAGCGGCTGCGCGCGCGGCCGGAGGTGACCGCTACGAGCTGCACGACGACGACGCCACCAGTGCCCTGCTCGATCGGCTCCGATTGGGTCTGGAGCTATACGGGGCGCTTGTCGATGGTCAGCTGCGGATGCACTACCAACCTGAGTTCGACCTGGTCGCGGGGTCGATCGTCGCGGTCGAGGCGCTGCTGCGGTGGCAACACCCAGTACTCGGCCTGCTCCGCGCCGATAGCTTCGTGCCCGACGCCGAGCAGACCCACACGTTTGCCGCCGTCCAGCGCTGGGTGATCGACGAGGCGTGCCGGCAGCTGGCGCAATGGCGCAAGACCGGCACCGCCGACTCGCTACTGCTGCGCGTGAATGTCCCGGGGCACCTCGCCGTGGAAGCCGACACCGACGCGGCGCTGCGGTCGGCGTTTAGCCGTTACGACGTGCCGGCCACCCGAGTGTGCATCGAGCTGACCGAGCGGCGGATGCCGGCAGATCTGTCCGCGCTGGCCGCGCAGCTACACCGCTGGCACGAACTCGGTGCCGTCATCGCCCTTGATGACTTCGGCGTCGGCGAGGGGACACTGACCCACCTGCTGGCCCTGCCGATCGACTGGGTGAAGATCGACCAGAGCTTCGTGGCACAGATGACGGTCGATGAGCGGGCCGGTGCGCTTGTCGCCGGAGTCATCGCCTTGGCGCACTCCTTGCACCTGGGCGTGGTTGCCGAGGGCATCGACGGGCCGGACGCGGCGGCCGCGCTGGTCCGGCTGGGCTGCACCCGCGGCCAGGGCAACGCCCTCGCCGCGGCCATGGAACCGGCAGGTATCGCGACGCTGCTGGGCTCGCAACCGTAGCGGGCCAGAGGCCCATTCCGGATTGATCCGCAAATTGGCAACAAAATCTTCTGCTAAACAGGTGCATTTAGCCCTGCGCTCGGGCAGAATGCTTTCTATGGAAGATGTGTCTGCAGAAGGCTTCGTGCGGGCCGGCGGCCCGGCTGGGCCAGTGGTCACACGGGAAGCACTCAAGCTGCACACCTACGGCATCCTCGTCAGCATCGAGGTCGGCCACCCTGGTTACATCTCCGATGACTATCTCAGCGCGATCAGTGTCGAAACGAGCGTGGCGGCCCTCGAGCTGTCCCTCGCCGGCCTGTGGATGCGCGAGCAAGAGGGCTACCGCGTGAGCGAGGCAGAAACGCTCCGGGTGGCCCGCGAGGTACAGCGGCAACTGATCGCGCTCGACGAGCTGCGCTCAGATCGCTGAATCCTGGGCGCCGTCCGTGCCGCGGGGGTGCGGACGGCGCCTGGCTCGCCCGGTTGTCGCGTCGAACTGACCACACCCGCCGCTCGTGCCATCATCCAGCCCACGTTTCCGGCCCTCGCCGATCGAGGGCTGTCCAATTCGGACGAAACGCCCTGAACTAGCCGTACGTCTCCGCGGCCGAACGCGCGAAACGCACCGACCGTAGGTCAGTGCGGCTGCGTCGGCTTGACACTCTGTACCCGTACGGCGCGGTGGGCCGTCGCTGGGCTCGGTAGCGGTGCCGACTCGATGTAGACCTGGTCGCGCCCGGCGCCCTTGGCCACGTAAAGCGCCTTGTCAGCAACCGAAATCAACTCATCGAGGCCGTGCTTGCCGGCCTTGCCGACTCCCACGCCGATGGACGCGGTCACCTTGCCACCGTGCGGCAGATCCAGCGCGCGGATCCGCGCGCACAGCCGGTCGGCCACCACGGCACTGACGGTCGCATCCGCCTCGTTGAGGAGCGCGATGAATTCCTCGCCGCCGTAACGGCCGATCGCGTCGTAGCCGCGCAATGCTTCGGTCAGGCAATCGGCGACGGCCTTGAGGGTGGCATCGCCGGCCGGGTGCCCGTAGGTGTCGTTGAGCACCTTGAAGTGGTCGAGGTCGAGCATCACGACGCTCATGGAGCCGTTGAGGCGCTCGGCGCGCACGATGTGGCGGTCAGCTTCTTGCCGCCACGCGCCGGCGTTGAGCAGCCCGGTCTTCGCATCGCGCGTCGCCTGCACCTGCAGCTCCTGCACCAGCGCGCTGCGCCGGAGAACGACGATCAGGACCAGGACCAGCGGGGACAGCAGCGGCGCGAACACCAGCGCGATCGCCAACAACACGGCCAGCGAGAAGGTCGCGAATTCCATGACCTGGTCATCGCGGCTGAGCATGACCTCGCGCAACGGGACAGGACGCGAGGCTCTGGCGACGAGGTAGATGACGGTGGTGACGAGCGTCTGTTGGACCACCGGGTAGGTGATCATCGCCAGGACGACCGCGATCGCGCCGAGAAGGCCACTAGACATATGACCTTCGCCGGCGCCGAAATACGCGACGACGCTGGCGGCGGCCATGGTCGCGAGCACGTCGGTCGCGGCCACGTAGATCTGCTGGAACAGCCGGCCGGACTTCGTCCGAATGATCCGGAACAATGCGTGCCCGTACAGCAGGGCGGCGAACGCACCGGCGAGGCCGACCGGCAAAATAAGCGCCGCAGCCATGCACCACAGGCTTGCGACGCCGGCAAAAGTCACTTCCGCGACGTAGCGACGCAGTAGTTCGATCTTGTTAGCGCCAATGGCATATACAAGTGCGACAAAAAATAGCAGGATAAATCGCCCAAGGCCGGACACAGACGGCAGGCGGGAGAGGTTTGCAACGCACAGCCAGGTGACGCAGAGCGTCTCTATGGACACAATAAGAGCAACGGCGGATCGGGGGGTCTTCCAAAGTGCTGTTTGACGCACGCGCGCAGCGAGCTTCGGCCGGCGGCAGCCCACGCTGCCCGGCGGAGCCTCGCTCCTGGTCACGCACCCTCCTCACACCGCCGGTACCCGGATCGCGCGCCCCGGGAGGAGCGCACGCCTCCGTACCGGCGTCCTCTCTATCTTTACCCAAATTTTCTTATCCCGCGAGTGTTAGGCCCGGGTTAATTTTCGCCGACCTACGACCTAGCCACTAGATCATCGCCAAAACCCCCTCAAACCGGACAAAGGAGGACGCCGGACAGACACGGCCCCCACCACCCCACGACGTGACCCTCACCCCCACGAGGCGCTCGACCCTCCCACAGATTTGCCCACCCCCAACGCCTAAGCGCCCGACGTTCCTCCGCAGGAGGTGTTCGCCCATGTACACGCAGGAGTGGAAGTAACGCCAACCCGCAGCCACCCGCCACAGCTCGTTGCACAGACAGGAGGAAGCCCGATGTACACCCAGGAATGGAAGTAATCCCAACCGAATCCGACCCCTCTACCAGCTCGTTCCACAGACAGGAGGCCCGCATGTACACCCAGGAATGGAAGTAAACCCAGCAATAACCACATTGCGCGGACAACGCGACCCGGACCGCGACACGGAAAAGGAGGCCCACATGTACACCCAGGAATGGAAGTAGAACCCAGCGGTAACCAGATCGCCCGACAACTGAAGAACCGGCAGCAGATCGACGTATCGTCGTACCTCACCCGGGTGGAGCGGTTCCTGACTGGCGTCTCGCAACAGCCAGCGGCACCGCGACAAGGGAACCGGCCACGCCTGCCACGGCGATGGTTGGCCCAACCGCCCATAGGGACGCAATGCCGCCACCGATGAGTAGCCCGATGCCCTGGGCGGCCAGCAAACCGGAACTCGCCAGTCCGATTGCCTGGCCTCGCACGTTCGGCGGCACGATCGCGACGAACTCCGTCACGATCAGCACGAGGTATGCCGACAACAGTCCGGATAATCCCCACAACACTGTCGTAACCGCAATTCCAGGCCCCAATCCGCACAAAATCAGCGGTAGCCCGGATGCGATCGCCAGCAGACCAAGCAACCTCGGACGCAGCGCGGTGGGCACCCACCGTGTCAGCACCACAACGCCGATCAGATTGCCGGCTGGATTGGCCGCCAGAAGGATTCCGACCGAGGTCGGGCCGCCACCGTGCGCACTGGCGTACGGTGCGGCCAAGCCTTCGGGAATCGTCCAGAAGGCGGCTAGCCAGGCTAGGGCGAGCAACAACCGCAACCGGCGATCGCCGGCAACGGTGCGGAACCCGATGCGGATCTGCTCCAGGCCGTGTCGGGCTACGGTGGCCACCGCCGGCCGGTACACCAGCCCGATTTGCAGCAGCACCGCGCTTACCGCGAACGTGGCTGCATCGATCGCAAGTGCGGTGTGCGCGCCGGTCAACGCAACGACGAGACCTCCTGCCGCGAATCCGATCAGTTGCGCCGTTTGCACGGTGGCGGTGCGTACTCCGATCGCGGCCGTATAGGCATCGCCTTGGTACATGTCCGCGACGATGGCCGGCTCGGCGGCGTTGTACGGCGAGCCGCACAGCACAGCGGCGACGAGCAGCACACAAAGCACCGGCAACGGCAGCGCGGCAATGGCCATCAGGGCGAACAGCACCGCGCGCAAGCCGTCGCAGACCACGATCAGGGTGCGCCGGGGGTACCGGTCGGCCAACCCGGTCAGCACGACCCCGCCGACCACAGCGGGCAGGAGCGTCAACGCATACGTTGCGGCCGTCGCCAACCCGGACCCGGTCCGGTCGAAAACCAGTACCGACAGCGCTACCCGCGCGAGCTGGTCTCCGATCTGCGACTGCGCGCCCGCCAACCACAACGTCGCGAACTCACGTGAGGTGAACAACGAGAGAAACGTGACCCGTTCCGGTGAAGCCACCGCGGCGCCGATCGTGCCGCTGGCGCGACGCCGATCGTTGATCATCCGGGCAGACTAGTGGTGTCGCCCAGTCCAGCGCGACGGGTGCGCGACGCGTCCTGGATCCGCGCGGCGACAGCGAGGTCCTGCCAGGCCATACCCGAGCACTTGAAGACGATCGGCCGGTCGGTCGAGGGCGTGGCAACGCCCCTGACCATGTCGCGCATCGCGACCAGCGCGTCGGCCGACAACTCGCCTTCGGCAATTGCCAGGGCTACGTCGCCGCACTCGCGAAGGGCTGTCGCGACGTCTTCCACGATCACCTGCGCCCTACCCATCAGCGCGCTGTCGAGTTCTCGCGCGTCGGGTTCGTGCGACCCGACGGCGATGACAATCGCGTCGTCGGTCAACAAGTTCGAGTCGAACAGTGGCGTGCGCGCAGTAGTCGCGCACACGACGACGTCGGCGGCACGCAACACTGCGAGCGCTTCGTCGCTGCCGGCCGCGAGCATCCGATCGCGGCCCTGCGGATTACGAACGATGTAGGTGACGTCTGCCAGATCCATCAGCGCGCTCAGCGCCGCAACGTGTCCGACACCTTGCGGGCCTGCCCCGAATACGACAACCCGCGGTGCATCGGCCCGCGCCAGCAGCGCCGGCCGCACCGCCGCCACCGACACGGCCGGTGTGCGCAGGGTGGTGAGCGCGGCGCCGTCCATGGTCGCGATCGGTGCCAGCGTGCGCGCGTCGAAGAGTACATAAACAGCGTGGATTCGGGGCAGCCCGACCCGCGGGTTGTAGGGCGCGACGGTAGCGAGCTTCACCCCGATCGCCGCATCGCCGACCGAGGGCATCAGCAGCAGCTGGCCGGCGTCTACGGCGATGACCGACCGCGGCCGATCAGCAGCCGGATCGGTGTTGCGCAGCGCGTCGGCGATGGCCTCGACCGCTTCGCCCGGCGAGACGAGCGTGGCGATCTGCTCGGCGGTGATGAACGGCGGCTCAGCCATTACCGCATCACGAACCCGGGAACCAGCGGATCGCCAGCAGCGACTTCAAAAATATGCTCACCGGTCCGATAGGCCATGCCGGTCACCCGCACGATCACCGCGTCGCGTCCGTCGACGCGCGTGTGCGACAGGACGGCCGCGTCGAAGCGCGAGCCGACGATCGAATCGTGGGCCAGGCTCGCCCCAGTGCCCAGCCGCCCGTCCGCGACAAGCAAGGCAACCCGTGCACACGTTCCCGAGCCGCACGGTGATCGGTCGACCTCGCCGTCGGCGAAGATCGTCACGTTGCGCTGGTGCACGTTGCCGTCGGCATCGTCGCCGAGGTCGTCGTAGACGATCGTCCCGTAGATGCCGGACAGTCGGCTGTCGCTCGGATGCCGGGCAAGTTCACTGTCATTGAGTGCCCACTTGATCTCGCGGCCGACCGCGATGAGCTGCGGCAGACAGTCGGGCGACACGGTGAGGCCGAGCGTCGCTGCGTCGACACTGGCGTAGCTCGCGCCACCGAAGCCCACGTCGACGGCAACCTCGCCGCGGCTCGTAGTCACCGCGATGCCGGTGGCGATGGCGTAGCTGGCGACGTTGACGAAGTCGACGGCGACGACTCGTCCCGCCTCGGTGTGCACTCGCGCGGTCACCCGCCCGGACGGGACGTCGATGACCACGTCAGTGCAGGAGCCGTCGATCGGCACGCGCCCGCTCTGCACCGCCCACGCCCCGAGCGCGATCGTGCCGTGACCGCAAGCCGTCGAGAAGCCGTCCTTGTGCCAGAACAGCACGCCGAAGTGTGCGCCCTTGTCGTTCGGCGCGGTGATCATGGCGCCATACATGTCGGCGTGGCCACGCGGTTCGAAGCACAGCAACCGGCGCAGCCCATCGATATCGGGATCGGCAATCGCGTGCATCCGACGATCGGCGACCGTCGCGCCAGGAATCTCGACCGGCGGCTCGGCAACGATTCGGAACGGCTCGCCTCCGGTGTGATAGTCGACCGTGCGCACCCGCCGGATCGCCGGCTCGCTCACGGTACGACGCACCAGATCGACTTACCGTTGCCCGTCGGACGCACGCCCCACGACGAGGACACCGCCTCTACCAGATAGAGACCGCGGCCGTTCGACGCGTCCGGCGCCGGCTCGCTGCGGGCCGGTAAGACGCTCGACCCGTCGTGGACCTCTAAGACGATGCCGTCGGGGATCTGCCTCAGTCGCAGTTCGATCGGCGCGTCGCCGTGCCTGATCGCGTTGGTGACAAGCTCGCTCGCTGCCAGCAACAGATCCCAACTCGTCTCCGGCGAGGCGCCCCACTCGGCGAGCACCGTAGCGCTCGCCCGGCGTGCAGCGCTGACCGCATTTCCCGCCGGCTGCGTGGTCGTCGAGACTGCCGTGCGCCAGCGTCGCTGCCTCGCAGGAGCGAACTGCGCGACGAGCAGAGCCACGTCATCGTCGGGTTCGTCGGGCAGCAACGCGTCGGCGAGCGCGCTCGGCAGCGCCTCGAGCGGTACCGTGCTGGTCTCCAGCACGCGTGCGAGCCGGTCGATACCGGCGTCGATGTTGCTGCCGCGATGTTCGACCAGACCGTCGGTGTAGAGCGTGAGCGTCGCGCCCTCGGGCAGGGACACGGTCTCGAACTCGGTGACCGGATGGGCCGTCCCCAGCGGCGGTCCACCAGCGGTGAGCCGCTCGGCCGGCTCGCCACGCAGCCGAAGCAGGGGCGGCAGATGTCCGGCGTTGCTGTACGTCAATGTTCCGGCAGCCGGGTCGTGGATCGCATATATGCAGGTGACGATCATGTGCTCGTTGAGTTCGCGCACCGACGTGTCGAGCAGGGTCAGTAGTTCGGTCGGCGGTAGGTCGAGGCGCGAGTACGCGCGGACGGTGGCTCTGAGCTGGCCCATGACGGCTGCGGCTCGCACGCCTCGTCCCATGACATCACCGAGCACGAGCGCGGTGCGATTGGCTGGCAGGTCGATCACGTCGTACCAGTCACCGCCCGCCTGCGTGCCCTCGACTCCTGCGCGGTAGTACGTCGCGACATCGAGCTGCGCGATGTTGAACAGCGGGTCGGGTAGCAGGCTGCGCTGCAACTGCTCGGCGATCTGGTGTTCGCGCGCGGCGGCCTCGCGCGCCGCTGCGGCTGTGGCCATCGCCTCCTCGGCCAGGCGCTGCTCGGTGATGTCCTGCACGCTGCCGCGCAGGAACGCCGGCGCGCCGTCGGGCGAGCGGTAGGGCAGGCCGTGTGCACGTACCAGGCGCTCGGCTCCGTCCGGACGCACGACGTGCAGGTCTATCTCGAGCGGCGCGTCGGCAGCGACCGCTTGCTCGAGGGTCTGGGTGAGCACGGCCCGGTCATCTGGCCGCACGCTCTGCATGGCGAGTTCGAGTCCGCCGCTGTCGAGATGGTCGGCCGGCACGCCAAGAATGCGGAAGAACTCGGATGACCCGACGACGGCGCCGTCGCGAACATCGAGCTCCCAGCTGCCGACGTGGGCGAGTTCCTCGGCCTGATCGAGCAACGCGCGGCTACGTGCCAGCTCGTCAGCCAGCCGCCGAACCCGGTCGAGTTCGAGATTTGCCCGCACGCGGGCGATGAGTTCGCGTGCGGAGAACGGCTTGACCAGGTAGTCGTCGGCGCCCGCCTCGAGACCCTCGACGGTGGCGTCATCGCCGGACCGCGCCGACAACATCACGACCGGGATGTGCATGGTGGTCGGATCACGGCGCAGCGCCTGCAGCAGCCCGAACCCGTCCAGGCGCGGCATCATGACGTCGGTCAGGACGAGGTCGGGCGGAGCACTGCGCGCCAGTTCGAGCGCGGCCAATCCGTCCGCGGCCAGCGGCACGTCGTACTCGTCTGCGAGCAGCCCGCTCAAGTAGTCGCGCATGTCGGGGTTGTCGTCGACCACCAGCACGGTCGGCCGGTTCCCGGCTTCAAGCGTGGCGACCGCCTGCGAATCTTCGTCCAACCATCGAGCGGCCTCGGCTAGGTAGCCCGCACTGTAGCTCTCGACCGCAGGTAGATCGCCGAGCACGGCAAGCGAGATCTGCTCCGGCGGCAGGTGATCGGGACCGTACGGGACCCGCACGAGGAACCTGCTGCCGAGCGCCGGGGTGCTCTCGACGGCGACCGTCCCACCGTGGGTTGCCGCGAGTTCAGAAACCAGTGCCAGGCCGATGCCGGACCCTTCATGGCTGCGGAGCGCAGCACCACTCACCCGATGAAATCGCTCGAACAGCCGTTGCTGCTCAGCGAGCGGGATCCCGGCGCCGGTATCGATGACCTCGAGCTGAGCGACGCCGTCGCCGTCGGTCACGCGCACGGTGACCCCACCGGTGAAGGTCGCTTTGAGCGCATTGGACAGCAGGTTGAGCACGATCTTGGCCCACATCTCGACATCGACGTAGACCGGCTTTTCAAGGGCCGGTGCCTCGATGGTGAAGTCGAGACCGGCGCGGCGCATCGCCGAGTCGAACATGCTGGCCAGCTCGGTCGTGTACCGGCTCAGATCGATGGGCTCGAATCGGCCGACTGCGCGGCCCGACGCCATCCGCGAGAAGTCCAGCAAGGTGTTGACCAGCTTGAGCAGCCGTTCGCCGTTGCGGTGGATGACTTCGATGCGGTTGCGCTGCACGCTCGCGAGCGGTTCGGACGAGTCGCCCAACGCATCCTCAGCCGGCCCGAGCAGCAGGGTGAGCGGGGTGCGCAGCTCGTGGCTGACATTGGTGAAGAACGTCGTCTTGGCTCGATCGAGCTCGGCGAGATCCTCGGCGCGCTGGCGCTCGTCGTCGAAGGCTCGCGCCCGGGTGACGGCAGCCGCGATCTGGCTCGCGACCAGATCGAGGAAGCCGCGGTAGGACTCGTCGAGCTGGCGGTAGCGGTTCAGCCCCACGATCATGAAGCCCAGCGGACGGCGCTCCCCCGGCTGGGTGAACGGCACCGCCAATGCCCGCAGCGGTGGTTCCGGCCACGCACCGGCCGGCAGGTCGCCAAATCGATCGGCGCAGAGATCGACCACGGGTGCCCGACCCGCCAGCAGCTCGCGGACGGGCCACAACGGGCGCCGGTCCCCGCGCCGAACCAGCGCGGGGATGGCCGCATGCCCTTCGGCGATCCCGGCCGTCCAGGCCAGCCGGGCCTTCGAACCGTCCGCGTCGAACAGATAGCCGGCCGCGAAGGGCAGGTTGTACGGGTCGGTGCCGAGGTGGCGGCTCGCCGCCGCGGAGACCTCGGCGGTCGTGCTGGCCCGGGCCAGGCCGGTGCTGAGGTCGCGCAGTGTGGTCATCCGCCGCTCGCCGATGACCTGGACGGTGTCCTCGCTGACGACGCAGAGCATGCCGGCGATCTGACCGGCGTCGTCGGTGATCGGGCTGTAGGAGAAGGTGTGGTAGGTCTCTTCCTGGTAGCCGCTGCGCTCGAGGAAGAGCAGCAACGCCTCGTCCCAGGTGGCCTCGCCGGTGGTGATGACCGAATCGATCCGGGGGCCGATATCGGGCCAGATCTCCGACCAGACCTCGGCCGAACGCCGCCCCAGCGCCCACGGGTATTTCGACCCGAGCGTGTCGCGCCGATAGGCGTCGTTGCAGAAGAACGTCAACTCGGTGCCCCACGCCATCCACATCGAGAACCGCGAGCCGAGCACCAACTGCACTGTGTTGCGCAGGCTTGTCGGCCAGGTCTCGACCGGCCCGAGGGCGGTGGCTGACCAAGCCACAGCCGCCAGGTCGCGGCCTAGTTCGGTGTCAAGGTCGAAGAGGCCGCCCAGCCCCGGCCGCGACGGCTGCGAGGCCATTGGCGATTCCCTCCCGACGACGGCAATATCGCGACCATACCCACGCGTGCGCTGAGCGAGCACCCCCGGCGGGTTAGGATCGCCGACGGTCGTCAGCGCCTGCCCTGGGGAGATACGTGGACCTGCGAACCGACACGGTCAACGGCACCGTCACCGTCGTCGCGGTCGACGGCGACGTGGACATGTCGACCGCTCCCCAGCTCGAGGAACGACTCAGCGCGCTCAGTTCAGGCGGCGCCCGCAACCTGATCATCGATCTCACCGACGTGGAATTTCTCGACTCGTCCGCGTTGGGTGTGCTGGTGGGCATACACAAGCAGGTCAGTGCGGCCGGCGGCACCATCAAGCTGGTCTGCGGCCATCCGCGGATCGAGCGGATCTTCGCCATCACCCGGCTTACCGAGGTGATCCCGGTGTTCGAAAGCATCGACGCGGCTACCCGGACCGACTGACCGCCCGCCGAGCTCCCCGCTCGGTCCCGGTCAGCTCACGGGCCGACGAGGGCGAGCACGCGCTCATTCGGCGCAAACCCCTCCGGGCTGCCGGCGGCTAGCCAGGTCGACGGCGCGACGCCGGCGGGCAGCCAATCCGGGCGCCAGATGCCCAGGGCCACGTCGAGATCCTCGAGCGCGCTGCGGACCGTTGCCTTCATCGGCGCGCGCAGGTGCTCGCCCCACACCTCGACCCGCAGGTCTCGGACCAGCGAGGTGGTGGTGGAGACCGCTGCGCTCAGCTCGCTGTCGGTACCGACCATGGAGCGGCTGAAGATGTTCGCCGAGCCGATGTTTGCAAAAGCGTCGTCGACGAGGGTCAGCTTGGCGTGCACGGTGCAGTGCTCGATGCGGTAAACCGCAATGTTGGACCGCAGGTTCACCGGCAGCGGGTTGACCAGCTTGTCCTTCAGATCCGGGTTCAGCTCGCGATTGATCGGCTTAAGGTGCCAGCCCGGGTCCTCGGGATCGCGGGTTCCCGATCCGACCAGGATGACCTTGACGCCGCGCAGCGCGGCCGCGAGCAGGTACGGGTAGAGCTCGAACGCC
>DASRSG010000179.1:0-3650 GCA_035656595.1 Jatrophihabitantaceae bacterium | reverse complement strand
TTGATCTCGAGAACCGAATCACGCGCCGATTCGGCCTTGGACCGGCCGATATCGGACTGGCCGTGGATGATCTGCCGCTGCAGGTTCGACTCGTCCACCGTGTCGAATTCGACGATGCCCAGCGTGCCGACACCGGCCGCCGCGAGGTACATCAGGGCCGGCGAGCCGAGGCCGCCCGCACCCACGCAGAGCACCTTGGCGTTCTTGAGCCGCTTCTGCCCGGCCATCGCGACGTCCGGAATGATCAGGTGGCGGCTGTAACGGCGCACTTCGTCAATCGTGAGCGACTCGGCTGGTTCCACGAGCGGCGGTAACGACACGGCGGCGATCCTCACTGTATGTGTTTTTCTCGACGGGAAGGCTTATCGGACACAACGACGCGTGCCCGTGCCAACATTCCCATTGTCTCGCGTCAGGTCGCCGGACGCGAAGTGAGGTCAGTCGCCGAGGTTGTACTCGTTGTTCTGCGCGGTGTCGGGCTGCTCGGCGCCCGGCGCGCCCTTGGCGCCCGGTGGGTACGGCCACGGGTTCGCGCCGCAGTTCGCACCGGTGGTGGCGGAGGTCAGGCCGAAGGTCTGCTGCATCATCACCGGGGCCAGCCCGCCGGGGAGGCATTGGTGGGCATGCATGTGGCCCAGCGCGTGGCCGTCCTCGTGGTTGATCATGTACACGCGGTACGCCTGCAGATCGCCCACGTACGGTAGGGCGCCACGCACCCAGCGGGAGTCGTTGAGCACTACCCGGTTCACCTCGACCCCAGGTGCCGAATACGCCGCTGCGTAACACGATGTCTCGACCGGCAGGTCGTAGCCGCACAGCTGACGGACGGTCATCGACGAGGTGAGCGTGACGTGGAAGTTGATCGTGCCCGAATCGACGCGTTGCAGGGCGACGCCGTGGCCGGACCAGCTGCGCGGATCGTCAAGCGTCGTGTCGACCAGGTGGGTGAACTGGGTGAGATCGATGCCGGTGACGCCGTTCTCGACCTCGATGTCGTAGCGGTACAACTGTCCGGTGCCGACCTGCTTGGTCGTGCCCTTGAGCACGCGGAACGTGCCGTCGCCGGTCTTCGGATAGCTAACCCCGGAGGGCAATGCGCCGCGCTGCAAGACCTTCTTCGGGATCCGGCCGGTTGGTTGATCGGACTTCAGCGGAATCGAACTCGGCGCGACCGGCGGCGACGACTGGTGCACGGTCGGTGCCGGCGAATTGGTCGCGTTGACCTGCGGCGCGGTGTTGTCGGCAGCAGCTTTGGGGTGCGTGCTGGCGGTGTGCGTGGTGAGCAACGCCACAACCGTGACGACAAGCAGAACCGGCAGGGCGTAGGCCCGCCAGCCGTAACGCCGCACGAAGTCACGCACTGATCTGCCGAATCCCGGTCCGCCGCCGCCACCGAATGACGCCACCGCCCGCCGCGTCATCTCGACATCTGCGGCGTGTTCGCGAAGGGAGGTCGTGGTGACGTGGGTCGCGTGCGACCATTCGTCGTCCCGTTCTGCCACGCGGACAGGTTGCCACATTCGCAGTGAGTGATCGTGCAAGCGCGCGGGCAGGCATTCAGGTTCGCCGCTCAGCGCCGCGTGATCATCGACGGGTGGTGCTCTGCGCAGCGGCGTCGTCGAGCAGCGCGATCTGTGCCCGTGCCGATGTCTGCGGATCCTCCATCATCGCGACATGGCCGACATGCTCGAGGACGAGCAGCCGGGCATTAGGGATCTCGGCAGCCACGAATGGCGCCAGGTCGGCAGCCACCAGTTTGTCCTCGTCGCCCCAGAGGACGAGTGTCGGCGCGGTGATCGTGCGCATCGCGGCCCAGCCGGAACGGTTCTTGAGGAATTGCGAGCGGACGAGCCCGCGGGTCGAGCGCAGCATGGCAAGGTCGACCCACGGATGCTCGGCGCGTGCTCGCGCCTCGGCGACCATCTCGTCATAGCGCTGCTTCGACAGCCGCGACGGGTCAGCGAAGCACAGCGCGATGGTGCCCTTGACCCGTGTCTCGACCGGTGTCTGGCCCAGCTTGCGCAGCGCCATCATGCCGAGGATGGGGAAGATCAGCAGCCCCATCCGCCAGTCGCTCTTCAGCACGTGCGCGCGGATCTTGCGGTCGGGCACCGCAGGCGAGATCAACGTCAGCGTGCGCACCAGATCGGGACGCCGCGCGGCCACGATCAAACAGATCGCACCGCCCATCGAATTGCCGACCAGGTGCACGGGGCCGCGCTTCGACTGCTCGAGGTACGCGATGACGGTGCGTGCATGAGCGTCCAGGGTGTAATCATCGCCCCGGGCCGGCCCCGAACGGCCGAAGCCGGGCAGATCGAGCGCCTCGATGGCGAGCCGGTCGCGCAGCAGCGCCGCGAAGTCCGTCCAATTGATCGACGCGCCGCCGAGACCGTGCACGAACAGAGCGGGTTCGGCGTCGTCGCGGGTGGGGGGCGTGGCGCGGACGAAGATGTCCTGCCCGGCGACCTTGACCCGCTGCCCGTCCCACATCTTGACCTCGTCGAGCGAGCTGAGCTCGACGTCGGCAAGACATGCGGTCGGTGCTTCGCGGCTCGGGATTCGGCGCATGAGTTCGACGCTACGCGGGGTGCTCAGGCCGACTTGCGAGCTGTGCTCTTCTTGGCAGCCTTCTTGGCCGGCGCCTTCTTCGCCGCGGTCTTCTTGGCAGCCTTCTTGGCCGGCGCCTCCTTGGCCGGCGACTTCTTGGCAGCCTTCTTGGCCGGCGATTTCTTCGCTGCCGCCTTGCTGGCCTTATTGGCCGGTGCCTTCTTGTCCGGCACTCGCGCCGACGCCGTCCCGCTGCTCGATTTGGACGCCGCGGCAGAGCGGCCCTGCTTGGCGGCTTCGACTGACGCGCGCAGTGCCGACATCAGATCGACGACATTGCCCGCGCTCGGCTGGCGTTCTTCGGTCTCGACGATCTCGCGCCCCTCGACCTTCGCATCGATCACCTGCTGCAGCGCCTCGCGGTAGTCGTCGGTGTACTCAGACGGATCGAAGTCACCGGACATGCTGGAAACCAGCGATTCGGCCATCGACCGTTCCTGCGGGCGAAGCTCGACGTCACCGTCGAGGAATCCGAAGGCCGGCTCGCGCACCTCGTCCGGCCAGATCATCGTCTCCATCACGATCACCCCGTCGCGCACGCGCAACGTCGCGAGCTGCTCGCGGCTGCGAATGGCCACCTTGACCAGGCCGACCTGACCGCTGGCGTCCAGCGCGTCGCGCAGCAGCACGTACGGTTTGACGGCGTTCTTCTCCGGCTCGAGGTAATAGCTCTTGGCGAAGTAGATCGGGTCGATCTGCTCGGCCGGCACGAACTGCAGCACGTCGACCACTCGCGCTGAGGGCAGCGGCAGATCGGCGAAGTCCTCGTCGGTCAGCACCACCGTCTCGCCGCTGGGCAGCGTCAAGCCCTTCGCAATGTCGGCGTAGGCCACCTCTTCGCCGTCGGCCTCGGCCACCCGCTTGTACCGGATGCGCGAGCCGTCGGCCCGCCGCACCTGGTGGAAGCTGACGTCGCGCTCCTCGGTCGCGGTGTACAGCTTCACGCCGATGCTGACCAGCCCGAACGAGATGCTGCCCTTCCAGATCGAGCGCATGCTTGCTCCGTTCCCGACGCGTGTCCGGTGCCTGTGTCGAGTAGT
>DASRSG010000178.1:0-2933 GCA_035656595.1 Jatrophihabitantaceae bacterium | reverse complement strand
AGCTAGTGGGGATCTGCGACGACCGTGTCGTTATCGTGACGGGCGCGGGTGGCGGCTTGGGTCGCGCGCACGCGTTGGCGTTCGCGGCAGAAGGTGCGGCGGTGGTCGTCAACGACATCGGCACGTCGCGCGAAGGCGAGGGCAGCTCGGCCGGTCCTGCTCAGTCGGTGGTCGATGAGATCCGCGCGGCAGGCGGCAGCGCAGTCGCCAACACCGACGACATCGCGGACTGGGACGGCGCTGAGTCGCTGGTGCGGACGGCGATCGAGGAGTTCGGCACCATCGACGTGCTCGTGAACAACGCGGGCTTCCTGCGAGACCGGATGCTCGTCGGCATGTCGATCGAGGAGTGGGACGCGGTGGTCCGGGTGCACATGCGCGGGCACTTCTGCACGTTGCGTCACGCCGGCGGCTACTGGCGCGAGCAGTCCAAGAACGGCTCGCAGCCGGACGCCCGCATCATCAACACCTCGTCGGGTGCCGGCCTCATGGGCAGCGTCGGGCAGGGCAACTACAGCGCGGCCAAGGCTGGCATCGTCGGCATGACGCTGGTCGCTGCTTCGGAGCTCGCGAGGTACGGCGTGACCGTCAACGCGATCGCGCCCGCGGCCCGGACCCGGATGACCGAGGTAGCAATGCCCGAAATGATGAAGGTGCCGGAGAGCGGCTTCGACGCGATGGCGCCGGAGAACGTGTCGCCACTCGTCGTCTGGCTCGGGTCACCTGAGTCCCGTGAAGTGACGGGTCGGGTGTTCGAGGTAGAGGGTGGCCTGGTGAGCGTCGCCGACGGCTGGCAGCACGGTCCGCGAGCCGACAAAGGCGAGCGTTGGTTGCCGGCCGAGCTCGGTCCGGTCGTCCGGGACCTGATCGCCCAGGCGCCAGCACCGACGCCGGTCTACGGAGGCTGAGCCGATGTCTCCACTGCTTGAGGCGCCGACGATCTGGGAGCTGGTACGTCAGCGCGCCCAGCTGTCGGGTGATGAGCGGCCGTTGCTGCTCGACACGCAAGGGCGCAGGGTCGGGTTCGCCGAGTTCGCAGCCGAGGTCGAGCGCGTCGCTGCGGGGCTGATCACCCTCGGCATCGGACCGGGCACCAAGGTCACCTGGCAGCTGCCCACCCGCGTCGAGAGCATCGTGCTGTCGATGGCGCTGGCACGCCTCGGTGCGGTGCAGAACCCGGTGCTGCATCTCTATCGGGAGCGCGAGGTCGCGGCCGTGCTGCGAGCGAGCAAGCCCGACTTCTTCATCGTCCCGGGGGTTTGGAAGGATCGCGACTTCGGCGCGATGGCCCGGACCCTCGTCGCCGATCTCTCGCCCGCGCCGAAGGTCCTCGAGATCGGTACCGACCTGCCGACGGGCGATGTCGCGACGCTGCCGGCCCCACCGGCCTCGGGCACCGAGGTCCGTTGGATCTACTACACCTCGGGGACAACGTCCGAGCCCAAGGGTGTCCAGCACACCGACCAGACGCTGATGGCCGGCGGTCGCGGGCTGGCCGCCGCGCTCGACATGTCCGCCGAGGACATCGGGTCGATGGCGTTCCCGTACTCCCACATCGCGGGACCCGACTACTTGCTGATGATGCTCGCGGCAGGGTTCGGTGCGGTGCTGATCGAGGCGTTCGTGCCCGCCGACGCCGTCGCGGCGTACCGGGATCTCGGCGTGACGATGTGCGGCGGCAGCACGGCGTTCTACCAAATGTTCCTCGCCGAGCAGCGCAAGTCGCCTGGGCAGCCGGTCATCCCGACGCTGCGGATCATGTCCGGCGGTGGCGCCGCGAAGCCGCCGGAGCTGTTCTACGACATCGCCAAGGAAATGGGCGTACGGCTGGTCCACGGCTACGGCATGACCGAGGTGCCGATGATGGCGATGGGCTCGCCGCACGACAGCGATGAGCAGCTTGCCTACACCGATGGCAAGCCGGTGCTCGGCGCGGAGATCCGCATCGTCAAGGATGACGAGACGATCGCCGGTCCGGACGAGGAGGGCGAAGTACGCCTCAATGGTCCCGTCGTGTGCGTTGGCTATACCGACTCTGCGGTCAACGCGGAGGCGTTCGACGCGAACGGCTGGTTTCGCACCGGAGATCTCGGCGTGCTGCGTCCCGACGGCCACCTGCGGCTGACCGGCCGGCTCAAGGACGTCATCATCCGCAAGGGCGAGAACATCTCGGCCCGAGAGCTCGAGGACGTGCTCTTCAACCATCCGAAGGTCGGCGACGTTGCCGTCATCGGCGTACCCGACGAGGAGCGGGGCGAGCTGGTGTGCGCGGTCGTGGAGACGGCGGCCGGCTCCGAGCCGATCACTCTGGATGAGGTGGTGGTGTGGTGCCGCGACGCGGGGCTGATGATGCAGAAGATCCCGGAGCGGATCGAGATCGTCGACTCGCTCCCACGCAACGAGACACTCAACAAGGTGCTGAAGTTCAAGCTCCGTGAGCAGTTCGGGAGTGCCAAGTGAGCGACGTAGGCATCAAGGTCGAGCGGTCGGGGGCCGGCGTGATGACCGTCACGCTCGATCGGCCTGACGTGCACAACGCGCTGGACTGGAAGGCGCGCGAGGCATTGGTTGCCGCGTTCACCGAGGCGACTGCTGACCTGGCGGTCCGCGCGGTCGTGCTTACCGGGTCGGGTGATCGCGCCTTCTGCACCGGTGCTGATTTGCGGGTGCCGATGCCGTCGTTGGAGAAGCCCGAGGGTGCGCCTGCTCGGGCACAAGGCGAGATCGCGCGAGGCATCGCGATCGGCTGGCAGCGTGTCGTCACCGCCGTCCTCGACTGCGAGAAGCCGGTTGTTGCGGCGATCAACGGCACCGCGGCAGGTGCCGGTATGCACCTTGCGTTGGCCTGCGATGTCGTGGTGATGTCGGAGTCGGCCAAGCTTGTGCCGGTCTTCGTACGCCGTGTAATAGCGCCGGACGCAGCTGGGGCCTAC
>DASRSG010000177.1:0-5788 GCA_035656595.1 Jatrophihabitantaceae bacterium | reverse complement strand
CGGCGAACGGCAACGGCTGTTCCTGGTGCTGGCGCTGCTGAACCGTCCCCGCCTGGTGATCCTCGACGAACTGACCCAGGGCCTGGACCCGGCCGCGCGGCGCGAGGTCTGGTCGGCCGTGGCCCAGCTGCGCGACGAGGGTACGACGGTCCTGCTCGTCACCCACGAGCTGGACGAGGCCGAAACGCTGTGCGGGCGAGTCGTCGCGATGCGTTCCGGTCAGGTGCTCGACCAGGGCGCGCCGGCCGAGCTCGTCGCCCGGCACGCCGGCTGGGCCGTCGTCCGGTTCACGGCGGAGGATCCGAGCCTGGTCGGTGGGCAATTGCGTCGGCTGCCCGGCGTGCGCGACGTCCGCACCGACGGCGGACGTTTCGAGGTCCGCGGCGAGCGACAGGTCATCGCACAGGTCGGCGCCGTGCTCGTGCAGCACGGCCACGTGCCGGCCGATCTCGACGTCGAGGTGCCGGACCTCGAAGCCGCCCTGCTCCACCTGCTCGACGACAACGCCCCGACATCGACCCCGACCGAGCGAGAGCTGGTGACGACCCCATGACCGCCACGATTGCCGCACCGTGCATCCCGTCGACAACCGAAACGCCCGCCCCGTCGACCGTCCGCCGGCTGCTGCGGGCCGAGCTGCGCCTCACCGTGCGCGACCCGCTCGTCCTCACTTTCGTGCTCGTGTTCCCGATCGTGACCATGCTGATTATCGGCGGCGCGTTCGGCACCAAGCCGGACCCCGCGTTCGCCGGCGCGAACCCGTCGCACTGGTACGTCGCGTCGTACTTCACTGTCGTGATCGCCGCGACGGGCCTGGTCATGCTGCCTGTGCACCTTGCGTCCTACCGCGAGCTCGGCGTTCTGCGCCGGTTCGCTGCCGCCGGTTTCCCGCAGTGGTCGTTCGTCATCGCCGAGATGGTGCTCGGGTTCGTCACGATCGCGGTGGCTGGCGTGCTGCTGCTCGCGGTGGCGGCCCCGGTCTATGGCATCCCGGCCGTGCACGACCTGGGCCGGGTGGTCCTGGGCCTGGTGCTCGGTTCGGTCGCGTTCGTCAGCCTCGGCGTCGTGCTCGGGACGCTGCTGCCCTCGGCCCGTTCGGCTCAGGCCGTCGGGCTGATGCTGTTCTTCCCGTCCTTCCTGCTCGGCGCCGGCGGTCCCCCGCCCCACGTCATGGGCTCGGTCGTCAAGGACATCGCCGACTACCTGCCGCTGACCTGGGTCACGGCCTCGATCCGCCAGCCCTGGCTGGGTATCGGCACCCCGACCGGCACCCTCGTCCAGGTCGCCGCGCTCGCCGTCGTGGCCAGCGTCGTCGCAATCAAACGCGGCGCGCTGTAGTTTGCGCACCGTGCCCGACTGGCGCCGCGAGCCCGAACCGCTCCCTCGTTCGGCGAGGTGGGCGGTCTTCGGGGTGCTGGTCGTGTTCGTCGCGGCCGGCATCGTGCGCCGCGTGCCCGACGACACGCTGCTCGGCGTGCTCGGCGCCGCGCCCGCGCTGGCCTTCGGCGCGCTGGCCATATTCGGTCGCCCCGCCCTGACGCTGCCGGCCACGGTGGCAGCCACGGCTGGCATCGCGGTGCTCGGCCAGGGCATGTCCTCCAACGTCGCCTGGTTCGGCCTGCCCGTTCTGGTGGCCTGGTGCGCGATCGCCGCGCCGCTGTGGGTGACCGCGCTGTACTGGGCGCTCGGCATCGCCCTGCTCGGCGCGGAAGCGATCTTCACGACGCACGACCCGGGCTGGGCAGCGTGGATCGGTGGTACGTGCTTCGCGGCCGTCGGCTGCCTGTTCGGCCGGCGCCAGCGCGAGCTCGTGGCCGAACTTCGTGTCGCGCAGGACGGTCTCGCGCACCGGGCTCAGGCCGAGGAACGCAACCGCATCGCCCGCGAGCTGCACGACGTGATCGCCCACAGCCTCACCGTCTCGCTCCTGCACGTCACCAGTGCGCGCCTGGCCGTCCAGGACGAGCCGGCCGACGCGTTGCGCGCGCTAGAGGAAGCCGAACGGCTCGGCCGCGACAGCCTGGACGAGGTCCGGCACGTAGTCGGGTTGCTGCGGCACGCCGACGCGCTCGACCCGGCCACGCCACTGCCCGGCAGCGTCGATGTCCCCGCCCTCATCGAAGGGTTCCGCACTGCCGGCGCCGACGTGCACGCCAGCATCGACGGCGACCTCACCACGCTGCCGGCAACGGTCGGGCTGGCCGCCTACCGCATCCTGCAAGAGGCCCTAACGAATGCGACGAAACACGCGCCGGCGCAGCGGGCGACGGTCCACCTCGCGGTGCGACCCCACGCCGTCTATCTGGACGTCGACAGCTCGGGCGCGCCCGGCCGCGGCACCGGTCTCGGGCTCATCGGCATGCGCGAGCGGGCCCAAGCCCTCGGCGGTACATTCGCGGCCGGCCCCGGCGGCACCGGCTGGCTCGTCCACACCGAGCTGCCGCTATGACCGAAGTCGCCGTGACCAGAGTCCTGATCGTCGACGACCAGGAACTGGTGCGAGCGGGGCTGCGCGGCATCCTGCACGCCCGCTACGGCTTCGACATCGTGGCCGAGTGCGTAGACGGCTCCGAGGTCACCGCCGCGGTCGCCGCGCACCGCCCCGACATCGTCGTCATGGACGTCCGGATGCCCGGCGTCGACGGCGTGCAAGCGACCCGCGCGCTGCGGATGGACCCGGCCGCTCCCCCGGTTCTCATCCTCACCACATTCGACGACGACGAGGTGCTCGCCGCCGCACTCCGGGCCGGGGCGTCCGGCTTCCTGCTCAAGGGCGTGCCGGCCGACGACCTGCAGCGCGCCGTGCGCACCGTGGCCGAGGGCGGAGCCTGGCTCGACCCCGCCGTCACCGGACGGGTACTGACCACCTACCGCTCGGCCCCCGCGCGCGGCGCAACCGCGGGCGCAGGCGTCCTCGACGAGCTGACCGCCCGCGAACGCGAGGTGCTCGCCATGATCGGCCACGGAATGACAAACACCGAGATCGCAGCCGAACTCATCCTCAGCGACGGCACCGTGAAGTCACACATCAACCGGATCTTCGCGAAGCTACACCTGCGCGACCGGGCAGCCGCAGTCGTGCTCGCCTTCGACAGCGGCCTCGTCACCCCCCGCGCCTGAACACGGTCCCCCATCGACACCGCGATCATGTGCACCAGCGCACGCCCACCAGCCAGCTCAGGCACACAACCCCCGGATCCGCGGTTCGCGGCAAGTTCGTAATGTCGTGAGCGGATCCTGTCCGGTTCCACAGGCCCAGTTGCGCGCGACAGGCCAGCCCGGTGTCGGCGCGGCTGCCGGGAGTTCAGGCGCTGCATGATGAGCAAATGACCATGCCGCGCGAGAGTACACACTCCGGCGAGTCGGGGATACCGCACGGACTTACCCGCGCGGCCGGGACCCTTGCCACGGCCGCGGCCGCGATTCTCGGAGTTCGGGTCACTGCTCACCCGCAGCGACTCCATCGCCCGACGCGAGATCGCCAGCTCAGTCTCCAACTGAGCGATTCGCTTCTTCGCCGCGACGAGCTCAGCTTCTCCACGCTGGACAGACCCGGCACCAGATCACGGTCGATCTCCACCTGCAAGACGATCATTCGCATGTAGACCTCAAGGCAAGCCTCACGCGGGGGCTATCGGTCGCCCGGAAGATCGTGACGCGATGTCCTCAGCGTTTTAGTTAAGCAAGGGCCAGGCATAAGGCTCATCTAGACGTCGAGCTCAAATCGACGTAACGTGACTGCCACGACGCGCCAAAAGCAGGCTCAGCGAGGCCGGCTCCCCAGTCATACCGACGGGGGAATGACGTGCTCACTCCAGCAGACGACGACTTCCTTGCTTGTTGGTATGACGCCAGGGCGCTAACGGCCGCAGACTGGACGCCATCAATCCTGATGGCGTTGCTCGATGGGCCGCTGCACTACCGCGAGATCAAATCGATCGTGTCGTCTTTCCGGGTCTCGGATCGACGGACGCTGCGTCCTCGTACCTTCCATGAGAGCAGTCTGTCTCGAACTCTTGCGCGCATGACCGACGATGGCCTTCTCGAGCGTCGTGCGACCTCGGGCGCGTTCCCACCCTCGGTCACCTATTCGTTGACGCCGGCCGCGCGCGCCATTGTGGATGCCGCGGTGCCGATGGCGGCGTGGGCGCAACGCAACCGAGCGATGATCCGCAAAGCCCAGTGCACGGTCGAGCCATCACCGCTCGAGCGAGCCGATGATTTACATCCGCGGGAAGACGAGGCCAGCTAGCTCAATTGGGTCGACATTCGACATCATGCACGTCCGAAGCGCAGGGTCGGCAGCAGCACCACCGATTGAACCCTGTGCAGTCCGTGCGGCACCACGTCCGCTGCTTCTGGTACCTGACACGGCCGCACCCCCGCTCCTAGCTACCCCGCTTACGCGCCTTTGCACCCGATGATGGGCGCCTTACCACCATCGATGGGTGTCCACGCGCCTGTTGACGAGCGTCGCGGGTACCCCTGTACAGCTAATTGACGACTCAATATCGACACTCGTCAACTAGTCAGGCGATCGGGCGGGACAGGACGTGGCAGGACAAGGCGGCGGTCATCTGACCGCGTTGCACTGCCGATCTGCAGCCGCCCTCACCGCATTGACCGCCGCGGTCGCGTTCACGGCCTGCAGCGCGCCATCACCTGCCAGCGATAGCAAATCGCGCGGCTCACTCCCGACCATCGCTACAGCGGCGACATCAAACGCCCTTATTGCGCCGACGGCGACGGCCGGTTCCAGCGACACTCAGCCAGCTATCAACGCCTATCTCGGGATGTGGCAAGACTTCGTCACGGCGGGACGCACGTCCGATTGGCAATCTCCGCTACTTGCCGACCACGCAACCGGCGACGCCTTGTTGCAGATGTCGCGGGGCTTGTACGCCGACCACTACAACGGCCTGATCACCCGAGGCGCACCGGTCGACAACCCCGTCGTGAAATCCGCTACGCCCGCGGCGGATCCGACGACGGTGATCATCACCGACTGCGGGGACTCGAGCCTTTTTCTGAAGTACTACGCCAGCACCGGGCAGCTCGCCCCCGAAGGCGCTGGCGGCCGTCAAGCCATCACCGCCGAGGCACTCAAGACAGCAGGGGGCACCTGGAAGATCGACCGATTCGCGGTCGAGGACGTCGGCACATGCTGACCCGCGCGGTCTTGGCCGCTCTCCTTGCTACCAGCGTTGCCGTCACACCTCTGGCCGTGGCGCCAGCAAGCGCTGCCGATAGCGCCAACGATCCGGGACCCGGTTGGGGCAGCGTTGCCTGCAGTCAGGACCCGTCGCCGGGCTGCACTCTCGGTGCAGGAAGTACAGGAACCCCATCCGGTCCCGGATCGGCGCCGTCATCGTCGCCGATCGGTGACGGCAGCGCCAGCGGGGGTACAGCGGGCACGCAGAACACCAACCCCGTGCAGTGCACCTACGTCCGTAGCGACTTCCAAGCACCGCCGCCCGCCACCGGCGGCGTCATCCCCGCGGACGCGGGAGCGCGGCCGTTGAACGCAGCGGAATCGACGGCGCCGGCATCGCCGCAGCCTGGCGGGGCCTGGTACGTGTACCAATGCAGCGGTAACGGCCAACGCGATGCCGTCTTCCGCGACCCGGTGTGGATCTCCGACGCGGCGGACGCAGTTGGACCAGCAGGTCCTTCGCCCGCGGTCCTAGCGACTCAAGCCGAGAACAACCTGCGGCTCGCTCCCCCACTGATGCACCTCAGCCCAACCGGTCAGCAGCTGGTTAACCTTCCGACCTGGCTCTGGCTCGAC
>DASRSG010000176.1:0-36489 GCA_035656595.1 Jatrophihabitantaceae bacterium | reverse complement strand
CGAAGCATTTCCCTGCTGTCGGAGGTTCCCCGCGATATCGCCGGTGCCGTCGACCTCGATCTACGCGCCGCGTTGGGGAAGCTGTCACGCAGGCAGCGCTTGGCTATAGAGCTGCACTACTACCTCGGGTTTCCGCTCGCTGAGGTAGCGACGCTGATGGATTGCGCGGAGGGAACGGTCAAGTCAACGCTTTCCGACGCCCGGGCGCGGCTACGTCACCTGCTCGGAGAGGACGACCGATGACCATCGAAGAGCGCATCAGCCGCGACGCGGCTACCTGGCGAGACGGTCATATTGCACCACCGTTCGACGCAGCGTTCGCACGCGCGCTCTCTACACCGTCGCGCCGGCACCGTGCGTGGTTGGCTGTCGCAGCTGCCGTCGTGCTCGTCGCCGCAATCGCCACCTTCGCGGCGACGCGATCACCCAAGCACGCGACGAAGCCCACGGCGCTGCCGGATCGGTGGACGACGCGCTCGCTGGCGGGTTTGGCGACCGTCGAGGTTCCCGCACGATGGTTCGCTGCGCGGTACCGCGGGGCACCTGCGACGGTCTACTTCCCGCTGGTGTTCTTCAGCACGCAGAAGCTCAGCGGGCCCTGTACGGTGCGTCGCCCGCCGGCGGGCTGTACGTCGCAGGACTGGTTCCCGCCAGACTGGACCACACCCGACGACGGTGTGCTCGTGCTGTGGAGCCACGCGGAGTTTCCGACGTCAGGCTCGGGGATACCTAACCTGCCTGGTCGGCGGGTGGTGATCGATCATCGTCGGGCATTGCTACAGACCGGCGCCGCGACGTCGTGCCCGGCGGGAGCGGCAACAGAGATCGATGCCTACGTCCGTGCGCGAGTGCGGGGCTATTCGGGCGAGAGGTTCGACCTGACCGCGTGCCTGGGTGCCCATGTTTCGCCGGCGGATCGCGCCGCGGTGCAGCGCATGCTGAGATCGCTGCGCATCCGCCCGGCGTGACGCGCTTCGGCAGGTCGTAAACACCCGATCCGTAGGCTGATCCAATGACGCGAGCCGCACTCATGCAGCGCCTGCGCTCGCGCAAGATCCTGATCCCGCTGATTGCGGTTCTCGTGGTCGTCGTTGCCGGCATCACGATTGCGGTCAGCCGCTCGTCCAACCGATATCGGACGATCGACAGCTTCGTCACCGGCACGCCGGAGCCGAACGGCACCGCGGTCAAACTCGACACCACGCTCTACCTGCCGGATCGGACGCCCGCGCCGGCAGTACTTCTCGCACAGGGCTTCGGCGGTGACAAGTCGGATCTGGCCGGCACTGCGAAGACGCTCGCCGAACACGGGTACGTCGTGCTGGCCTACACCGCTCGAGGTTTCGGTAGGTCCGGCGGGTTCATCCACTTCGACTCGCCGAAGTACGAGGTACACGACGCCGAACTGCTCGTCGACCACCTGCAACAGTTGCCGCAGGTCGAGAAGGACAAGATCGCCGTTGCGGGAAGCTCATACGGCGGCGGGCTGGCGCTACTGCTCGCCGGGTACGACAAGCGCATCAAGGCAGTAGCTGCCGACATCACCTGGAATGACCTGCAACAAGCGCTCTTCCCGAACGGCGTGTTCAAGAAATTGTGGACGGGCACGCTGTTCGGTAACGGCTTCACCGCGACCGTTCCACCATCGTTGCGTGGCCTCATCGCCGACGCGGCAGACCTCCCGGTGTCCAGGCAGGACTCCGTGTCGTGCGGTCGATTCGCGCCCGACATCTGCACGGCCTACCAAGCCGCGGCGCGAACCGGCGTCCCGAACGCCGCGCTGCAGAAGGTGATGCGCGCGGCGAGCCCGGCCAGCGTGCTCAACCGGATCACCGCGCCCACCCTGCTCACCCAAGGCGAGCAGGACTCGCTCTTCCCGCTCACCCAGGCAGACGCCAACGCCAAGGGCATCGCCAAGGACGGCACTCCGGTGCGCGTCGTCTGGCGGCCGGGCGGTCACGACAACAGCTCTCGCGGCGGCGACGTGGCAACCGGCGCGATGCTCGACTGGTTCGGCTCGGTCTTCCACGGATCGGTCAGCACGAAGCAACCGTTCGAGTTCTCCGAACAGGGTGCGCTGCTCTCGTCCTCGAGCGGACGGCTGCGCCAGCAGGTCAGGCAGGCGCCCGGCTATCCCGGCATCGACGGCACGCAGCAAAAGACGGCGACGCTCAACCTGATCGGCCCGCCGCAAGAGATCGGCGCTCCGGCCGGCGGTACGCCCGCAGCCATCACCGCGATCCCCGGGTTGAGCGGCATCCTCAGCGAATTCGGCGGGCTCACCGACGCGACGGCCGCACTGAGCGCGATACCTTCGCAGACCGCGGGCTTCCTCTCGCCGAAGATCACGAAGAGCCTGCTGATCAGCGGGTCGTCGTCGGTGCGGATCACGATCACGGCGCGCAGTAGCACCGATGCCACGGTGTTCGTTGCGCTGCGCGATCTCGGCTCCGACGGCACCGTCGTGCTGCCGGCGCAGCTCGTGACGCCCATCCGCGTGACCGGCCTGACGCCGGGCGTGCCGCGCACGATCACCGTGCCGCTGCCGTCGGTGGTGCGCACAGTGCAGCCGGGCCACCGCCTCGTGCTCACCGTCGCGACCACCGACTTCGCCTACCAGGTGCCGCAGAACGCGCGGACGTACACGATCGGGCTGGCCGACGGCGGCGCGCTTACCGTGCCGACGATCAACGCCAAGGTCGTGCGCTCCGGGCACCCGCTGGCCTGGCTGATCGTCGGGCTCGCCGTTGCGCTCGCGACGGCGCTCGGGGTGAGTTTCGTGATCCGGCGCCGGCGACGCGTGCTCAAGTCGCGCCCCGATCTGGCCGACGTGCCGGTGAGCATCGAGTCGCTGGTCAAGGAGTACGCCGGCGGCTACCGCGCGGTCGACGACGTGAGCTTCCGCGTCGAGCGCGGCCAGGTCGTCGGCCTGCTCGGACCGAATGGGGCGGGCAAGACGACCACGCTGCGGGTGCTCGTCGGATTGATCACCCCGACCGCCGGCGAGTTGCACGTGTTCGGCGAGCCGGTCGTGCCCGGCGCGCCGGTCCTCGCGCGGCTTGGCGCGTTCATCGAGGGACCCGGTTTCCTGCCGCACCTGTCCGGACGCGAGAACCTGCGCCTGTATTGGGCCGCGACGGGTCGTCGCACCGATGAGGCCGACTTTGACACTGCACTCGAGATTGCCGGGCTGGGCGCATCGATCGACCGGCGGGTCAAGTCATACAGCCACGGTATGAAGCAGCGTCTCGGCATCGCGCAAGCAATGTTGGGACTGCCCGAGCTGCTGGTGTTGGACGAGCCGACCAACGGGCTTGATCCGCCGCAGATCGCGGAGATGCGTGAGGTGCTGCAGCGCTACGCGCAGACGGGACGGACCGTCGTGGTGTCCTCGCACCTGTTGGCCGAGGTCGAGCAGACCTGCACGCACGTCGTCGTGATGCACAAAGGGAAGCTGGTCGCGGCCGGCTCGGTCGTCGACATCGCCGGTGCCGGAGGAGTGCAGCTTTCAGTGAACGACCCGTCGCGTGCCGCGTCAGTGCTCGAAGCGGCTGGCATCACCACGACGCTCGTGCCGGCGCGCCGTGCTCTCGAGGACGTGTTCCTCGGCCTGATCGGCGATGGGGACGAGGACAAATGACCGAACGCGAGCTGTCGAAGGTCGCGCCGACGAGGCGTGGCGTGCATGACCGGTTGCTCGAGCTCGACGCCGGCCACCCGCCGACCTACAACCCGCGCCGCACGCTGCACCTGCGGGTCGAGTTCGCCCGCCAGCTCAAGCGACGCCGCACGCAGATCGTCGTGCTGCTGCTCCTGGTGTTGCCGATCGTCATCGCGCTGGCATTCAAGATCGGCGGACCGGTCACCGACAGCAATGACTCGAGCGCGCTGGTGTCGCTCGCGACCGACGGGGCGACGAACTTCGCGCTGTTCACCGAGTTCGCCGCGGTCGGGTTCCTGCTTGTCGTGATGGTGTCGCTGTTCTGCGGTGACACCGTCGCAAGCGAGGCGAGTTGGGCGTCGCTGCGATACCTGCTCGCGCAGCCCGTGCCACGCTCGCGGTTGCTCCGGCAGAAGTTCATCGTGGCCGGCGTGCTGAGTGCGGCCTCCAACCTGTTGCTGCCACTTTGGGCTTATCTCATCGGCGGATTGTTCTTCGGCTGGGGTCCGGCACGATCGCCGCTCGGCGGCACGTTCGACACCGGTGCCGCGCTCTGGCGGCTGCTCATCATCGTCGGCTACGTGTGCGGGCAGATGCTCGTTGTTGCCGCACTCGCATTCCTGCTCAGCGTGAGCGTCGACAATCCGCTCGGGGCCGTCGGCGGCGCTGTCATGCTCGTCGTCGTGTCGAACATCCTCGACCAGATCTCGGCACTCGACCCGTACCGGCATTATTTGCCCACGCACTTCCAGTACGCGTGGACGGACACGCTCAGTTCGCCGATCAGCTGGGATGACATGCTGCGCGGCACCGGCCTCGCGCTGATCTATGCTGCGGTCTTCCTCGCCATTGCGTGGCTGCGTTTCGACCGTAAGGACGTTACGAGCTGAGCGCGCCGCGCACCGTCACCGTCGGCACCGATCGCCTGCACCGGTGGATCGACGGCTTCGCCGATCGCCACGGCCCGTTCGAACCGTCGCTCACGCGGACCGAAGTCACCCTGCTCGCACGAGACGGGTCGTCTGCCGTGATCGAGGTGCCGTTCCCGCCGCTCGAGGGGACGCGGCTGACCGACCTGCTAGTGCACGTTAGGCGGGCGCGGCGCGTCGGCGTGCTGCTGGTGCGTCGCGGCGGCTACGCAGCCGGCGTGTTCGCCGGCGCCGCGCTCGAATCGTCCAAGGTCGGTTCGTCCTACGTGCAGGGCACGACCAAGGCCGGCGGCTGGTCGCAGCAACGCTTCGCCCGCCGGCGCGCGAATCAGGCGAGTGCGGCCTTCGCCGAGGCGGCGGACATCGCGGTGCGCATCCTGGCTGCGGCTGATATCGAAGCGCTTGTCGTCGGCGGCGACAAGGAGGCGGTGCGCAGCGTGCTGGCCGATCGTCGAGTGGCACATCTGCAATCGCTGGTCACCGGGCCGTGGCTGAATGTCAAGGACCCGAAGCTTCGCATCCTCGCCGCGATGCCCGGGCAGTTCCTCACCGTGCGGATCGCCGTGACCGACTCGGAGGGGGGTGCCTGACGGCGGTGTGGGGAGTACCGTCGTCGCGATCGTGATCGAGCCCGACGACCCAGGGAGGGCGCATGGCTCGCGTGTCTGTCTCGCACCCGAGGGCGTATTTTGTCCCTGCCTGCCTGGTTCTGTCTGCCCTGCTCGCTGTTGCCGGTGGGGCAATAGCCAGCCCGGCCGTGGCGGCCGGGTCGACCCGCTACGTCGCGCCGAGCGGCGATAACACCGACAACGACTGCACCGCCCAAGCCGCCCCGTGCCAGACCATCCAGTACGCGGTTGATCAAGCCGACGCCGGCGACACGATCTCGATCGTGACGGGCACCTACGACGAGAGCGTCCAAATTCGCAAGTCGCTGACGCTGCTCGGATCCGGTGCCACCGGCTCGGGCCGGTCGACAATTGACGGGGACGGCTCCGATCCGAGCATCTTTGTCGATGGCATCGACACGAACAGCCCGCCGAACGTGACTGTCGAACAGGTCGATGTCTCGGATAACCAAACCGATGGCATCTTGGTCGACGCCGCATCGCTCATCGTGACCGACAGCGCAGTGTCACATAACGGCGACAACGGCATCGACGTCGAGGGCCAGAGTACAGCGGGTATCACGAGCAGCACCGTCGAAAGCAACGCGCAGAACGGTGTCCTGGTGGACAGTAGGAACGACGCGACCGGCGCGCCCACGGTGACCGTCGATCGCAGCACGGTGGACAGCAACTTGCACGGCGGAGTCGACGTTGAGGACGGCGAGGGTGACGTCACCGGCTCAACGCTCGACGGCAATATCGGCGCCGGCATGGTGCTGGACGGTGCGGGCGCCTCGGGCTCGCTGACGAGGAGCACGGTATCGAACACCGATCCGTTCACGGATGGTGGAGGCGATCCGTTCGGCGGTGGCGTGTTGGTGTTCCCCGGCGGCGGCGTGACGATCGATACCTCGACGATCTACGGCAACACCGGGCAGGGTGTGTTCTCCGACCTCGGCAATACGACGATCGACAACTCCACGATCTCCGGGACTCGTCCGCCCGCGAGCGGAAGCACCGCGCCGGCCGGCGGCATCGCGGTGGATACCGCGGCTGCGCCGCCACACGCGCCTGTACCGGAAGCCGACTCCTCGGCTGCGCTCACGGTCACCGGCACGGTCGTCGCTGACAACATCTCGGTCAACGATTGCAACGGCACGGTGACCGACGGCGGATACAACTTGGACAGCGACGGCTCATGCGGGTGGACGCACAAGGCCAGCATCAGCCACGGCCACGCCAGGCTCGGGCCGCTGGCCGGCAACACCGGCCCGACCCAAACCGTGCTGCCGGCCGCGAGCAGCGATGCGATCGACGCGATTCCTGCCGGTGCGGCCAGCTGCAGCACGAGCGCCAAGGACCAGCGCGGCGTGTCGCGCCCGCAGGGGCACCGGTGCGACATCGGTGCGGTCGAGGTACGACGCGGTCCGCAGATCACCGCCCGCGTGACCAGCGCGCACGGCACGCGGCACGGCTGGTACCGCACGCCGGTCACCGTGCACTTCACCTGCACGACGCACGGCGCACCCTTGACCCGGCCATGCCCGTCGGCGGTCACGCTGAGGCACAGCGGCCGCGGTCAGTCGGTCACCCGGACGATCACCGCCACCGAAGGCGGGACGCACACCGTCAAGGTGCGTCACCTCGACATCGACCGGGTGAAGCCGCACGTACGGGTAAGGGGCGTGCGCGATGGCGCGGTGTACACCGGCACGGCGCCGCGGCCGCGCTGCGTTGCACACGATGCGCTGTCCGGGGTCGCGAGCTGCCACGTGGTGGTGCACAAGCACAAGCGCACGTTGACCTATCGGGCCGTGGCCACCGACCGCGCCGGCAACAAGCGCAGGGTGAGCGGTCACTACCGGATGCGGGCAGCCGCCCTGCGCAACACGCCTTAGACGCGAAGTCGGCGCGAGGATGCTCGTGCTCGGCATCCACATCGTCAGCTGACCCGCACGTAGGCTTGCTCTCCGATGAATAAGTTCAGCTTCGAGACAGGCAACCTGCGCGCGCTGCGCAACCTGCCGTTCTACGTGCTCGGCGCGATCGCTGCGGCGCTGGTGCCGCGGACCCCCCGCATCTGGGTGTTCGGTTGCGGAGTCGGACCCGGCGAGGGTGCACTGCCGCTGCTGCGTCGCGCCCGCGAACGGCTCGACGGTGTGCGCCTGGTCTGGCTCGCGACAACGCAGGACGAGCTCGCAGAAGCCCGGTCGCTCGGGCTCGACACGGTGCCCAAGCTCAGTGCACGCGGATTGTGGCTCACGCTGCGCGCTCGCGTCATCGTCGTCACGCACGGTGTCGGTGACGTCAACCGCTACGGCGTGCGCGGCGGCTTCGTCGTGCAGTTGTGGCACGGCATCCCGCTCAAGCGGTTACATCTCGATTCCGCGGTCGCGTTGCGCGCGCCGATACTGCCAGCGCTCATCGGTCGGCCGCTGATGCGGCTGCTCTACCGCGCGGCCGGCCGGCAGTTGCAGCTGTTCCCAGTCTCGTCCGAACGCATCGTGAGCCGCATCGTAAGCGGGTTCGGCATTCCGCGTGACCGCATCGCGGTAACCGGCGATCCGCGCGATGACGTGCTGCACACCGTCGATCGGGACACCGCGCGCAGCACGCTGACCGCCCTGGTCGGTGAGCTGCCGCCGACCGTCGTCCTGCACGCGCCCACCTGGCGCGACGGCGAAGAAGATCCGTCCGTGCCCGGCGCCGACATGTGGAGCGAGATCCACAGCTGGCTCGAGCGCAACGACGCGGTGTTGCTCGTGCGCACGCATCCGCTTGCCCATGGCGACTACTCGGGCGGGTCGAGTCACCGGGTGCGCATGCTCGACAGCACTCTGTTGCGCGACGTGAACACGGTGCTGCCGGGCATCGACGCCGTGGTCACCGACTACTCGTCCATCGCATTCGATTTCGCACTCACCGGCGGACCGACGGTGTTTCTCGCACCCGACGTTGCCGGCTATACCGCCACCCGCGGCTTTTACGAGCCGTACCGCACGTTCAGCGGCGGACGGCACGTCGCGTCGTGGACGCACGTGCTGCAGCAACTCGATGAAGCGCTCCCTCCTGACAGCGCCGCGCGGGCCCACTCGGCGTGGCTGCGTTCGGAGTACTTCGAATGGCCTGACGGCAGCGCCACCGACCGCGTGCTCGACGAGATCCTGTGCCGCACCGGCCAGGCTCGCACGGGCGTGGCAGCGCCGAGCCAGGCCCGTCCGGCGATCGTCGGGCTGCAGACCGACGGCGCCACGCTTAGCGTCGAGATCGACAACGCGCCGGCCTCGGCCCGGCTGGTGGGGGCACGTGCGGCTGTTGCCGGCGAGATCGACGGCGGTTCGCTCACCTTCGCGTTGCTGGTCAGCCGGTGGGGATCGCCGCCGCTGGCGTTGCCGTCTGGTGACTACCGGCTCAGCATCGACGGCAGCAGCCGGGTGACGTTGGCGGCCGCACCATTGGACGAGACGCGCGAGCTGTTCCGGATGCGCGCCGCTGCGGTAGACGGCGGCCTCGTCGTTCGGATCGGCGCGCCGTTGCGCGATGGCCAGCGCGCGTCGCGACCGGGCGCGCAGCAACTGCTCGACTACCTGCGACCGCGTCGCCGCGAGAAGGCCGTCTGGTTCGAGAGCTTCTACGGCCTGGCCGCGTCGGACAATCCGCTCGGCATCGACCGCGCCTTGGCCAGGACGCATCCCGAGGTGCGGCGGTACTGGAGTGTGGTCGACGGGTCGGTCGCGGTGCCTGACGGGGCGATCCGGGTGATCGAGGGCAGCGCGCAGTGGTGGCAGGCGCGCGCCGAGGCGCGGGTGCTGGTCGCGAACGATTGGCTGCGCTGGGCATATCGCCCGCGCCGCGGCCAGCACGTGCTGCAGACCTGGCACGGCACGATGCTCAAGGCGCTCGGCCTCGACCGTCCGGACATGAGCCTGCGCCGCCGTTTCGCGATCACCCGGCAGGGCTGGCGGTGGAGTGCACTGCTCGCGCAGAACTACTACAGCGAGCGGATCTTCCGTACGTCCTACGCCTACCGCGGTCCGATCTGGGAGACGGGTTACCCGCGCAATGACGTCCTCGCCGACGCCGGGCGAGCTCCGGTGGTGCGCGACGCGGTCGGTGTTCGCGCCGACGCGCGGGTCGTGCTCTATGCCCCGACGTGGCGCGACGACCGTGACGAGATAGTCGACTACCTCGACCTGGTCAAGTTCGCCGACGAGCTGCCCAGCGACCACGTGCTGCTGGTGCGCGGGCACTCGCGCACGCTGTCGTTCGGGCAGGATCTGCATGCCGAGCGCCTGATCGATGTGACGGGCTATCCCGACATCGCTGATCTGATGCTGATCGCCGACGTGCTGGTCACCGACTACTCGTCGGTGATGTTCGACTTCGCGGCCACCAACAAGCCGATGGTGTTCTTCACGCCTGACCTGGCCCACTACGAGGACGTCCTGCGCGGGTTCTACTTCGACCTCATCGCCGAGGCTCCCGGCGCGGTGGCCGCCACCCGCGCCGAACTTCTCGAGGCGATCCGCGACGCCGACACGTCCGCTGAGAAGTACGCGGCCCGGCGCGCGCTTTGGCACGAGAAGTTCGCGCCGCACGATGACGGACGCGCCGGTGAGCGAGTCGTCGCGCGCATGGTCGAGGCCGGCTGGCTCGGCTGAGCCCCTGTTTTCCCCGCTGGTAGCCGCCTTGTTGCGGTTCAACCGACCGTCCGCGGGGAAATGCTGGCTGCGCCGGTCCGGTCTTCCCCGCTGGTAGCCGCTTTGCTGCGGTTAAACCGGACGTCAGCGGGGAAAACCGGAGCGTTTCAGGTGTGCCGGGAGCGGTCGACGTGGTGTTGCCGCCCGCCGTGGGTGAGCCCGCGCAGGAACCCCAACCCCCAGCTGACGTGCATGGTGGCCAGCACCCCGGCGAAGCGCAGCCGGTCGCGCAGCGAATCGGGGGCCTGCAGCGAGGCGATTGCGAGCAGCACGAGGTAGGCGAGATCGCCCGCCCCGGTCGCCAGCGCCAGCCAGCCCAGCCAGCCGCCGAACACCGCGCCCAGTGGTGCCAGGGCGACCGAGGCGACCGTCAGCGTGACCAGGGCCGGTGGCGCGTAGAAGCGCAGCGGGTGGCGGCCGTGCAGCCTGCGGACCAGCTCGCCGCGCCAGATGCCGGTGGACAGGAACTGCTTGGACAGCGCCGTCCAGCTGCTGCGCGGCCAGTACCGCACGTGCAGGGTCGGGTCGAGCCATACCAGATGGCCGGCCTGGCGTAGCCGGAAGTTCATCTCCCAATCCTCGCCGCGCTGGATCGACTCGTCGTAGCCGCCGATCTCGGCGAGGGCCGCGGCGCGCATCACCCCCAGATACGCCGATTCGGCCGGGCCCTCCGGGCCGTCGGCGCTGTGGTAAACGCCGCCGCCCAGCCCGTACCGGCTGTTGTAGGCGCGCGCGATCGCCTTCTGCACGCCCTCGCGTCCCACGGCCGACATGATCCCGCCGACGTTGTCGGCATTGACCCGCAGCAGCGTCTGCACCGCGCGATGGGTGTACCCGGCCGGCAGCTGTGCGTGCGCGTCGACGCGGACGATGACGGGATGCGAGCTGGCCTTGATGGCCAGGTTCAGCGCCGAGGGAATCGCTGCTTTCGGGTTGTCGACGGTCCGGATCCGCGGATCGTGGGTCACCAGCTTCTTGACCACGGCGTCGGTGCCGTCGGTTGAGGGGCCCAGCGCCAGCACGATCTCGGTCGGCCCTGGGTACTCCTGGTCGAGGATGCTGCGCACCGCGCTCTCCAGGTACTGCACCTCGTTGAGCACCGGCATGACGTAGGAAACCCCGGGCAGGACCTCCTGTTCGGGGACCACGTCAACTCCTCGCAATATCGCCATCAGGCCCCGGAAGGCTATCGCGCCGTAATTCGCAACTCACCGGTCTGGTACGTATGACTCATGGAGAACGTCGCGACGCCCCTCCGCGGCCGTCCCGCTTGGACGGCACTGACCGAGCACCACCAACAGCTGAGCAGCAGGCACCTGCGTGAACTGTTCGCCGACGATCCCGACCGCGGTGAGCGGCTGGCCGCCGAAGCCGTCGGCATCTACCTCGACTACTCGAAGAACCGGGTCACGGACGAGACGGTGCGGCTCTTGATCGAGCTGGCCGAGCAGTCCGGGCTGCGCGAGCGCATCGAAGCGATGTTCAACGGCGAGAAGATCAACGTCACCGAAGATCGCGCCGTGCTTCACGTCGCGCTGCGTGCGCCGGCCAACCAGCGGATCAAGGTCGACGGCATCGACGTCGTGCCGGCCGTGCACGAGGTACTCGGCCGGATGGCCGAGTTCGCCGACAACATCCGTTCCGGGCGGTGGACGGGACACACCGGCAAGCGGATCGTCAACATCGTCAACATCGGGATCGGCGGTTCCGACCTCGGCCCGGTGATGGCCTACGAGGCGCTCAAGCACTACAGCGACCGCAAGCTCACCTTCCGTTTCGTGTCGAATGTGGACGGGACGGACTTCGCCGAGGCGACGCGTGATCTCGATCCGGCCGAGACGGTGTTCATCGTGTCGTCCAAGACGTTCACGACGCTCGAGACGATGACGAACGCGGCAACCGCCCGCCAATGGGTGCTCGATGCGCTGCACGACAAGTCATCGATCGCCAAGCACTTCGTTGCGGTGTCGACCAACTCCGAGGCGGTCGAGAAGTTCGGCATCGACGTCATGAACATGTTCGGCTTCTGGGACTGGGTCGGCGGCCGGTACTCGATGGATTCTGCGATCGGCTTGTCAACAATGATCGCCATCGGGCCGAAGCATTTTCGCGAGCTGCTCGACGGGTTCCACGAGATGGACGAGCACTTTCGCAGCGCGCCCTTCGAGCAGAACCTGCCGGTGCTGCTGGGCCTGCTGACGGTTTGGTACACCGACTTCTTCGGCACGCAGACACAGGCCGTCCTGCCGTACGACCAGTACCTCAAGCGATTCCCGGCCTACCTGCAGCAGCTCACGATGGAGTCCAACGGCAAGCACGTGACGCTGACCGGTGACACCGTCGACTACGGCACCGGCCCGGTGTACTGGGGCGAGCCGGGGACGAACGGGCAGCACAGCTTCTACCAGCTCATCCACCAGGGCACCGAGCTGATCCCCGCCGATTTCATCGGCTTCACCCACTCGCTCAACGCACTGCCGGCGGCCGACGGCGCGACGCACCACGATCTGCTCACCGCGAACGTGTTTGCGCAGACCGAGGCGCTCGCGTTCGGCAAGACCGCTGAGCAGGTCGAGGCTGAGGGCACGCCGGAGTGGCTTGTTCCGCACCGGGTGTTCGAGGGCAACCGACCGTCGAACACGCTGTTGTTGGAACGGCTGACGCCTTACGCGCTCGGCACGCTGATCGCGCTCTACGAGCACAGCGTGTTCGTGCAAGGCACCGTCTGGAGCGTGAACTCGTTCGACCAGTGGGGCGTCGAGCTGGGCAAGGTGCTCGCCAAGAAGGTTGCCGACGAACTGTCGGCCACCGACGACCCGGCGCTCGCACACGACAGCTCGACCAACGCACTCATCCGTCGCTACCGCACCGCACGCTCGGCCGGAGAATAGGGGAGTAACTCATGCAGCTCGGAATGGTCGGCCTCGGCCGGATGGGCGCGAACATCACTCGGCGGATCATGCGCGCCGGGCACACTGCGGTCGCCTTCGACACCAACCCCGACACGGTCGCCGAACTCGAGCACGAAGGCGCGATCGGCGCTACCGAGCTCGAGGAGTTCGTGCTGGCCCTCGAGAAGCCGCGGGTGGCCTGGGTGATGATCCCGGCCGGCATCACCGGCAAGGTCATCGAGCAGCTGGCCGAGTTGATGGAGGAAGGCGACATCATCATCGATGGTGGCAACTCCAACTACCGCGAGGACATCGACCGAGCAGCGGCGCTGAAGCCGAAGGGCATCCACTACGTCGATGTCGGCACCAGCGGCGGGGTGTACGGCCTCGAACGTGGCTACTGCCTGATGATCGGCGGCGAGGACGACGTCGTCGCCCATCTCGACCCGCTGTTCGCGTCAATCGCGCCGGGCCTCGACGCCGCGCCGCGCACGCCCGGACGCAAGGGCGACCCGTCGCGCGAGGAGCAGGGATACCTGCACTGCGGCCCGAACGGTGCCGGGCACTTCGTGAAGATGGTTCACAACGGCATCGAGTACGGCATGATGGCCGCCTACGCCGAGGGCCTCAACGTGCTGCACCACGCCAACGCCGGCAAGCAGAGCGAGGAGCACTCGGCCGAGACCACGCCGATGGATCAGCCGCAGTACTACATGTACGACCTCGACATCGGCAAGGTGTCCGAGGTGTGGCGGCGCGGATCGGTCATCGCCTCCTGGTTGCTCGACCTGACCGCGTTGATGTTGCAGGGCAACCCCGATCTGGCCAATGTCGCCGGACGCGTGTCCGACAGCGGTGAGGGTCGCTGGACGGTCAAGGCAGCGATCGACGAAGGCGTGCCCGTCCCCGTCCTCTCCGCGGCCTTGTTCGCGCGGTTCTCCAGCCGCGGCGAGGCGATCTACGCCGACAAGCTGCTCTCTGTGATGCGGCAGGCCTTCGGCGGCCACGTGGAGCTGCCCACCGGCGAGTAGGGCGCGGCTGCCGTAGATCGGAAGGGTGAGGATGCGCGCTGTCACGTGTCGCGACGCCGAACTACGCGTAGAGGAACTGCCCGACCCCGTGCCGCAGGAGGGGCAGTTGCTCCTGGACGTGCTGCGTTGCGGGATCTGCGGTTCTGACCTGCACGCACGCCACCACTGCGACGAACTCGCCGACGTGACGAGCGAGGTCGGCTATGACGGCATCTTCCGCTCGAGTGACTCCGTCGTCCTGGGTCATGAGTTCTGCGGCGAGGTGATCGACCATGGCCCTAAGACGCGAGGCGCGCTCAAGGCCGGCACTCGAGTGGTGTCGTTCCCCCTGCTGCGCGATCACGGTGCGATCCACCCGACTGGCCTGTCGGCGAGGGCGCCCGGTGGCTACGCCGAGCGCGTGGTCGTCGAGGATGCGCTGACCTTTGCGGTGCCGAACGGGCTGGTCACCGAAGTCGCGACGCTGACCGAGCCGATGGCGGTCGGGCTGCATGCGGTACGCCGCAGCGAGATCAGCAAACGGCAGGTCGCCGTCGTGATCGGATGCGGGCCGGTCGGGCTCGCGGTCATCGGCATGCTCAAAGCGATCGGCGTGCGCACCGTCATCGCAAGCGACTTCTCGAAGGGACGGCGCGCCCTGGCCCGGCAGGTCGGTGCCGACGTGGTCGTCGATCCCGGCGTGGAGTCGCCGTTCGCCGGTGCCGAGCAGTACGGGCACCTGACCGATGCGCCCAAGGTGTTCGAGCTCGCAGTAGGGACGGTCGAGAAGCTGCAGCGCCTGCCTCTCGTCCCGTGGTGGCGGGTCTGGCAGGCGGCCGAAGCCGTCGGCGCGGCGACGCCTAAGCATCCGGTGGTCTTCGAGTGCGTCGGAGTTCCCGGCATGATCGACTCGATCATCGCGACCGCGCCGATCTTCTCGCGCGTGGTCGTGGTCGGGGTCTGCATGCAGCCGGACCGGCTGCGGCCGGTGATGGCGATCAACAAGGAGATCGATCTGCGCTTCGTCCTCGGCTACACGCCGCGCGAGTTCCGCGACTCGTTGCAGCTGCTGGCCGACGGCAAGGTGAATGCGGCCCCGCTCGTCACCGGGACGGTCGGACTGGACGGCGTCGACGCCGCATTCACCGCGCTGCGCGATCCCGAGGCGCACGCCAAGATCCTCGTAGACCCGAGGAGCGAGGCGAGAGCGCCCGTCTAGCGCGCTGCCGCCCACTCCCCGGCAAGCATCGCCATCATGTGCGCATCGATCCATTGCCCGTCCCACCACAGCGCTTGCCGCTTGGTGCCCTCGTGCACGAAACCGACCTTCTCGTAGACGTGCCGCGCCCGCGGATTGAAGTCATACACCTCAAGCTCGACCCGATTCAGGCCTACCGTGTCGAAGGCGTGACCGAGCACCAGTCGGGTGGCCTCGGTGCCGAAGCCACGCCCGAACCGGTCCGGCGTGGCGATCAAAATCCGAAACCCGCAGGAACGGTTGGCGACGTCGAGGTCGTTGAGCACGACCTCGCCCACCCACTCTCCGGTGGCCCGCTCGATGATCGCCAGGTCAAGCCGATCATCGTGATCGGCTCGCGTGCGATACCACGACCGCAGCTCGGACAGGTCGAACGTGCGGTGCGTCCCGGTGAGCCGCAGCGTGTCCGCGTGCACGCTCGCGAGCCCTGTGGCGTCGGCTTCGTGCACCGGCCGCAGGCGTACCAGTTCACCGCTCAGCGTGGGCTTGACGGCGAAGGACACCGGTGTGGCCATTTCGCCATGCTGCCACTCAGCTGATCTTCTTCACCTCGGGTGTGCCCGAACTCCACGTCACCTTGCCCACGTACATGCCGAATGGGGTGTGCGGTCCGCTCATGTGCCCGTTGAAGAAGATCCGCCACGGGCCTGACGGGTCTTGGATCACCTGGGCGTTGCCCGTGCCGCAGGTGTTGTGCTTCGACATCGGCAGGGCGTGCGGAGGTGCCGCCAACCAGTTGTCCCACAGGCTGGTGTTCTGCCGGAAGCGGGTGGCGTAGTGGCACGTGCCGTACAAACCGAACGACGTGAACAGCGTGTACACGCCGCTGTGCAGCACGAGCACCGGGTTCTCTTCGATGTTCTTGCTGACGCTGTCGGTGATCTTGATGCTGGCACCGCCGGCGTGGATCGGATTGCCGATCGTCCGTCCTGGGTGGGCAGGGTCGAGCTGGACCAGCCGAATTGTCGTGTGCCACAGCTTGTCTCCAGGGCGGCGGTACTGCGTCTTGTAGGTGAGGACGAGCTGCGAGTTCACTAGCGCCGGCGTCGGGTCGATGAGCGAGAAGTTGGTGCCTTCACTGGGGATGCGGTCGAATGCGTTAGCACCGGATCGCTTGTAGCACGAGACCGCCTGCCTGTTCGGGGTGAAGGGGCCAGTCGCTGATTTGCCGTGCGCACTGCCGATACAGCGGGAGTACTTCTGGCCAGCAACGACCGCGGCGTAGTACACGACGTAATGACCAGGACTCGTACTGATGATGGACGGCGCCCACACGCTGTGGTCGCTCTTGCTTGCCCAGGCGGGACGCTTCGTCAGCAGGTGGTGGGTGTTGTTCCTCTTCCACGGCCCACCGACGGAACGCGCCGTCGCTATGTGACCAGCAGCGTCCCAACCGCCCGTCGACAGCACCACCCAGCGCGATCCGTCGTGCATCACGCCCGGGTCTGGGATCGCGAATTTGGCGATTGGTTTGTCGTAGCTTGCGGCGCCAACCGGTGCCGGCCCCGCAACGAGGCTGATGACGAAACCGGCAACACCGGCGATTGCGAGGACGAATCTGGTGGACGGCCGCATATCTCTCCTTGTTTCATGATCTGTCTCATGATCCTCCGAGACCCTACCCATGCGCGGCACAGAACCAACTAACTCCGTGCGAGCTCAACAGGTTGCGCTCATCGAGCGTGTACACACGACAGCATCCACAAAGAATTGATCGTCCGGAGTGGTACGTCCGGCGGATCCGCGCGTGTCGCTGCCGGATACCTGTTGATCATGGACGAAAAATTGAAGAATGTTCTTGTTCTACGAATGATTCTGGCCCGGAAATTGTCAGAGGGTGCTCGTAGTGTGCGGTGCATGGCGAGGTCGGTCGATCAGCTGATGCGGGTGAACCCGGCCGGGTTGACGCAGGCTCGGCGGGTGGCGCATCTGACTCGGCTAGGCAAAGCGAGCGCCCGGCTGGCGGCGCAGATCGAACGCACGATCGCGGCCGCGTCCCATCCCGAGGATGAGCGCAGCATCGATCGCGAAGAGATCGCCTGCGCGATGCGCTGGTCGTTTCCCTACACCCAGTCACGGATCGTCGCCGCGCACAAACTGGTCGACGAGCTGCAAGCCACCCTGGACGCGCTGAGCCGGGGTCGGATCAACCCCGAACATGCCCAGGCCGCGGCAGAAGGCACCTACCAGCTCGATGCCCGACAGTCCGGCAAGGTCGAAGCCCGCGTACTGGAGCGCGCTGCGTCCCAGACGGTGACCGAGTTCAAACGCTCCCTGACCCGTGCGGTACACCGGGTCGACCCGGCCGCCGCCGAACAGAAACATCAACGCGCCAAGGCCGAACGCGGGGTGTCGATACGACCTTTGCCGGACGGGATGGCGTCACTCTGGTCGGTGCATGACGCGGTCACCGCTGAGGCGATGATGACGAAGCTCGTCGCGCTGGCCGGCAAACCGACCGCAGCCGGCCGGCAGTCTGGCGACCTGCGCAGCGCCGACGCGCGTCGGGCCGACACTCTGGCCGATCTGGTGCTGGGCACTTACGGCTGCGACGGCGGTGAGCCGAAATTGCCGACCCAGCACGGTCGAAAGCCCACCGTGCACCTGCTTGTACCGCTCGACATCGCCCTCGGCCTCTCGGATCTGCCCGGTGAGCTGCTCGGCTATGGACCAATCCCCGCCTCGCTATGCCGCGAGGCAGTCCAGGACCCGTCAGCCACCATCCGCCGCCTCGTCATCGGGCCCCTCGGCGAACTGCTCGACTGCTCCACGGTTTATGAACCGTCCCAGGCGTTGGCCGACAGGGTGATCCTGCGCGATCGCACCTGCCGCATGCCCGGCTGCAATCGCAAGGCCTGCACGTGCGACCTCGATCATGTGGTTCCGTTCGACGGGTCAACACGGTCGAGGCGAACCTGCACGCGCTTTGCTGCCGCCATCACCACGGGAAACACGACTACGGCTGGCAGGTCGAGGTCGGCGACGATCGGACCACCCGCTGGACCAGCCCGGCAGGTCGCAAGTACGAGAAACCACCCGACCCATGGCCCGAATCACCCCTACTCAACCCGCCATTCGAACCACCACTCCAACCGCCGCCCGACGACCCTGTCGACGACTGTGATCCCGACCCGCCGGTCTGACTTCAACCAAGGCCCAACGCAATCATTTTCGAGCCAGAGCCGACCAGGCTGTCCGGCAGCACCGAATTCAGCGTCTCACCGCCGCGCAATGCATTCGATAGGTCGTAGTCGCGGCGCAGCACGAAGCCGGTCGCGGTCGGGTTCTCGGCGAGCACGATCGCCGTCGTCACACCCGACCCGCACGCAGGACAGTCAACCCCCCGTGGTGAGCGCGAAGATATGTGTCGACGTGTCCGAGCTGACGTGATCGGCGATCGACGGCAGCGTCACCGAGGCAACTGTCTTCGACGAGTCGATGGCGATCTCCGCGGCGAAGATGTACATCGTGATCTGCTGCGAACCTCCGCCCTGCTGGTTTCGGTAGGGCGTGGCCAGTGCAGCGATGTTGCCGTTCGACGCGCTTTGCGCCCAGTCGCCGAAGTACAACTGCGAGGTATCCGACGTCCCATCCGTGTAGGTCACCGTCACCGGGCCTTGCGCGCTCCCGTTCCCGGACGAGCCGAGCAGGCCGAGCTTGCTCGCACCTGCTGCGCCGTTCACCAAGATCTTCTGACCCGCCGCGAGAATGTTGTCCGGCTGGCAGGCCGGCACGCTCGGCCAGCTGTAGTCCAGCCCGTCCACCGTGACGGTGCCGCCGGGAGTCGCACCCGCCGCCGCCAACGCCTGGGCTGAGTAGCTGTAGCCGTCGCCGTCGTAGTCGGCCTGACACGACGTGTCGCCGTCAGTCGAGATCCCGGTGTTGTCGTAGTAGTCGGCGAGGTTCGCCGTCGGCGCGATGTCGAGCATCGCGGTGTCCGACGGTTGCCCGGCATCGTTCACGACACTGACCATCGCGGTGGTGCCCGGTGCCACGTGCCACTGCCCGTTCGTGCCACTGGGCGTCGGCACCGTGAACGTGATCTGGCTGTCGCTCCAGGTCTTCACCGAGATGTTCGGCAGGTTGCCAGGCTTTCCCCAGCCGGTGCCGTTGTCAGTGAACGCGACATAGCCGCTGCCCTGCGTGGCGCCGAATCCACTGCCGTTGATGGTGACCGTGTCCCCTGCGCTGACCGTTTTCGGGTCGACCGACATGACAACCGGGCCGCTCATCGCGGTGGTGGACGTGCCGATCGCGAACACGTGCAGGTCGCCGCCGGTGCTGCCCGGAGGCAGGGTCACCGAGCGGAGCGTCTTGCCGGCATCGACCGGGATCACCGCGGAGAACACATTCGTGTTAACACTGTCCCGACCGTCCGTGCAGTGGTTGCAGTTTCGGTACGTCGTCGTGATGACGGTCTGGTTGCCGAAGGACGGTTGGTCTGTGCCGCCGCCCAACGTCCAGTCGGACAACCCGAGCCAGTACTGCGCGGTGCTGCCGTCGGAATAGGCCAGCGTGGCCAGCCCTTGGCTCGCGCCGCCGCTTGCCGCGCCGAGGAAGCCGAGCTGCTGAGTACCCGCCGGTGCGTTGACCGTTACCTGTTGCCCGGACGCGATCGCGTTGTCCGGCTCGCCGGGCTGTGACGGCGGCCAGGTGTAGCTGATGCCACCGGACGTGACGGTGCCGTCGGGCGTGACGCCCTGTGCGGCCAGCGCCTCGGCCGAGTAACTCCACCCACCGCCATCGAAGTTGGCCGCGTTCACATTGGTGTCGTCGGAGATGCCCTTGTTGTTGAACGCCCGCAGCAGGCTGCCCGGCTGGGCCACCAGGACCGTCAGGTTCAGTCCGGGAAGCGACTGCCCGCGACGTGTGGTGAGCGCTATCGGCACCGTGTAGAACGTCTGCTTGGTCGTCGAGCCGGCGTGGACGTCCAAGCTGATCGTCCCGCGCCCGTTCGACGGGACACGGATCTTGCCTCTGTGCCGGCCGGTGGTCACGGTCAGACCGGACGGCGCCGACGGGTCGACGCGTACGCGCTGCCGGCGGTCGGTGGTGTTCGCCGCGCCGACCGTTATGGTGGCGTTGCCGCCGGGCGCGACTGTCACCTGCGGCTGCGACAGGTAGCCGATCGCCGGCCGCATGCCCGCGGTGTATGAGGGCGGGGCGTCCTTCGGTGAGCTGCCCCACCGCGTCGGCTTGGTGCCGAGCGTCCAGTCCAGCGTCGCGCCATGAGCGAGCTTCGAGTACGGGACGTACAGCTTGTCGTAGCGGTGGTGATTGATGTCCAGCGACTTCACGTAGAAGCGGTCGGACGAGGCGCCCGGTGCATCGATGGTGATGGTCTTGCCACTTGGCAGGGTGATCGCCGCGTGCGGGAAGCCGGGGCTGTTGAAGACCAAGTTGCCTGTGCCGGAGTTCTCCGGGTACATGCCCAGCATCTCCCAGATGAACGTGGAGCTGTTGGCGCCGAGGTCGTCGTTGTTGTCCAGGCTCGGCCCCGGCTGGTACATGGTGTTGCGGATGTTGTTGACGATCTGCTGCGTGCCGGCCGGATCACCGGCGTAGTCCAGCGCGTACTGCTCGCCGAAACCGAACTCGTTGGTCAGCTGCGCGAACATGCCGAAGCCGTTCGGTTGCGACAGGAACTCGCGCAGTGCAGCCGCTGCCTTCTTCGGGCCGCCCAGCAACGAGAACAGCGACGCGTAGTTGTTCGGCACGTTCCAGAGGTACTCGTACGCGTCGCCCTCGACATAGTGGTCGGTGGTGGTGGGCGTGATGTCGGGTACCCACGACCCGTCGCTGTTGCGCGGATTCAGCAAATCGTTCGCCGGATAAAAGACGTTCTGCCAGTTGTTCGCCCGTCGCTCGAGCATCCTCGCGTCCGTCCGGTCGCCCAGCTCTTTGGCGAAACGGGAGAGCGCCAGATCCTCAGTGTTGTACTCGAGCAGCGACGAGACGTAGCCGTGCGCGTTGCAGCAGCTGCGGTAGCTGCCGTCCTCGGGCAGGTAGCCGAGACTGTCCTCCAGGTTCTGGCCCGGACGCACGTCGTTGGTCGTGGTGGCCTGCGTGAGCATGTCCTGCAGCGCCGCCGAAGTGTCGAAGTTGTGCGCACCGAACGCGTAGTAGTCGGCGATGATCGATTGTGCGGGGTCGCCCACCATCACGTAGTTGTTCTCGTTCAGGTAGCCCCACTGCTGCAGGATCTGGTCCTGGTCGTAGTAGTTCAACAGCGACTGCGCCTGGTCACTGGCCGCGCTGGGATCGAGCATCGCCTGCAGCTGTGACAGCGAATGGTAGATGTCCCAGCCGGAGTACGTGCCGTACTGATCCTGCTGGCGACCGCCGATCGTGTGCACGGCCATGTCGGCCCCCATGTACTGGCCGTTGACGTCACTGCTGATGTTCGGCTGGACGAAGTCCTTGTAGAGCAGGCTGTAGAACATCTGCGTGCGTGCGAAGTCGCCGCCGGAAACCTGCATCCGGCCGAGCAGATCGTTCCAATCCTGCTGTGCGGCCGCCTTCGTGGCGGCGAAGTTCCAGCCTGGGTTCTCGGTCTGCCAGTCCAGGTGCGCGTTGGCGTCGCTCACGTAGGACGTAGCGAGCTTGGCCTGCACGACCTGATTGGCCGTGGTGTCGAAGGCCACGTAGACGGCGGTCGGTGTTCCATCGCTGCCGTTGATCACCTGCGAACTCGTGAACGGCTGGTCGAAGGTGATGTCGAAGTGGACGGTGTATTCCTGCTTCTGCCCGTCGTTGACGCCCTCACCGCAGAAGTGCCCACTCGTCTCCGAGCCGCTCACCTCTTGGGTGTTGACCACGGTCGCGGTGCTCGGTGCGTACTCACCGTTCTGACTGTCGTGCAGCTTGATCAGGAAGCCGGCTTGGGTCGTGGCGGGGTAGGTGAACCGGCCCATCGAGCTGTGCGGCGTGGCGGTGAACTCGGACGTGATCGTGTCCGGCTGGTTGGTCTGCGCGGAGTAGTACCCGGCCTGCGCGATCTCGTTGGTGTTGCTGAAGTTGGTCTTGGCGTCGTTCGGATTGCCGCTCGGCAATGCGCCGGTCATCGGCAGCATCGGGATGTCGCCGGCCGCGCCGCAGCCAGGGCCGCTGACGTGCGTCAACGAGTAGCCGGTGATGGACGTATCGCCGAAGTTGTAGCCACCGCCCGCGCTGCGGTTCGGCAACGTGTCCGGACTCCACTGCGTCATGCCGAAGGGCACCTCGGCACCCGGGAAGGTGTTGCCGCCGCCGCTGGTCCAGGTGCGGGTATCGACCAACTGCGCGAGGTTGGTCACCGGCGCGTTGACCGGCGCGGTGTTGCGCGCGCCGTGCGGACGCCGCTTTCGAGGGATCGGCTTCGGGCAGTTGACCAGTCGTCCGCTCGCCCCGGTGGAACAGACTGCCGGTGAGTCGACTGCCCGCCGTCCGGCTGACCCGGCGTCGGGAGCGGCGCCGGGCGCCGTGCTCGGTGTCGCGGTGGGACTCGGACTCGGCGGCGCAGGCGACGCTGCCGCCGCGTATGTCATGCCGGCGGCGAGGAACCCGGCGCTCGCGAGTACGACCGCTGAGACCCAGCGGGAAACAGATGGCCTCTTGGATGGCCTCTTGGCGCCTGTCATCGGATTGCCCTTCGAGGAAGGCCCGGCGACCTGGTTGCGGGCCATGACAACGATGTCGCTACAGATCGGGCAAAACGCTACTAGCGCCCAAAACGGTCCGTCAATAGCGTGCCGAAACCCGGGCTGGGTCGTGCACCGAGCTGAGGTCAGGCGGTCGATCTGCGCGCGGCCCGCCGCTCGCCCGAGCCGCGGATGACCAGCTCGGTGGGCAGTACCACCCGTCGGGCCGGACTTTGCTCCCCGGCGATCCGGGCGATGACCAGCTCGGCGCCGAGCTCGCCCATCCGCTCAGCGTCGTGGGCCACGACGGTGATGCCCAACAGGTCGGCCAGGTCGAAGTCGTCGAAGCCGACCAGGGCCGGTGGATCGGGCTGATCGCGCAGCGCCCGCAACGCGCCGATGGTGATCCGGTTGTTCGTCGTCAGCAGAGCCGTCGGTGCGGGCCGCAATTGCAGCAGCTCGCGCACCGCACGCTCAGCGGCGTCGACATCATGCGAGTCGGATCGCACGAACCGCTGCCAGTTCGCGATGCCGGCGTTGGTCATGGTCGTTTCGAAGGCCGCACTGCGCTCGCGGTGCGTCGAAAGCCGGCTGAGATCTCCCACGAGGCCGATCCGGCGGTGCTTTGCCCTGAGTAGATGTTCGACGGCCTGGCGCACCCCGCCCGCGTTGTCGATGACGATCGTGTCCGCGTCCAGATCGTCGGGCGGGCGGTCGAGAAAGACCAGCGGTACGCCGAGGCTGCGCTCGGCCTCGAGGTAGCCGTGGTCGCGCGCACTCGTGACCATCAGCATCGCGCGGACCCGGCGCTGCAGCATGTCGGCAACGAGGACGTGCTCGATGTCGGGATCCTCATCGCTGCTTGCGGTGATCAGCTGCAGCCCGGCAGCGCGCAGCCGCCGCTCCGCACCGCGCGCGATCCGTGCATAGAAAGGGTTGGCAACGTCGCCGATGATCAGCCCCACCGACGTCGACCGCGCACCGGCCCGTAGGTCGCGCGCGATCGCGTTGAGCCGGAAGCCGAGCTCTGCGGCGGCACGAAGCACGTTCGTCGCCGTGGCCGCGGCGACGTGCGGCTCGCCGTTGAGCGCGCGCGATGCGGTCTTGACGCTGACCCCGGCCAAGTCGGCTACTTGGCGCAAGGTGGGACGCCCGGTTGGTGGCGGCGTCGTCATGGCCGACAACGTTATCTGCTGCTGGCTCGCTCGAAACGGAACTCGCGGGCCAGCAGAAAAAGTGACATCTATCTGCTGTCACTTTTCGTTGAAGGAGCACCGCATGAGTACCGTCGTCCCACCGAGCAGTGGCCGACCGGTCGGTCCGGTGGGGCATCAAGGCGCCCGGGTCGACATCATCCAGCGCGGGCCCGACGAGGAACGCAAGGCCAGCATGGCGAGAAACCGCATGGTCGTGTCGCGCGGCGACCAGCCACCCTCGCCGGTCGTGAACGTCGGATCCCGCTATTCGTGACCAGCCGCCGCCAGGTCCTGCTCCCGGTCGACCCGGCGGTGCACGACGCGCTCACGCGCTGGGCCAACGACGAGTTCCGCAGTGTCACCGCGCACGTGGAAATGCTGCTGCGCCGTGCGCTTGCCGACGCCGGCCGGCTGCCGAAACACGCTGCGCCCTTGCCCAAGCGCAGCCGTCCCCGAACCGCGGACGGCTGAACGGCCGGATGCGCTAGTCGGTCGCGTCGCTGATCGAGGCGGTCAGCTTGGCGCCGTTGAGTGAGTGCTGCGAGACCATGCGCGCCGGGAACACGGTGACCGATGCCGGCCGCGCCGTTCGCTCGCCGAGCACGAGCACCTGGTCGCCGGGGCCGAGCGTCACGCGGGCCGACTTGCGTGGGTTCAAGGTCACCGCGCGGTGCCCGACGCGATAGCCGATCGCGCTCTCGCCGCGCCGGCTCGCCGCGGCGACCACGGCCGCGTAGGAGATGGTGTGCGTCGGCGCGTACAGTTCGGCCGGGCGAAGCGAGACGAACGACCCGGCGGCATCGAACAGCTCGGCAAACACGCTATGCAGTTCCAGCCGTTCGGACACCTGCGCGAGCATCAGGCTCGACAGCTCATCGCTGACGATGAAGTCGTCGACCTCGATCGTCTGCGCGATCTCGACATTGGCCCGATCGAGCATCTCGGCGACCACGCGCGGACGGCTCTGACGACCCGCCCATGCCTTGTGCATCGCGAGCAGCGTGAGCATCGTGCGCGCGTCAGCCTTGCTCGCGTGCATCCGGTGCCGGTAGCCCAGCACGATGGCCTGGTCGTACTCGCAGGCCGTGATCACATCGATCAGCGCCTCGGGGCCGTGCGGCAGACCCCGAACGGTGATCGTGCAGTGCGCCAGGTTCGGCAGCTGCACCTCTTCGACGTCGACGTGATGGCCGTCGATCAGCAGATCGATCGTCGACCCGTCACCCAGTACCTGGTCGAGCTCGCGAATGACTTCGGCGCCGAGCGGGCTCCAGCCGACGATGGCGATGCGCTGGGCGGGCTCGGTGAACGGAACGTCGGCGCCGACCTCGATCTCGACGGGTTGGCCGAAACCGGTGAGCCGCACCGTGTCGTCGTCACCGGAGATCGCGATGACCTCGTCGTCCACGGCGAACATGTACTCTGCGGCCGGGTTCAGCGTGATCACGCCGTTGCGGCACACACCGATGATTGATGAGGTGTCGAACGCGAGCTGGACCTCGTTGTAGGTGTGGCCGGCGAGTTGCGGAACGGGCTTGATGTAGATGTCGTCGCCGTCGAAGCCGAGCAGGTCGCGAAACACCCCGGCCAGGCCGTTCTGGTGGCACGCCTGCGCGGTCACCTGACTGATCACCTGATCGGCCTGCACGGTCGCGATCCGCTCGTCGGTGAGGCTGCGCAGCGTCTCGGCGTGGCTCGCGCTGCCAAGCTCGGCGACCAGCCGGGTGCGGTCGAAGTTCGGGTCGAGGCTGCGCACGGCCAAGACGGTCTTGACCACGCCCGCGTCGCCGTCCTCATCGGCCAGCACGATCACCGACCGGGCGCCGATGACGTTCACCAGCGCCAGATCGGCCGCCTTGCTCGGGTCGCCGGTCCGGCAGACGACCCGGGTCGTGCGGGTGTTCGGGACGAGCCTGCGCAGCTCGTCCTCCATCTCGTCCTTGGGACGCTCAGCGAGGACGACGAACGCCGCGCGATGATGGTTCGCATTCGCGATGACGAGCTCGGACAGGATGACCGGCAACCGCGGCGACCAGCCGAGCACCAGGGTGTGGCCCGACTCCAGCACCGCCGAGCGTCCCTTGCGCAGCCGGCTGATGCGCTGGTTGACCGATGCGGCGATCAGCGCGATCAGCGCACCGGCGAGGAAGATCCCGGCGAGCGTGACGATCAAGCTCACTACCCGGGTGGCCCAATGTTGGTCGGAAGCGAATGCGCCCCTGCCCAGCATGCGCAACATCGACTGCCAGAACGACTCGGCGAAGCCGAGCTTCGGGCCGCCGCTCACGCCGGAAAGATGCAGCCCGGTGACGATGCCGGCCGCGGCGACGGTGATGGCCAGCGTGATCACGGCGAGGTAGCCGACGACCATCAACGAGCCGCGCGAGAGCGCGAGGTCGAGCCGGTAGCGCAGGCGGGCTCTCAGGGTCGCCTTGTCTGCCGGTCGGCGCGGCTCCCGAGGTGCCGAGATGGCGTGTCGTGGCGGCATGCCGGGACACTAACCCGAACAGCCTCTGTTCGCCTCCCGAGCGAACGCAAGATCTCCCAAATCAAGCGTCATGCTCAAGTTTGTCGCCTGCCCACTCGGTGTGGAAGGCGCCGTCCTTGTCCACCCGCCGGTACGTGTGCGCGCCGAAGTTGTCGCGCAATCCCTGGATCAACGCGGCCGGCAACCGGTCGCGCCGCAGCCCGTCGTAGTACGCGAGTGACGACGAGAACGCCGGCGTCGGGATTCCGGCGAGCGCGGCTTTCGAGACGATTCGCCGCCACGATTCGACGCCGTCGCGCACCGCGTCGGCGAAGTAGGGCGCGACGAGCAGCGAGGGCAGGTCGGGATCTGCTTCGTAGGCCTCGCGGATCCTGTTCAGGAAGCGAGCCCGGATGATGCACCCGCCACGCCAGATCGTCGCCATCGCGCCACGGTCGACGTCCCAGCCGTACTCGGTGCTGCCGGCCGAAATGTGATCGAAGCCCTGTGCGTAGGCCACCACCTTCGAGGCATACAGCGCGCGCCTGACGTCTTCGGCGAAGCCGTCGCGATCGGTGGCGTCCAGGCTGTTGAGTTCGGCCCCGAACGCCGCGCGCGCCGGCTCGCGCTGCTCGGCATGGCCGGACAGCGCACGGGCGAACGTCGCCTCGGCGATGCCGGTGATCGGGATGCCGAGGTCGAGCGCGCTCTGCACGGTCCAGCGGCCGGTGCCCTTCTGCTCGGCCTGGTCGAGCACGACGTCGACGAAGGGCTGCCCGCTCTCCTTGTCGACCTGGGCGAGCACGGCGGCGGTGATCTCGATGAGGAAGGACTCCAGGTCGCCCTCGTTCCATGACTTGAAGATCCCGGCGATCTCGGCCGGTGTCGCGTCGAGCCCGGCGCGGAGCAGGTCGTAGGCCTCGGCGATCAGCTGCATGTCTGCATACTCGATGCCGTTGTGCACCATCTTCACGAAGTGTCCGGCGCCATCTGGACCGACGTGCACGCAGCACGGGGTGTCGTCGACCTGGGCTGCGATCGACTCGAAGATCGGGCCGAGTTTCTCATAGGACTGCTTCGAACCACCCGGCATGATCGACGGGCCGAGCAGCGCGCCCTCTTCACCGCCGGACACCCCGCACCCGACGAAGTGGATGCCCTTCTCGCGAAGGGCTTTCTCGCGGCGGCGGGTGTCCTGGAAGTGCGCGTTGCCGCAGTCGATGACGATGTCGTCGGCGTCCAGCAGCGCGACGAGTTCCTCGATGACGGCGTCGGTCGGCGCACCGGCCTTCACCATGATGATCACGGCACGCGGGCGGGCGAGCGAAGCGACGAACTCTGCCATCGATGTGGACGGCACGAACGTCCCCTCGTCGCCGTGCTGGGCCACGAGCGATTCGGTGCGCGCGTTGGTGCGGTTGTGCAGGGCGACGGTATGACCGTGCCGGGCCAGATTCCGCGCGAGATTGCGGCCCATCACGGCAAGTCCGGTGACCCCGATGTTTGCAACTCCTTGCTCAGCCATGGCTTCACCGTAGTGGGGACTTCCGCTTCGTCAGAACTAACGGTAACCTCACATCAGATCAGGAGCCGGGGGGCGAGCAGAAGGACGACCGTCCCGGTGACCAACACAGTGTGGCCGAGCATCGACGCGGCGATCGCGCACAGTACGCATCGTGCGCAATCACAGTTGCGCTGGGATCCCGCGAGCCACCTGCTCTCGCGCTTCGCGTTCGGCCCGACCGCGGCCGACCGCACGTATCTCAGCAAGCACAGCCCATCGGCCTGGTACCAAGCACAAGTCGACTTCGCGCGGCAGAACCTCGGCTACAGCGGGCACAAGTCCGTGGCCGCGTGCGGACCGCTACTGCGCAAGTCACCCTTCGACGTGCAGCAATGGCTGATCGCGCGCGACAACGCGTACGGCTGGGACGCGATGGACCAGCTGACCCAGGTGACGCTCGGGCTGCAGGCCTGGAGCCCGGGCCAGCTCTACGAGACCCTCGTCGACTTCTTCGCCAATCACCTCAACGTCCCCAACCACAACGGCGATCTGTGGAACACCCGGCACACCTTCGATCGCGACGTGGTCCGCCGCTACGCGCTCGGCAAGTTCAGCGACATGCTGCTCGCGTCGGCCAAGCACCCGGCGATGCTGATCTACCTCAGCCTCGCCGAGTCGACCAAGGCCGCGGTGAACGAGAACTACGGCCGGGAACTGCTCGAGCTGCACACCGTCGGCCTGCACTACAGCGAGAGCGACGTCCAGAACGTCGCCAAACTGCTGACCGGACGAACCGTCGATGACAATCAGCACTACCTGTTCGACGGCTACATCCACCCGCGCGGCAAGGTGAGGGTGCTCGGCTTCACGCACTCCAACGCCTCCGGGGACGGCGGTGAGTCAGCCGGTGACGCGCTGCTGCGCTACCTCGCCCGCCACCGCTACACCGCAGCCAACCTCGCCCGGAAGCTGTGCGTGCGCTTCGTCTCGGACACGCCGTCGGCCAAGCTCGTCAGCGCTGTGGCCGATGCGTACCTGCACCACGACACGGCGATCCTGCCGATGGTGGCGACCATTCTGCGGTCGACCGAATTCTGGGAGAGCCGGGGTGCGAAGGTGCGCCGGCCGGCCGAGAACATCGTTGCCACCATCCGCACGCTCAGCCCGAAGGTGACCGACTGGGCAAAGATCCTGCAGGCGCTGCACTGGATCACGTCCTCGATGGGCAACGTGCCGCTCGACTGGCCGGCGCCCAACGGGTATCCGGACGTCGCCGCGGCCTGGCGTTCGGCCGGCAACCTGCTCACGTCGTGGGATCTGCATCTCGGCTTCGCCGGCGGCTGGTGGGACGGGCTGAAGGCACCGGCGATCAAGGGCTTCTACGACTCGCCCAGTAGCACCAGCGGCGAGGCGATCGATGCGCTCGCCCGGCGCCTCACCGGCATGACCTTCGCCAAGCCGGACAAGGCGGCGCTGCAGAAGTTCGTCGGCGAAGCGGCCGACACCCCGATCAGCGACTCTCGGCTGGACTGGCTCGACTATCCCCTCGTCGCGATCATCCTGGACGGACCGCATCATGCGCTGCGCTGAGCAGGATCTTCGAGCCCGAGCCGACACCGTCTGCGCCGACCTGCGTGGCCAGGATGCGGCGTGGGGGCGCTCGGGCTGGACGCGGCGCCGGTTCATCGGCGGCGCCGGCATGGTCGGTGCGGCGGCGCTGGCCAGCCAACTGGTCACGACGCGTGCTGCCTTCGGCACTACGCCTGACACCGCTGGGAACACGCTGGTGGTGATCTTCATGCGCGGTGCGGCCGACGGCCTGCGCATCCTCGTCCCGAACTCGTCCGATCTCGGGCTGAACTACCTGCGCGACGTGCGCGAGAGCCTCGTCCCCGGCGACGATGGACTGGTCGCACTCGACGGCGCGCGCGGCTGGGCGATCAACTCGGCGCTGCAGCCGCTCTACGACACGCTCTGGAGCACCGGTGAACTCGGCTTCGTCCCCGCTGCCTCCAGCCCCGGCATCAGCCGCAGCCACTTCCAGGCCCAGCAGTACCTCGAGAAGGGCGGCTCGGACAGCGCGACGACCGGCTGGCTCGATCGCACGCTGGACGTGCTCGGCGCGGGCACCACGTTCCGCGCCGTGGCGGTCGGTTCGGCGACGCCGATGTCGCTGCTGGGCCCTGAGGCCTCGCTCGCGTTGTCGAGCATTGACGACTTCCAGTTCCCCGGCTGGGACGAGATCCGCGCGGCCTCGCAGCAGGCGGTCGCCAGGCTGTATCGGGGGATGACAGGAACGCTCGGCGAAGACGTGCCGAACGCACTCGCGGCGCTGAAGACGGTGGCCACGGTGCGAGCGGCAGAAGGTGTGCAAAACGGTGCCGACTATCCGGACGGGGATTTTGCACAGTCGCTGCAGGACATCGCAGCGATGTTGCGGGCGGAGGTCGGGCTACAGGTTGCCACCGTCGATGTGGGTGGGTGGGACACCCATACCGACGAGGCGAGGGATCTCGACGGCAACCTGGGCTCGGCTGCCCGCGCGCTCAACGCATTCATGACCGACCTCGGACCGCAGCGCCGCAAGCGGGTCACCGTGGTCGTGCAGACCGAGTTCGGCCGCCGGGTGGAGATGAACGCCAGCGGCGGGACGGACCACGGGCACGGCAGCGTGATGTGGCTGCTCGGCGGTGGGCTGGCCCGCAGTGATGTGTTCGGCAGGTGGACGACGCTCACCGCCAATGCGCTCGATGACGGTGATGTGCCGGGCGTGAACAATCCCTTCGACGTGTTCGGCGAACTGCTGCAGGTGCGGATGGGTGCCGGCTCGCTCAGCAAGGTTTTCCCCGGTCACACCGCGCACCGGCTGGGGTTCACGACCCCGTCCTGACCCGTTTTCCCCGCGGGCGGCCGGTTTCAGCGCCGCGGGGCGGACGCGCCCGGGGAAAACCGTGCCGTTCCCGCCAACTACCGTGAGCGATATGACGCAACTAACCGGCACGGTAGCCATCACCGGCGGACGGGTCGTCCCGGTCGACGGCGACCTGATCGAGAACGGCACCGTCGTGATCACCGACGCCAAGATCACCGCGGTGGGTGCCGATGTCGCGATCCCGGCCGGGTCGACGGTGGTCGACGCGACCGGCAAATGGGTGCTGCCCGGCTTCATGGACGCGCACGCACACGTCGGGGTGCACGAAGAGGGCGAGGGCACCGCGGGTAACGACACCAACGAGATGACCGATCCGAACGGGGCGCGCATGCGCGCACTCGACGGCATCAACCCTGCCGACATCGGCTTCCAGGACGCCCTTGCCGGCGGTGTGACGAGCCTGGTGATCAAGCCGGGCAGCGGGAACCCGATCGGTGGGCAAACGGTTGCGGTCAAGGCATGGGGACGGGTCGCCGACGAGATGGTGATGATGTCGCCGTGCAGCGTCAAGAGCGCGCTCGGCGAGAACCCCAAGCGCGTCTACGGCGAGAAGAAGCAGTTGCCGTCAACTCGGCAGGGTGTCGCTGCGGTGATCCGCGACGCGATGACCAGGGCGCAGGATTACCGCGCTCGCCGGGCGAAGGCGCAAGAGAAGGGTGATCCGTTCGACCGCGACAACACCTGCGAGGTGCTCGTGCGCGTGCTCGACGGCGAGCTGCCGTGGTGCCAACACACCCATCGCGCCGACGACATCGCCACCGCGATCCGGCTGGCCGACGAGTTCGGCTACCGGCTCATCGTCAACCACGCGACCGAAGGCTTCCTGCTAGCCGACCTGCTTGCCGAGCGATCGATCCCGTGCATCGTCGGGCCACTGTTCACCGCCCGCTCCAAGGTCGAATTGCGCGAGCGGACGATCGCCAATCCGGGGCAGCTGGCCAGCGCGGGCGTTCTCGTCGCGCTGACCACCGACCACCCCGTCGTCCCGATCAACTTCCTCGTGCACCAGGCGACCCTCGCGGTGAAGGAGGGCATGACCCGCGATGACGCGCTGCGCTCGATCACGGTCAATCCGGCTCGCATGATGGGCCTGGGCGAGCGGGTCGGTGCGCTGCGCATTGGACTCGACGGCGATGTGGTGCTCTGGGACGGCGATCCGCTCGACGTGATGAGTCGTGCGGTGCAGGTCTTCGTCGGCGGCGTGGCTGTTTACGAATATCGGGACGGCGTGGGCGTCACCAAGAGCCCGTACCGCCTCGGTCAGCCCGCTCAGGCGGCTCGGTAGCGGTTGCTGTAATCCCAGCTGTCGGTGGCGGTGAGCAGGGCGATGATGCCGACGTCGCACACCGCGTCGGCGAGGAGAGCGCCCTGCAGCAGTCCCGACGTGGTGTGCACGAGGGCGTAGCCCGCGCCGACGATCGCGAGCACGGCGAGCGCGATGGCGATCACGCGGGCGGTGTTGCCGCCACGCCGCACGCGGGCGGCGAGGTAGAGGTAGCAGATCGACCACAGGCCGGCCCCGACGATCGACGCGACCAACATGATGTGGACGAGAGTCGTTGCTGTTGACGCGGTGAGGTCGGGGTATCTCGCGACGATCTTGTCGCGCAGCACGTCACGCTGCTGATAGAGGGCAACAGTCGAGACCGCAACCACCAGTGCGCGTAGCACCATCAGCACGACGGCCCAGCGCACCGACCGTGGCGGGCCGGGCCGGCAGACGGCGAACATGTTGCGTCGCGCGGACGGCGTCGCGGGATCTTGGAACGGCAGCCACTCGGGTCGGCCCGGGGCCGGCATTACTGTTCGCTGATCGGTCATCACGTCTCACTGCTCGAAGGATCGGCTTTGGGCGCAGCGTAACTCCGCTGCACGGGCGACTAAAACGCACAGCGGGAACTTGAGCAGATCTAGCGAATCGTGCCTAGTACGTCCGTTTACGGAAGTAGTCGTTGCTCGGTTTCAGCGCCAGGAGCACGATGATCGCGGCGTAGATCACGAGCTGAATGACGGCAAGGATCCGAGCGAGCGCGGTATCGGGTTGGGCCAGGTTCGAGACCGATCCGAGCACGCCGATCCCGGCCAGGACCCACGTAACGACCCGTGCCCACTGCTTGGCCTTACGCACCTGTACGGCGAGCAGCACGTACAAGACGATCAGCACGATGGCGATCGCGGCGCCGATGGCCAGCCCGATGTTCACCGCGTCGTTGACCTGCTTGGTGGTCAGCCCGGAGTCGTGGTCATGGATCGCCTTGCGCAGCTGATCCTTGGTCGTGAACACGACGATGAGCCCGATGACGCTGAGCGCCACGCTGACGAACATCAGGCGGACCGCGTTGACGACCGGCGCGGGCGCCGGCCCTTTCGGCTGCTGCGGCTGGTATCCGGGCGGTTGCGCGGGCGGCATCGGCTGATAGCTCATCGTGGCCCTCCTAGGTCACGTCGAGTCCCGGGTAGAGAGGGTTCGCCTCCAGCATCTCGCTCGCCGCGGCATGGGTCTTGTTAGCCACGCCGTCGGCGATCGTGTACTTCGCCTTGGACGACCCGCCGGACGGAGCCTGCGTAGGGGTGGTCGCGGCGAACACGTCGACGATCAGCTCGGCGACGCGATCGAAGTCGTCGGCGTCGAACCCGCGCGAGGTCAGCGCGGGCGTGCCGATGCGCACGCCGGAGGTGTACCAGGCGCCATTCGGGTCGCGCGGGATGGCATTGCGATTGGTGACGATGCCGGCGTCGAGCAGTGCCGATTCGGCTTGCCGCCCGGTCAGGCCGAACGACGTCACGTCGATGAGCGCGAGGTGATTCTCGGTGCCGTTGGTGACGAGGCGCGCGCCACGCTTCATCAGCCCTTCGGCGAGTGCGACGGCGTTGTCGGCCACCGCGCGTGCATAGGTCTGGAATTGCGGCTGACGAGCCTCGGCGAGCGCAACGGCCTTGGCGGCCATAACGTGCCCGAGTGGGCCGCCGAGCACCATCGGGCAGCCGCGATCAACCGAATCGGCGAACTCCGGCTGGCACAGCACCATGCCGCCGCGCGGGCCGCGTAGTGACTTGTGCGTTGTCGTCGTGGTCACGTGTGCGTGCGGCACCGGGTCGAAGTCGCCGGTGAACACCTTGCCCGCGACCAGCCCGGCGAAGTGCGCCATGTCGACCATCAGCACCGCGCCGACCTCGTCGGCGATCTCGCGCATAGTCGCAAAGTTGATCTTGCGGGGATATGCGGAGTACCCGGCGATGAGCACCAGCGGCTTGAACTCGCGTGCCGCGGCGCGCACGGCGTCGTAGTCGAGCAGCTCGGTCTCGGGGTCCGTCCCGTACGACGACTGGTGGAACATCTTGCCGCTGATGTTGGGACGGAAGCCGTGCGTGAGGTGACCGCCGGCGTCGAGCGACATGCCCAGCGCACGCTGGTTGCCGAGCGCCTTGCGCAGGTTCTCCCAGTCGTCAACGGACAGGTCGTTGACGTGCTTGGCGCCGGCCTCAGCCAGCGCGGGCAACTCGATGCGCTGCGCCAGGATCGCCCAGAAGGCGACCAGGTTCGCGTCGATACCCGAGTGCGGCTGCACGTAGGCGTGCGGCGCGTCGAACAGCGCGCGGGCATGGTCGGCTGCGGTCTGCTCGACCGTGTCGATGTTCTGGCAGCCGGCGTAGAACCGGTGCCCGATCGTCCCCTCGGCGTACTTGTCCGACAGCCAGGTGCCCATCGTCAACAGCGTCGCGGGGGAGGCGTAGTTCTCACTGGCGATGAGCTTGAGCGACTCGCGCTGGTCGGTGAGCTCGCCGCGGATGGCTCCGGCGATGGTCGGCTCGACTGCTTCGATGACCTTTAGTGCGTTCTGGTAGGCGGCGGACGCTGCGGTTGCGTCGAAGGGCTGGGACATGCTCCGAAGATAGCCGAGATGCCCGGACCGGGGCGGTGCGCCACCGGCTCGTACGACTGCCTCTTTGCCCCGCGTCGCTGGGCTGCCAGCGCCTCGCAGCGTGCCTACGCGGGGCAAAGACGAGGTTCAGCGGCTGCGCCTGCGCGGCTTGGCCACCAGCGCCGCAGTCCACATCGTGGTCAAGAATTCGATGTGTCGCTGGTCTGACCAGCCGCGCTCGACGACCAGACGATGCCAGAGCATGCCGTCGGTGCTCGCCCAGATCAGGTCGCGGCACTCCTTCTCGGACACGGCGAGTCGCCCGGTTGCCGCGGCGTCGCGGGCCATCACCCGCATGCCCTCGTAGCGTTGTCGGCCGATCTCGGCGAGCATCTCGGCGGCGGCCGGTTCGCTGCCTGCTGCGCCGTGCAGTGCCAGCAGGAACGGCGTGATCCGCCTGGCCACGGCGGTGAACATTGCCGCGTGCATGGCAAAGCGCTTGGCGAGGTCGGGTTCCGCGCGGATCGCCTTGATCTCGGGACGCTCGTGGAAGGGCACCGCGTCGTCGTCGCCGCCAATGGTGATGTCCCATACCCGGTGCAGGATCGTGGCCTTGTTCCGGAACGCGCCATAGACGGTTTCCGGTGATACCTCGGCTGCTTTCGCGATGTCGGTGATCGTCGTTCGTCCGTAGCCGTGGGCGATGAACAGGTCGTGGGCCGCATGCAGAACGCGCAGTTGGGTCTCGCGCGCCTGCTGCTGGCGGCCCGATGAGTCATAGGCCCGCTTGACCTGCTCACCCATATCCGATACACCTTCACTGTATTGAAAACAGTCGAACTGTATCGGAGTGTGGCATGACTACAGCGAATCAGCTCGATTGGGGAAGTGTCGCGTCGAATTGGGACGCCCACCGCGGCCACGTCGAGGCGATGAAGAGCGAGCTCACCGCCGCGCTCTGCCAAGGCCTCGCACTTACGGCGGGGGATCGGGTGCTCGAGCTCGGTGCGGGAACAGGTGCGCTTGCGCAGCGGCTCGCGCTCGCTGTCCATCCGGGCGGCAGCGTGCTGGCCAGCGACGTCGCCCCGGGCATGGTCGAGTTGATCCGCGCCGGTGCGGCCGGTCATCCCGAGATCGAAGTAGCGCAGATCGACGCCAACGACATTCCGCTGGCCGGCGGCTCGTTCGACGCGATCGCGTTCCGCATGGGGCTCATGCTGCTGCCCGAGCCGGCGCGTGCCCTGGCCGAGTGCCGCCGAGTGCTGGCGCCGGGTGGACGGATCGCCATCGCCGTGTGGGCGGGTCCGCAGTTCAATCCGTGGCTGACGACGCTCGCCATCTCGGCGATGATGCAGGGCCTGATGCCCGCCGGGCCGCCGACCGGGCCGGGCAATCCGTTCTCGCTGGCCGAGCCTGCCGAGTTCGAGGCTGTCGTCACGGCGGCAGGTTTCACCGGTGTCGACGTGCGCGCCATCGACGGCGTCGCGTCATTCAGCACGGCCGACGAGCATTTCGACACCGTGCGGTTCCTCGCGCCACCGTTGGCGGCTGCGCTCTCGAACGCCTCGCCTGAGGTGCTCGCCGAGGTGCGCGCGGCAACCGCGGCCATGGTTGAGAAGTTCCGTGCCGCGGACGGATTGCGCATCCCCTTGCGCGCGCTGCTCTGCACCGCCCACAGCTGAGGACGAGACCACAGCTTCGGCGCACTGATCAGCAGAGCTGAACCGCTCGAATCGAGAGGTTCAGCTCTGCTGATCTTGAGATTGTGCCGCGGGGCTCTAGCAGGGCTTCTTGGAAGTCTTGATCACCGTCGAGCCGTGCCGCAACTGGATGGTGTGCAGCGATGCCGGG
>DASRSG010000175.1:0-14030 GCA_035656595.1 Jatrophihabitantaceae bacterium | reverse complement strand
ATTGGATTGTCGCGTCCGGCCGGGGGACGGTGTTCAGCTACGTCGTGCACCACCATCCCCAGGTGCCGGGCAAGACCTTGCCGTTCGTGGTCGCACTCGTCGAACTCGAAGAAGGGGTGCGGATGATCGGCGAGCTGATCGACGCAGATCCGTCAGCGGTTGCCATCGATATGCCGGTCCGGCTAGCACTCACCAAGATCGATGATGGGCTGACCTTGCCCTCTTGGAGCCCAGCGTGATCGGTACCGAATTACCGCCGATGACCATCTCCGCGACACCAACGTTCGTCGTGTCGTCGGCCATTGCTACTCGCGACTTCCAGGATGTGCATCACGATCGCGACGCGGCCGTCGAGCGCGGGTCGAAGGACATCTTCGTCAATATCCTCACCGATACCGGACTTGTGCAGCGCTTCGTGACCGATTGGGTCGGCCCGTCGGCACGGGTGCGCAGCATCTCGATCCGGCTCGGCGTGCCCTGCTACGCCTACGACACGCTCGTGTTCACCGGCTCGGTGACTGCAGTCGAGGGTGATGTACTCACCGTCTCGGTCACCGGACGCGGCCAACTCGGTGACCATGTCGTCGGCACCGTGCAGGTGTCGAGATGAAACTCTCCGGAGCGGCCGCGATCGTCGGCATTGGCGCGACCGAGTTTTCGAAGGACTCGGGCCGATCTGAACTGCGGCTAGCGGCAGAGGCGGTCCGTGCGGCGATTGCCGACGCGGGATTGCAACCCTCCGATGTCGACGGACTGGTTACCTTCACGCAGGACACCAACACCGAAGCCGCAGTGGCCCGCGAGGTGGGCATCCCATCGCTGTCGTTCTTCAGCCGGATCCACTACGGCGGCGGGGCCGCGTGCGCGACCGTGCAACAGGCCGCGATGGCCGTCGCGACAGGCGTTGCCGAAGTGGTTGTGTGTTACCGCGCGTTCAACGAGCGTTCCGGTCAGCGGTTCGGCCAGGTAATGACTGGCCTCGCCGGCGCACCGACATCGTCGGGCGTGGACGCGTCGTGGTCGTATCCGATGGGGCTGGGTACGCCCGCCGCTTGGGTGGCGATGATCGCGCGGCGCTACATGCACGTATACGGCGCGACCTCGGCGGACTTTGGCGCGGTAGCGGTCGCGGATCGACGCGCGGCCGCGACCAACCCGAACGCGTTCTTCTACGGCAAGCCCATAACGCTCGAGGATCATCAAGCCTCGCGGTGGATCGCCGAACCGCTGCACCTGCTCGACTGCTGTCAGGAGAGCGACGGCGGTGTCGCCGTCGTGGTGACGGCTGCCGACCGTGCGCGCGACTTGCCCAACCGGCCGGTGCTGGTCCAGGCAGCGGCCCAGGGGAGTGGGGCGGATCAGTTCGTGATGACGTCGTACTACCGCGACGGGCTGACCGGACTGCCCGAGATGGGCATCGTGGGCTCGCAGCTCTGGCAGCAATCGGGGATCGCGCCGCCAGACGTCGATGTCGCGGTGCTCTATGACCACTTCACGCCGTTCGTGCTGATCCAGCTGGAAGAACTCGGTTTCTGCGGGCGCGGCGAGGCACGTGACTTCATCGCTGACGGTGCCCTCGAACTGGACGGGCGGTTGCCGATCAATCCCAACGGCGGACAGCTCGGCGAGGCCTACATCCACGGCATGAACGGGATCGCCGAAGGCGTGCGACAAGTGCGCGGGACTGCCGTCAATCAGATCGACGGTGCCGCACACGTGCTGGTGACTGCCGGCACAGGCGTACCGACGTCGGGACTGGTACTCGGCGCTGCTTAGCTGCCCGGCGGCGTGTACGTGAGTCCGCCGGCCGAGCCGAGCATCGCAGCGAACCTTGCGGTATCGATGAGCTCGTGCGTCTCGATGGCGCCGAAGGCGCCGGTGCTCGTGACGGCGAGGCTGACCGCGCCTGCGCCCGCGCTGTCGGGAACCTCGAACACGACGAAACCGTCCCACTGACCGAACATGAGGTAGTAGGCCAGCATTCGGCCGCCGGCCGACTCGCAGAGCTTGTTGACCACCGCGCCGCGATCGCTCGGGTTGGCCATCATGGCCTTGATCGTCTCGGCCTTGAACTTGAAGAAGATCGCGAACTTCGCCATCGCCCCTCACCTCCCGGTGGTTCAGGACTTTACGCTTTGGGTTGACCATCCAAAACCTTCAGCGATGAGGCAGTTTCGATGGTGGCTGGTTGCCGCTTTCGGCTTGCTGTTCGGGTGTCAGAAATTCCTTGAAAATCTGTTTGGGGACGGCTGATTCTGAGCCTGGAATTGTCAGAGGCTGCTCCCAGTATCGAACATGTGGAGCCCGCCAGGCACGCCATCTGGCCCGGATCGCGACTCATCCCGATCGAGTGCCGGCCCCGGCCAGGCCTAGCGCCCGGCTCGCGGCGGGCCGGGATCGGCTGGCGGAACTGTCGGCTACCCGGGAGGTGGCGTGCCTGATGCGCTGGTCGGCCGGGTACACGAGGCACGAGACCGGACCTGTCGTGGCCCGCACTGCCACCGCCAGGCCCGACGCTGCGAAATCGACCACGTCATCGCGTTCAGTCAGGGCGGCCAAACCAACGCCGGCAACCTCGGACCGGAATGCAAGCGCGAACATCACGTCAAACACGACGCCGGCTGGCACACCCAACGACTACCCGACGGGACCATCCGCTGGACCACACCACCGGGCGGGTCTACGACCGACCACCCGAGCAATACCCGACCGCGACCGAACCCGCCCCAGAACCGGACCACTTAAAGACGACGAGGACCAACCCCCGCCCTTTTAGGCGGAAACGGAAGTTACTCGGCTTCGTCGGCATGGGTCACCCACGCGGAGAACAACGGCATGCCCGCCCAAGGTGACGCCTTGTCATCGACCGAGACCGCGACCACCGCGTGTGGATGGGTGTACTCGATCAGCGCCTCGCGCACTCGAACCTCGTTCGGATACCGCCGTGCGGCCGCTGCCTGCATTACCGAGGTTATCGCGGCTGCTTTGAATCCCTCTCTGGTGTACTGGGCGACCGCCGCCTGCGCAGCCGAGGTGCCAGCACCGCCGATGAGACGGTAAAGAGCTCTGCCGGCCACATCGAATCCCAGATCGCCGAGGCGCACGAGATCGTGTTTCGATTCAGCCGACCACGCGGGCAGGATCGAGCGCATCCGCTCCCAGTCGCGATCGCCTCGCTCGACGTGCTCAGTCACCGTCCAGGAATGCGACGGCCCGAGTCGAACGTCGAACAGCGAGAGCTGGCCGGGCACCGGCGCGCTCCGGGCGAGTGAGACCGCAATGGTGTGCGCATCCTCGAGCACGGCTGAGGACGGCACCTCGGGATCGGCAATCACAGACACGACGAGCATTTCGGTGTGGGTCGCCGCGGCCACGTGTGCGGCGACCACACCGTGATCGGTGGCAACAAGCACGCTGATGCGATCGCGACCGGACGACGACAGCAGCGTGCCGACGGAATCGAAGCCGGTCGCCGGGGTGAGCTCAAGCTCGTCGGCGACCGCGGTGTCAAACGGACGGCGCCAGCTGACCTCGCAGGCGAGCGCACTGGTGAGCACGAGAATCGCCTTGCTCAGGTCGGCCGGGAACTGCTTGATCAGACCGAGCGTGTGCTTGTCGGCCCACACGTTTGCCTCGGCCTGGCTCGGGATCGGCCCGACGTCAACCTCGTTTGGCAGACTGGTCAACCAGGCGTCGATGTCAGCGGCGTGCTGAGCGGTCCATACCGCGGCCGCGAGATGCAGGATGGCCGGTGGCTTCTCGAGCAGCGCGCGGGCTTGCGCCGACGCCTCTCCCACCGGCATGCCGAGTCTGCTCGCGAGCTGCGATCGCAGGTCATCACGAGCGGCCGACGCGGCGAAGGCGAGCACGAGCCACGCGCCGAGCGGGGACGCGATGTGGTGCTCGGAGCCGATCGCGCGGTGCATACGCGCTGCGTATCCAGTGACCGCCGCGCGTACATCGCTCACGTGGTTCGCTCCGCAGGCGCCGCGTTCACGCGTAGCGCTTCTCCGCTCGGGCGCGAGCCTTGATCGCTTCGGTCTCGCGATTCTTCGGCGGAGCAGAGGTGGTCAGGTGTGACAGCAAGTGCTCTGTGGCGTGAGCAACAGCGGCGACCGCTTCGTCGAACGCTTCCTGATTCGCAGCCGATGGCTTAGTCGCTCCGGCGACCTTGCGCACGTACTGCAGGGCAGCGGCATGCACCTCACCGTTCGTGGCGGGCGGATCGAAGTTGTGCAGGGTTCGGATGTTGCGGCACATCCCTCCACGATGCCATGACCCGCCCAGCGACACGCCCGGGACGAATCACATATTTGACACAAGAGGGGCACGTGAACAACCGTCGAAGGGTCCAGCGACATAGTCAACGACAAGGGAGTTTCATCGTGTTGACGCTGACTGACAGTGCTACGACCGAGATCCGCAACTTGATCGACAACAGCCCCGACGTGCCCGACGACGCCGGCGTGCGTATCGCCACCAGCCCTGACGGCACGACGCTCACGCTGTCCCTCGCGCTCGTGCCCAGCGAGGACGACGCCGTCGTCACCGGGGACGGGGCGCGCGTCTTCGTCGAGTCCGGCGCAGCACAGCTGCTCGACGACAAGGCGCTGCACGCCGCAGTCGACGAGCAGGGCCAAGTGCAGTTCGCACTGGCCGAGCAGGCCGGCAGCTAGTACAGCTAGGCGACCAGCCCGCGGCCGGTGATGAGCGGTAGATCCAGCGCCGTCACCAGCCCGGGCGCGGACGCAACCACGGCCTCCACCGCATTGACCAGGCGCATTGCGGTGGCCTTCAAACCAGCCGTGTTGTGGTCGCCATCCGTGCCGAGCAGTTGCAGGTCGAGTGTGTAATTCGGTTCACCACTCACCTGTACCCGGTAACACCCTTGCCCGGACGGCTGCGGCCAGTCCGGTGCAAGGTCGGGACGCAACCGCGTGACGTGCTCGAGCACGCACACCGGCCGTCCACCGCGTATGCCGAGCACCTCGAAGCGCAGTGCCGCCATCGTGGCTTTCTCGATCGTCCCCGAGGCGATCTCGAACTTCTCGGGGGCAGGCAGCCGCTCGACTGTCTCCCTAACCTCGTCGAGTTCGACGTCGAGGCCGGCGGCAAGCTGGCGAACGACCGAACCCCACGCGAGGGAGAGCACGCCAGGCATCAGCAGCATGGGCGTCTCGTCCAACGGCTTGCCGAATCCCATCACGTCGAAGAGCACCGTGGCGTTGTCGTAGGTCGAGTAGTCGAGCAGCTCGAAGCAGCGCACCTCGTCGATCCGCTCGGACACAGAGGTGAGCACGAGTGGCAGCCAGTCGTTCGCGAAACCAGGATCGACGCCGTTGACGAACAACGACGCGCCACCCGACTCGGCGGCTGCGCTGATCGGATCGGTCACCTCCGGCGGCACCACGCCGCCCGGGTACTGCAGAAACACCGGGCAGGACGACACCACGTTGATGCCCGCGGCGAGGAACCGTTTGAGATCCTCGATCGCCTCGACCAGCCGGTTGTCAGCCATCGCGGTGTAGACGACGCAGTCGGGTTGCAAGGCGATCAGCTCATCGGCGTCGGTGGACGCGGTGACACCTAACGATCGACCGAGGCCGGCCAGCTCGCCCGCGTCGCGTCCCGCCTTCGAGGGATCGGACACCCATACGCCGACGAGTTCCAGCTCGGGTCGAGCCGCTATGCCCGCGATCGCGTGCCGCCCCACGTTTCCCGTACTCCACTGCACGACACGTATCGACATGCGTGACCTCTCTACAGATCCGGGATGGGCAGTTGCATGTTCGGTCGTTGCAGACCGCCGTGAACATCGAGCACTGCACCGGTCAGATACGACCCAGCGGGGGAGGCGAGGTACACAACCGCGGCAGCGATGTCCTCGGCCGCGCCAAGCCTTTGCAGCGGCGTCGCCTCCTCGATGCCGGTGCGCATCTCGTCGTTGGCCATCACGATGTCCAAGGCGGACGTAGCGATCGAACCGACGGCGATGGCGTTCATGCGCACGCGCGGCGCGAGATCCTCGGCAGCAAGCTCGGTGTAATGAATGAGCGCGCCCTTCGCCGTGCCGTAGGCGAGATAGCCGCGCCCGGCGACCTTGCCGACGACCGATGCGATGTTAACCACCGCACCGCCGCCGTGTTCGAGCATTAGCGGGACAGACGATGTGGTGAGCGCATGGGCAGTCGAGACATTGAAATGGAACGCGCGCTCGAGGAAGCCGACCGACGTGTCGAGGTAGGTGCGCGGCATCGTTCCGCCAACGTTGTTCACGACGACGTCGAGCCGTCCGAACACCTCACGCGCTGCATCAGCCAGCGAGCGCACTGCGGCCTCGTCATTGAGATCGGCGACGACGATATGCGCCTTGCGGCCGACCGCTTCAATGGCGGCCGCGGTCCCTTGCAGTTGCTCGACCGTCCGCGCCGAGATCACTACATCAGCACCAGCCTCCGCCAGCGCGATCGCCGAAGCGGCACCGATGCCGCGCCCCGCGCCCGTGACGATCGCGACCTGCTCGTCGATGCGGAACCGATCCAGGATGCTCACGTGTCTCCTCACTTCACTCCTGCCGCTGATTGCCCGGCCAACCGGCCGAACAGCGTTGAGTCACCGAGGGACAGTCCGCTGCAGTACCCCTGCGCCGCCACGCCCGAGGTCGTGCGTCCGGCGGCATACAGTCCGGATATCGGTGCACCGTCGTGGTCGAGCACCGAACCGTCCGGCAGCGTGTGCAAGCCGCCGAGCGTGAAGGGCGCGTAGATGAACTTGTCGGCGCGCAAGTCGAACGCGGCGAGTGCCCCGCGCAGCGGGGTGAGTACCGGATCGCGTTTGTGGAACAGCGGATCCTCGCCCTCGGCGGCATGCTCGTTGAAGTAATCAAGCGTGGCCGCCAGCGATCCGACTGGCAGGCCGATCTCGGCTTCCAACTCCGCGACCGTCTCGCACACCCAGGTAGCGGGGATGTTGAGCCAGTTCGGTGCGTAGTGCTCCTCATCAACGATGAGATATGCCTGGCCACCTTGCTGGACGAGTGCAGCCTGCCCGACGCGACCCATGTAGGTGTCCTCGTTGATGAACCGCTGCCCGTAGCGGTTGACGATGATGCCGTGGACAAGGCTGCGCGGCGCGTTGAACGGCAACGCGCACTCGATCGCGTCCATCCGTTTCACGCGTGCACCGACGGCCTCGGCCATCCGGATACCCGCCCCGTCGTCGCCGTCGGTGCCCAGCCGCAAGGGTGTCGCATGCACGGCTGGTGCGTACTGCTTGATCATCTCGGCGTTCTGGATGAATCCGCCGGCAGTGAGCACGACCCCGGTGCGCGCACGTAGGTTGACGTGCTCGCCGTACTGGCTCGCCTGCACACCGACAACCCGGCCGTCGTCATCGACGATCAGCCGCTCGGCGCGGATGTCATAGGTGGCGCGGGCGCCGGCGTCGAGCGCCGCCGCGCAAAGCTTCTGCATCAGCACGCCGCCGCCGGGACGGCCGCCCTGTGTCACGTGACCGCGCGGCGCGGGCGTCGCTAGCTCGTCGTACGGGTACGCATTCTCGCCGCCGGTGAACATCAAGCCCTCGCCGTCCAGTGCCGACGTCCCGTTCGCATGCGGCATGACCGCGCCAAGGAACTCGACACCGCGCTCGACGAGCCAGTCGTGGTGTTCCAGGCTGCGATCGCAGTACACGTCGATCTTCGCCTCGTCCGGGGACGGTCCGCACGATGCTTTCAAGAATGTGCGCATGTTCTCGACGGTGTCGTCGAAGCCGGCCTGCTGCTGCTCGGGCGTCCCGCCGCCGAGATAGACGAAGCCGTCCGACATCGCGGCCGCGCCGCCCGGGGCACCGGTCCGCTCCAGCACCCGCACCGAAGCGCCTGCCGTTGCCGCTTCGTGAGCTGCGGATGCGCCTGCTGCGCCGAAGCCGACGATGACGACGTCGACCTCCTCATCCCATGTCTCGATCGCACCTGCAAGTTTCGGCGCAACGGTCATGAGGCGACCTCCAGCGATGCGCCGGAAAGCGCTGGTGCCTTCTCGCGCTCGTCCACTGTTGTCGTGAGGACGAACCCGGTGCCGGATTGCCACACCGAGGTGCGCAGGGTCTCGCCGGGGAACACCACGCCGGCGAACCGCACCTCGAAGGCGCTGAGGCGAGTGACGTCACCGTCCAGCAGCTCGTCGACGAGAGCCTTAGCGACCATGCCGTACGTGCACAGCCCGTGCAGAATCGGCTTCGGAAAGCCGGCCGCCTCCGCGAAGGACGGGCGGGAGTGCAGCGGATTGCGATCGCCCAGCAGCCGGTACCAAAGCGCCTGCTGCGGCAGGGTCGGCGTGACGATGACGGTATCCGGGTCTCGATCAGGCGGTCCGGATGGGCTGGACGGCCCGCGCGAGCCGCCGAAGCCGCCCTCGCCCCGAGCGAAGATACTCGAGGTGTTCGTCCAGAGCGCTGCGCCATCGAGGTCGGTCACCACCGTCTCGGAGACCACCACCGCGGCTGCGCCCTTGTCCCAGACATCCTTCACCCGAGCGACGGCGCGCGCTTTGCAAGCGGTCGGCAGGCGACGGTGCACGTCGATGCGTTGCGTGCCGTGCAGCACCCTGGTCAGGTCGATGGAGATGCCGGGGTACTCGACACGCGGTTCGTCGGTGGCACGCACCGACGGTGCGACGACCGCGAACGTGGGCAGGACCTGGAGGTCGTCTTCGGTGGCATAGCGCATTTCGCGCGGGTCGGTGGGGTCGCGGCCGGCACCGAGCGCGAGGTGGTAGAGCAGGACGTCCGACGGTGTCCACTCGAAGTCCTCGGCGGGCCGGGCGGCGCCGATCGCAATCGCCGGGTCAATGGGCACGATCGAGCTCCTCGGTCTTCGTGCGCGCACGTTCGGCGATGTCGAGTGCGGCCAGGTAGCCGAACGTGAGCGCCGGCCCGATCGTCGCCCCCGGGCCGGCGTAAGTGTGGCCCATCACCGTGCCGCTTACGTTGCCGGCTGCGTACAGTCCGTCGATTACCGATCCATCGGCGCGCAGCACGCGCGCCCGCGTGTCGGTGCGCAACCCGCCCTTGGTCCCGAGATCGCCAGGAACCATCGTGATCGCGTAGTACGGCGCTTTGTCGATCGGAGACAGGCACGGGTTGGGTTTGATCGTCGGGTCGCCGTAGTAGCGGTCGTAGCCGCTGTTGCCGCGGCCGAACTGCTCGTCGCGTCCGGCCTTGGCGTGGCCGTTGAACGTCGTGACGGTGCGTTCCAACGCGGCCGCGCCGACGCCGATCTTCGCGGCCAGCTCGCCGATCGTGCTCGCGCGCTGGATGATCCCAGCCTTGTACCAGCGACCGGGGAACGGTCGGCGCGGCGGCACGCCGGCGAAGACATAACGGTTGCGGTAACGCTGGTCGATCACCATCCAGCACGGGATGTTCTCGCCCGGGCCGTCGCCGCGACCGAACTCGGCACCGCCGTACATCCGATGCGTGGCCTCGACGTAGGGCAGTGCCTCGTTCATGAACCGCTCACCGCGTGCGTTGACCATGATGCCGCCCGGCAGGGTTCGCTCGGCGAGACAGAACCAGGGTCCTCCGGTCAGCGGCACGGACGGACCCCACCACGCGTCGTCCATCAGATCGAGCGCGGCGCCGAGGCGTTCGCCGGCGACGATGCCATCACCGGTATTGGCCGCGGCACCAACCGTCCACGAACTGCCGATCGGTTCGCGCTGGTACTGCTTGCGCATCGCCTCGTTGTGCTCGAAGCCCCCGCAGCCGAGCACTACGCCATGCCGAGCGCGGATCGTGCGCTGCCGGCCGTCCTGAGTGACGACAACTCCGGTGACCCGTCGGTCGGACACCTGCAAATCGTCGAGCGCGGTATTCAGCAGTACCGGAACGCCGGCCCGTTCCAGCCCGACACGTAGCGCGGCGGCGAAGGCCTGGCCGCGCACGACGAGATCCTTGCCGGTGAGCATCGACCAGATCCAGCGCAGGCCGATGCGCAGCACGCGCAGCACGCCGCGCGGGTGGCGCATCAGCAACGTGGCCCAGCGGAAGTCGGCCTGCGTGACGGTGACGTTGAGCGGTGACTTGCCGTAGTCGGGTTCGAGGTGGGCACGCTCGGTGCCGAGGTGCTTCAGGTCGAACGGCTTCGGCTCGATGGAGCGCCCGCCGACCCGCCCGCCGGGCGCTTCGGGGTAGTAGTCGCTGTAGTGCGGAACCCATTGCATGCGAAGCGGTGAGTTGGCGAGCAGGAAGCTGAGCGCCTCCGGGCCGCGGTCGAGGTAGGTGTCAATGCGCTCGGACGCGACGTGCTCGCCGACGATGCTGTGCAGGTAGGTCCGGGCCGCTTCCGGGGTGTCGGTGACACCGTCGCGGCGCAGCACCTCGTTGTTCGGAATCCACACCCCGCCGCCGGAGCGCGCGGTCGAGCCGCCGAAGCAACTGGCCTTCTCGATGACGACGCTCGACAGGCCCTGTTTCGCGGCGGCCAGAGCGGCTGCCATCCCAGCAGCACCGCTGCCCACCACGACGACGTCGTACTCGTCATCCTGCATGTGGAACAGGTTATAGTTCTCGGCTGGTATTGCAAGACAGACTGGGGATAGACTTGGTCGACCGAGACATAGAACGTGTTCTAGGTTCGGCAAGAATCCGAGGAGGTGCCGTGCTCGCCGCCGAGCAGCGCGCCGAGGTCGCGCACATCCTGCGCGTCGCCGAGGCCGAACGCACCGCGATCGCGCCGCTGGGCGCGTCCTTCCCGGACCTGGACGTCGAGGATTCCTACCGCATTCAGCTGCTCAACATTGAGCGCCGAGTGGCCGGGGGAGCCGGCATCGTCGGGCACAAGGTCGGCCTGTCGTCGGAGGCGATGCAGCAGATGATGGGCGTCGACGAACCCGACTACGGCCACCTGCTCAGCGACATGGCGCTGCGCGAGGGCACGCCGGTCGATGCCGGCCGCTACCTGCTGCCGCGCGTCGAGCCCGAGGTCGGCTTCGTGCTTGGCTGCGACCTGCCGGGGGAGGGTTGCACCGAAGACGACGTGCTCGCCGCCACGGCGTACGTCACGGCGGCGCTGGAACTCATCGACAGCCGCATCGAGGACTGGCAGATCGGACTGGTCGACACCATCGCCGACAACGCGTCATCGGCCGGGTTCGTACTCGGACAAGCGCAGATCGATCCGCGCAGCCTCGACCTGCGTGCCATCCCGGTCACGCTCTGGCGCGGCCCGGACGAGGTCGGCGTCGGGCGCAGCGACGCGGTGCTCGGCAACCCGGTGACATCGGTAGCCTGGCTGGCTCGCAAGGTCGCCTCGTTCGGGGTGCGGCTGCAGGCCGGGCATGTGACCCTGCCCGGATCGTGCACTCGGGCGATCGACGCCCGTCCCGGCGACGCGTTTCGAGCCGACTTCGGACCGCTCGGCCTTGTATCGCTCGCCTTCGAAGGAGCTGCCTAGATGGCCACCGCCGCAATCGTCGGTTCCGGCAACATCGGGACGGACCTGATGTACAAGCTGCTGCGCTCGGACGTGATCGAGCCGGTCTGGATGGTCGGCGTCGACCCGGCCAGCGAAGGGCTCAAGCGCGCCGCGAACGAAGGGTTGCAGACCACCGCCGACGGCGTCGATGTGCTGCTCGGCTCGGCCGAGCTGCCCGATCTGATCTTCGAAGCGACCTCGGCCTACGTCCATCGTGAGAACGCGCCGCGCTACGAGGCCGCCGGCATCCGCGCTGTCGACCTCACGCCCGCCGCGGTCGGCCCATACGTGGTGCCGCCGGCCAACCTGCGCGAACACCTCGACGCGCCCAACGTCAACCTGATCACCTGTGGTGGGCAGGCCACCATCCCGATGGTGTACGCCGTGTCGCGCGTCGTGCCGGTCGAATACGCCGAGATCGTGGCCACAGTCGCGTCCACCTCGGCCGGACCGGGCACGCGTGCAAACATCGATGAATTCACGCGCACGACCAGCCGTGGCGTCGAAGTCATCGGCGGCGCCAAGCGTGGCAAGGCGATCATCGTGCTCAACCCGTCCGATCCGCCGCTGGTCATGCGCGACACGATCTTCTGCGCGGTCCCGGCCGGGTCCGACACCGATGCGATCGCCGCATCGATTCAGGCAATGGCCGCCGATGTGGCGTCATACGTGCCCGGCTATCGGCTGCTGCAGGAGCCGCAGTTCGAGGACCCGTCCGAAATGAATGGTGGGATGGCGCGCGTGTCGATCTTCGTCGAGGTCGAGGGTGCGGGTGACTTCCTGCCCCCGTACGCAGGCAATCTCGACATCATGACCGCCGCGGCCACCAGAGTCGGAGAGGAACTCGTGAAATGACGCGCGACCTTCGGGTGACCGACACGTCGCTGCGCGACGGATCGCACCACAAGCGGCACCAGTTCACCGCCGACGAGGTGCGCTCGATCGTGGCCGCCCTCGACGACGCCGGCGTCCCCGTCATCGAGGTAACCCACGGTGACGGGCTGGGCGGCTCGTCGTTCAACTACGGCTTCTCGCGCACACCCGAGCAAGACCTGATCACCATCGCAGCGAAGACCGCGAAACAGGCGAGGATCGCGGTGCTGATGCTTCCCGGCGTCGGGGTGAAGGACGACATTCGCATCGCGCGCGACAACGGTGCGTCTATCTGCCGGATCGCCACGCACTGCACCGAGGCCGACATCTCGATTCAGCATTTCGGACTGGCGCGCGAGCTCGGGCTGGAGACAGTCGGCTTTCTGATGATGTCGCACTCGCAGCCGCCCGAGGCGCTGGCTGCGCAGGCACGCATCATGGCCGACGCGGGCTGCCAATGCGTCTACGTCGTCGACTCGGCGGGTGCGCTGGTACTGGAACAGGTCTCCGACCGGGTTGCTGCACTGGTCGCCGAGCTGGGCGCGGACGCACAGGTGGGCTTCCACGGGCACGAGAACCTCGACCTGGCGGTGGCGAACTCGATCGCGGCCTACCGTGCCGGCGCGCTGCAGATCGATGGCTCGACCCGCCGCTTCGGAGCCGGTGCCGGCAACACTCCGGTCGAAGCGTTCGTCGCAGTGTGCGACAAGCTCGGCATCGAGACCGGCATTGACTTCTTCAAGATCGTCGATGCCGCGGAGGATGTCGTCCGTCCCGCCATGCCCGAAGAGTGCCGGCTCGACCGGATGGCACTGATGATGGGCTACGCCGGGGTGTACTCGAGCTTCCTCAAGCACGCGTACCGGCAGGCCGAGCGCTACGGTGTCAGCGGCGCGCAAATACTTGTACGGGCGGGCGAGCGCAAGCTCGTGGGTGGCCAGGAGGACCAGCTCATCGACATCGCGCTCGAGCTCGAACGCGAGCAAACTAGAGCGAGCGCAGCGAGCCAACCACAGGTATCGGGCTCGACCGGAACGAAGTGACGGTCGGGTCATGACTTCGCCCTCCGCTGCCGGGTCGATCGACATCGCCGCGACGCCCAAGACGGTCTACGCGCTGATCACCGACTTGCCGACCCTGACGTCACTTGCTTCCGAAACCGAGGCGATGACGTGGCGCAGCGGGTCGTCCGCCACGCCCGGTGCGGTCTTCAGCGGCAACAACCGCAACGGCTGGCGGCGCTGGAAGACGACGTGCACGGTGACCGACGCCGAGCCGGGCCACAAGTTCGGGTTCGAGGTGAGGCATACGGTGGTCAAGATCGCTCGCTGGCAGTACGACATCCAAGAGCGCGACGCAGGGTGCCGGGTCACCGAGAGCACCTGGGACCGCCGTCCGGGTTGGTTCAAGGTACCGGCCGAACTCGCGACCGGAATGCGCAACCGGTCCGAGGTCAATGCGCAGCACATCCGCGAGACATTGCTGCGCCTGAAAGCCAAAGCCGAGTCCGGCTGACTCAGCTGCCTCGGCAGCGGCACCCGCGTACCCGCTCGGCAAGTTCGCTTAGGCGTGAGCTCGTGGCATGACATCGACGACATCGGTGACAGGTTGCCATCCGGCCGATCTCGATTGTGGGTTCGGCACGTCGCTCACCGACACCGGGGAACGAGCTAACCGGGCA
>DASRSG010000174.1:0-11572 GCA_035656595.1 Jatrophihabitantaceae bacterium | reverse complement strand
ATTCCCCGTCCGACGCAATCGTGCGGGCACTGCTACGCAATCTGCCGAGCACGACGCAGCCCACCTTCGCGCGCACGCTCGACGAATTCACTGCGCTGTGCTCGGTACAGGTGCGGGCCGACTATCGCGACGCGGTGTTGGCGCTATCGATATCGGCGCCGGCCTCGGCCAAGGGCCAGTGGCGATTCGCGCGCGTGCAGACCAGCATCGTGACGACACCGGACGGCGCGACCACCGAGTACGCGCTGTGCCTCTCACGAGACGGCTGGCAGGTGCTCGCCGGCGCCACCGGGCGTGCGTCGTCGCTACCGGGAACTCAGGAGCTGCTCGCGCTCGCGCAGGATCCGCACGTCACCTGGTGAAGCCTCACTCGCCCGGCGTGGTCTTCGCGATCTGCATCAGGAACTCGATGTTCGTGCGCGTCTTGCGCAACCGGTCGAGCAGCAGGTTGATCGCTTGCTGCGACTCGAGTTCGTGCAGCACGCGACGCAGCTTGATGGTGACAGCGAGCTCGTCGGGCGAGAGCAGGATCTCTTCCTTACGGGTGGACGACTGGTCGACGTCGACGGCTGGGAAGATGCGCTTGTCGGCAATCTTGCGATCGAGCTTGAGCTCGGCGTTGCCGGTGCCCTTGAACTCTTCGAAGATCACGGTGTCGCCGGCTGAACCGGTCTCGACAAGCGCGGTAGCGAGAATGGTCAGCGAGCCGCCGTTCTCGATGTTGCGCGCCGCGCCGAGGAAACGCTTCGGCGGGTAGAGCGCGGTCGAGTCGACACCACCGGACAGGATGCGGCCGCTAGCCGGTGCGGCCAGGTTGTAGGCGCGGCCGAGGCGGGTGATCGAGTCGAGCAGCACGACCACGTCGTGGCCCATCTCGACCAGCCGCTTGGCGCGTTCGATCGAGAGCTCGGCGACCGTAGTGTGATCGACCGGCTTGCGGTCGAAGGTCGAGGCAATGACCTCGCCCTTCACCGAACGCTGCATGTCGGTGACTTCCTCCGGACGCTCGTCGACGAGGACGACCATGAGATGCACCTCAGGGTTGTTCGTCGCGATGGCGTTGGCGATCGCCTGCAGCACCATCGTCTTGCCCGCCTTGGGCGGCGAAACGATCAGCGCGCGCTGGCCCTTACCGATCGGCATCACCAGATCGATGACGCGGGTGGTGAGGATGTGCGGCTCGGTCTCGAGACGCAGTCGCTCCTGCGGGTAGAGCGGCGTGAGCTTGGTGAACTCGACGCGGTTGCGCGACTCGTCGGGGTTCTTGCCGTTGACGCTGTCGAGGCGCACGAGCGGGTTGTACTTCTCGCGCCGCTCGCCGTCGCGCATCTGCCGGATCGCTCCGGTGACCGCATCGCCGCGCCGCAGGTTGAACTTGCGCACGTAGGAGTTGGCGACGTACACGTCGTCCGGGCTCGCGTAGTAACCCTCGGTGCGCACGAACCAGGTGTTCTTGTCCTCGATCGCGTCTAGGATGCCGGCGACCGGGATCAGAACATCGTCGTCGGCAACGGTTGGCTCGACGTCATTGCCGCCACCGCTGCGGGTGTCGGGGCCGGTGCGCTCGCGGTTGCGGCCACGACGGTCGCGATAACGGCGACCGCGGCGGCTGCGGCTGTCGTAGTCGTCCTCGCTCTGCGCGCCGCCCTGGTTCGGGCTGCCGTTCGGGCTGCCGTTCTGGTTGCCCTGACCGGTTTGGGTCGACTGATTGCTCTGGTTGTTCTGGTTGTTTTGCTGACGATCTTGCGGACGGCCGTCCTGCTGGCGGTTGTCGCGGTTGCGCGAGCCGTCCTGCTGGGTGCCGTCCTGCTGCGCGCCGTCGCGCTGGACGCTGCCGTTCTGGCGGTGTTGGGTGCCCTCTTGAGCGCCCTGCTGGCGGTCCTGCTGCGCGCCGCCGGAATCGGTGGCCTGACCGGCCCGGTCAGCACTGTCGGCACTGGTGGCACGGTTGGCGGTGCGGGACTCGCGCGGCGGGCGCTGACGGCTGGTGCCGTTGGCAACCTGCGTCGGAGCTTCCGCGGCAGTGTCGGGCTGCACCGGGGCAGCGTTCTTCGCCGCACGCTTGTCGGCGGCCTTGTCGGGAGCTTTGGCGGTCTTGGCGGTGCTCGTCGCGGCCTTGGCCGCCGAGCCGCCGGCCTGCGCGGCCTGGATCGCCGCGACCAGGTCGCTCTTCTTCAGCTTGGTGGTGCTGATGCCCATGCCGCTGGCGAGCTGCTTCAGTTCTGGCAGCAGCATCGTGCTCAGGGCGGCGCGCTTGGCGCGGGCTCCGCCGGCAGGGGCGGTGGCAGCGCCGTCCGCCGCGGCAGCGGCAGGAGCCTGCTCTTGGATGTCGGTCACAGTGGTGTCGGATCCTTCCGAAGTGGCCGGTTCGCATGCAGTGCACGGGACCGGCCGGGTACTTAGGCGCGCCAGCTTGTTGGCTCGCCCCGATCCCCTGGCTGTGACGTCAGGGGAAGGCTTGGTTGCGCAGTCCGGTCCGGTCGGGATGCGCGTCGAGCGCGTCGTCCGAGTGGAGGTGGTGGCGCCTGCCGATGCTGTGCTAGCTGGTCGTCGGCACCAGGACTGCTGGATGTGAGCCTAGACGCTCAACACATAGCCAGCAACAGTAACCTGCCGGGAGGTATTCCCGCGAAGGTCACAGTTGTGCGTCTGCACCGATCCGTGGCGCGGTGATCACGTGCGCGCCGACCGGGTCGACCGAATGGTGCTCGCATCGCCAGTCGGCAGGCGCCAGGCTGCGGACGCGTTGGACCTCGACCTCATCTCTAGCCAGCACCAGGACCGCGGGCCCAGCGCCGGAGACGACCGCGGCCGCGCCGATCGCGCGAAGCTCGGCGACGAGCGCGGTGGTCTGTGGCGCGACTACGGCACGGTAGGGCTGGTGCAGCCTGTCCTCGGTTGCGGCGAACAGCGCATCGGGCGAGGTCACGGTGCCGCTCAGCACGGCCACCAGCAGTGCGCTGCGGGCGGCGTTGAACGCGGCATCGGCGTGCGGCACGGCCGCGGGTAACAGGTCGCGGGCCGCCGCGGTCGACGATTCGAAGGGTGGCACGAGCACAACCGGTCGGACGTCGGCGTGGACAGCGCTGCACGCCGCGCGCGCGATGCCCTGGTCGGTCCAGGCGATCGTGAGCCCGCCGTAGTAGCAGGCCGCGATGTTGTCGGGGTGGCCCTCGAGTTCGGCAGCGAGTGCGAACGCCGCCTCGGCCGGCAACCGCTCGTCCCCGCCGATTGTCAGCGCCCGCGCGAGGAGCACGCCGGCGACGATCGCGGCTGCCGACGAGCCCAGGCCGCGCCCGTGCGGGATCCGGTTGGCGCACGACAGTTCGAGGCCTGGCGGCTGACCGCCGAGGCGTGCGAAGGTCGCCCGCATGGCACGCACGACGAGATGCGTCTCGTCGCGCACGAGCGCCTCGCCTTCGCCGGCCACGTCGATGTGCAGGCCGGCGTCGACCACGCGGGCGATCACGTCGTCGTGCCAGGCCAGGGCGAGGCCGAACGCGTCATAGCCAGGGCCGAGGTTGGCACTGGTGGCCGGCGTCCGGACGTGTACCGGACCGCCCCGAAAGGCCGGCTTCATGCCAGCCCGAGGCTGACCGCCGCGGTGTGCCCGTCGACCGGCACCGTGATCGGCTTGGGCGCGCCGGTGATCGCCCACTCCGGATCCTTCAGGCCGTTTCCGGTCACCGTGCACACGACCGTCGATCCGGCCGGCAGTCGGCCGTCCGCTGCCGTCATCAGCAAGCCGGCGACGCTGGCCGCCGAAGCCGGTTCGACAAAGACCGCCTCGCTGCGCGCGACGAGCCGGTACGCCTCGAGGATCTGCTTGTCGGTGACGGCGTCGATCAGGCCGCCGGACTCGTCACGCGCCTGCTCGGCAAGCGTCCAAGAGGCCGGGTTGCCGATGCGGATGGCGGTCGCGATCGTCACCGGGGCCAGCACAGGAGCGCCGTTGACGATCGGCGCTGCGCCGGCGGCCTGGAACCCGAACATGCGCGGTGCCGCCGACACGACGTCATCGGCCGCGTACTCGCGATAGCCCTTCCAGTAGGCGGTGATGTTGCCCGCGTTGCCGACCGGAATGCAGTGCACATCGGGTGCGCGGTCGAGCACGTCGCAGATCTCGAACGCGGCCGTCTTCTGCCCCTCGATGCGGAACGGATTCACCGAGTTCACCAGCGCTACCGGATAGTCGACGGCGAGCTTGCGGGCCAGTTCGAGGCAGTCGTCGAAGTTGCCGTCGACCTGCAGCAGCTTCGCGCCGTGCACGAGCGCCTGCGCCATCTTGCCGAGCGCGATCTTGCCCTGCGGGACGAGCACCGCGCACGTCATGCCGGCGCGCACCGCGTATGCCGCGGCGCTTGCCGAGGTGTTGCCGGTCGACGCGCAGATGACGGCCTTCGCGCCCTCTTCGGCCGCCTTCGAGATCGCGACGGTCATGCCGCGATCCTTGAACGATCCGGTCGGGTTGGCGCCCTCGACCTTGAGGTACACCTCGCAGCCGGTGCGCTTGGACAGCTCACGGGCCGCGACGAGCGGAGTGCCGCCTTCGCACAGCGTGACGTTCGGGGTGTCGGCGGTGACGGGCAGGCGATCGCGGTAGACCTCGATCAGGCCCGGCCACGGAAGCTGTCGCGACATCAGTCGGCCGACATTCCCTCGACGCGCATGACCGATGCGGAACGGATCGAATCCATCCCGCCGAGCCGTTGCACGGTCTGCGCGAGCGCTGCATCTGTGGCCGAGTGCGTGACGATGACGAGGGTGGCCGCGTCGCCGCGCCCCTCCTGGCGAACGGTCTGGATGCTCACACCCTGATCGGCGAACGCGCCGGCCACCGACGCGAGCACGCCGGGCTGATCGGCGACATCGAGCGCGACGTGATAGCGGGTGACCACATCGCCCATCGGCAGGATCGGCAACTCGGCGTAGGAGCTCTCCCCCGCACCGCGCCCGCCATTGACCCGATTGCGCGCCACCGCGACGAGATCACCGAGCACCGCGCTGGCCGTCGGTGCCCCGCCCGCACCGCGTCCGTAGAACATCAGCGAACCGGCCGCCTCGGCCTCTACGAAGACCGCGTTGAACGCATCGCCCACACCGGCCAACGGATGCGCGCGCGGGATCATCGCCGGGTGCACGCGCACCGCGATCGACTCGGTGCCACGATCTGATCGGGTGCGCTCGCAGATGGCCAGCAGCTTGATCGTGCAGTTCATCGCGTTCGCGCCGGCCATGTCGGCGGCGCTCACTTCGCTGATGCCTTCACGGTGCACATCAGCTGCGGTCACGCGGGTGTGGAACGACAGTCCGGCGAGGATGGCCGCTTTCGCGGCAGCATCGAATCCGTCGACGTCAGCGGTGGGATCTGCTTCGGCGTAGCCCAGTGCGGTGGCCTCGGCCAGCGCCTCGTCGAAGCCGGCGCCGGTCGAATCCATCTGCGAGAGGATGAAGTTGGTCGTGCCGTTGACGATGCCCATGACGCGCGTGATGCGATCGCCGGCAAGCGATTCGCGCAGCGGTCGCAGCAACGGGATGGCACCGGCGACCGCAGCTTCGTAGTACAGGTCGACGCCGGCTTTCGCAGCCGCGTCGTGCAGGGTTGCGCCGTCCTCGGCAAGCAGCGCCTTGTTCGCGCTGACGACGCTCTTGCCGCTCGCCAGTGCGGCGAGCAGCAGGCTGCGCACAGGCTCGATGCCGCCGATGACCTCGACCACCAGATCGACGTCGTCACTGGTGACCAGCGCATCGGCATCGGTGGTGACGAGTTCGGCGGGCAGCTCGGGATGCTTGGCCGGCCGGCGCACCGCGATGCCGACGAGCTCGAGCGGCGCACCGACGCGTGCGGTCAGGTCGTCGGCCTGATCCCGCATCAGCCGCACCACCTCGGTGCCGACGGTGCCGCACCCGAGCAACGCGACTCGCAAAGCGTCGCTCATGTCGCTACCCCGGCGTCGAGGTGGAGCAGGTCGGCTTCGGTCTCGCGCCGCACGATCACCGTCGCGACACCGTCGCGGATGGCGACGACGGGCGGACGCGGCACGTAGTTGTAGTTGCTGGCCATGCTGCGGCAGTAGGCACCGGTGGCGGCAACCGCGATCAGGTCACCCGGCGCGACGTCGGAGGGCAGCCACGCATCACGAACGACGATGTCACCGCTCTCGCAATGCTTGCCGACCACGCGCGCGCGCACCGGGGTTGCCGACGATTCGCGGTTCGCGATCGCACAGGTGTAATCGGCGTCGTACAGGGCGGTGCGGATGTTGTCGCTCATCCCGCCGTCGACCGATACATAGGTGCGCACCGCGCCGCCGTCGAGGGAGACCTGCTTGACGGTGCCGACCTCGTAGACGGTGACGGCGCTCGGGCCGACGATCGCGCGTCCCGGTTCGAGCGAGAGGCGAGGACGGCGCAGGTCGGCCGCCGCGCACTCACGCTCCACGATTGCGGCCAGCCGATCGACGGTCTGCTTGGGTGTCTCAGGATCGTCACCGCTGACATATGCGATGCCCAAGCCGCCGCCGAGGTTGATCTCGTCGACCTCGATGTCATGCGTGTCGCGGATCGTCGCGGCCAGTCCGACAACACGGTGTGCGGCGATCTCGAAACCGGCCGTCTCGAAGATCTGCGAACCGATGTGCGAGTGCAGGCCGGCCAGGTGCAGCGACGGTGCATCCAGTACCGCTGCCACGGCACGCTCGGCGACGCCGTCGCGAAGCGAGAAGCCGAACTTCTGGTCTTCATGCGCGGTAGCGATGTATTCGTGGGTGTGCGCTTCGACGCCGACCGTCACCCTGACCAGGACGGCCTGGCGAACGCCCCTGTCCGCGGCGATCTGCGCGAGCCGCTCGATCTCGTCGAACGAATCGACGATGACGTGCCCGACGCCGGCCTCGACCGCGCGGACCAGTTCGATGTGGGACTTGTTGTTGCCGTGCATGGCAATCCGCTCGGCGGGGAAGCCGCCGGCAAGCGCGACACTGAGCTCGCCACCGGTGCACACGTCGAGGCCGAGGCCTTCCTCGGCGATCCAGCGGGCGACGGTGGTGCACAGGAAGGCCTTGCCTGCGTAGTAGATGTCGCTCTCGGCGAAGACGCTGCGATAGGCACGAGCCCGTCCCCGCATGTCGTCCTCGTCAAGCAGCAGCGCCGGCGTTCCGTGCTCGGCGACCAGGGCCGTCACTGCGCTGCCGCCGATGGTGATCACGCCGTCGATCCGCTCGGCGGACGTCGGCCAGATCGCCGGGTCGAGCGCGTTGACATCAGCCGGCACCGCCGACGAGTGAGCGTCCTGCTGCCCGTCGGCGTGCCGCGGCCCGGCCGGATGTGCTGAGCGCGACATGCCTACATCCGCTCCGGCGCGGTGACACCGAGCAGTTCGAGCCCGTTCGCGAGCACAACGCGGGTCGCCTCGTTGACCCATGCCCGGGTGCGGTTCACGTCGGTGATCTCGTCGTCGCCGGTCGGGATGATGCGGCACTCGTCGTACCAGCGGTGATAGGCGCTGGCCAGATCCTCGAGGTAGCGCGCCACCCGGTGCGGCGCGCGTAACTCGGCCGCCGTGGCGACCACGCGCGGGAACTCGCCGAGCGCGGTCAGCAAGCTGGCCTCGTACGGGCTGGTCAACAATTCGGGACGGAAGACGTCGAGCCCGATGCCGACCTCTGCGGCGTTGCGGGCGACGTTGTTCGTGCGCGCATGGGCGTACTGCACGTAGTACACGGGGTTGTCGTTCGACCGGCGGGTGATCTCGGCGATGTCCAGCGTCAGTGGAGTATCTGCCGACCAGCGCGCCAGCGAGTAGCGGCCGGCGTCGACGCCGACCAGATCGACGAAGTCGTCGAGGGTGACGATCGTGCCGGCCCGCTTGGACAGGCGCAGCTCCTCGCCGTCGCGCACCAGCTTGACGAGCTGTCCGATGAGAACGTCGAGCGTCTCGGCCGGGTCGTCCCCCGCACATGACGCGATCGTGCGCAACCGTCCGACGTATCCGTGGTGATCGGCGCCGAGCATGTAGACGCACCGGGTGAAGCCACGCCCGCGCTTGTCCAGGTAGTAGGCCGCGTCAGCGGCGAAGTAGGTCTTCTCGCCGTTGCTGCGCACAAGCACGCGATCCTTGTCGTCGCCGAAGTCGGACGTGCGCAACCACACCGCGCCGTCCTTGTCGTAGACGTGCCCCTGCGCGCGCAACCGCTCGAGTGCGGCGTCGACCTCGCCCTTGGCGTGCATCTCGCGCTCGGAGAACCACACGTCGAACTCGACGCGGAACCTGCGCAGGCTGTGCTGGATGCCCTCGAGCATCTGCGCGTAGCCGGCCTCGGTGAACGCGGCGACGGCCTCGTCGCCGGTCAGTTCGAGCAGTCCCGGATCGGCGTCGACGAGTTGCTTGGCCACCGCATCGATGTAGTCGCCGTGGTAGCCGTCGTCGGCGACGGCCTCGTCGTGGGCGACGGCGTGCAGCGATGCGCCGAACTTCTGCAACTGCGAGCCGAAGTCGTTGGTGTAGTGCTCGGAGGCAACCTCGGCCCCGGCTGCCTCGAGCAGCCGGTGCAGGCTGTCGCCGAGCGCGGCCCACCGGGTGTGCCCGAGGTGCACCGGGCCGGTCGGGTTCGCCGAAACGAACTCGAGGTTGATCCGCTGGCCGGCCAGGGTGTCGCTGCGGCCGTAGTCGCCACCGGCGGTGACGATGTCCTTGGCGATCGCGCCGAGCGTGCCGGTGGCCAGGGTGATGTTGAGAAAGCCCGGTCCGGCGACGTCGACGCGGTCGATACCGGTCGTTTCGCGCAACCGGATCGCGATTGCCTCGGCCACCTGGCGCGCGGGCTTGCCGGCCGGTTTTGCCAGCCGCATCGCGATGTTGGTGGCGTAGTCGCCGTGCTCGGGATTCTTGGGCCGGTCGATGACTGCCTCGGACGGCACCGTCGCGCCGAACTCGCCGGCATCGAGGCATGCGGCCACGGCCGCAAGCACGGCGCCGGACAGATCAGCGGGAGTCACCGGTCAATCGTAGTGGGGGGTCCCTGCGCGAAATCGGGTGTTCCGAGGCGGATCACAGCCCGGCCACCTAGACTGGCGCGGTTGGATGGCTCCGGTCGATGGTCCGGTGCCCGTCCGTCCGATGCCTCGCCGGTCCGTCCGGCATCTGTCCCGCCAGGAGAATGCAGCCCGATGGCCCAGCGCAAACCGCCGACAACCGCCTCGAAGAAGCCGGGCGCGCGTCCCTCGACGAGCAAGCCGCCGGCCAAGGCTGTTCCCGGTCGCCCACCGGCCCGCAAGCCGGGCAAGTCGATCGTCAACCAGCGGCAGACCCCGTGGGGGCTGATCATCACCACGATCGTGCTCGTGATCTTCGCGGGTGGCGTCGTCGCGTTTGCGGTCACCCGCCATCACAGCTCGTCCAACACCGGCGAGGGCACGTGCACCAGCCTCGGCGACACGTGTTACGTCCAGCCCGAGATCGCCGCCGCGAAGGCCATCAAGGGTTTGACCTACAAGCAGGAACCGCAGCACAATCACGTGCCCGGCGTGGTCAAGTACAACACCAGCCCGCCGATCGGCGGCAACCACAGCCAGTTCTGGGCGAACTGCACCGGGACGATCTACAACCACCAGATCGCCAACGAGAACGCGGTGCACATGCTCGAGCACGGCGCCGTCTGGATCACCTACAACCCCAAGACCGCGACCAAGGCCGACATCTCCACTCTCAAGACGCTCGTCGACGGCGTCGACCATCTGGCACTGTCGCCCTACGCCGGGCTGAAGACGCCGGTGTCGCTGCAGTCCTGGGATTACCAGTTGTTCGTGCCCAGCGCGAGCGATCCGCGCGTCGACGCGTTTGTCGAAGCGCTGAAGTACAACCTGGCCACGACGCCTGAACCGACAGCGAGCTGCTCCGACCCGAGTTTCAACGCGGCCGCGAGCACCCCGGGACATCCCTTCGAGGGCTGACCATTGATGACGACCTCGCTCGAAACCACGCTCGGCGCCCCGCCGTCGAAGGGCTCGCTGCGAACCGTGCTCGTCTCGATCATCGGCGTCGCCGTGCTGGTGGTCGCCGTCGGTGCCGGGTTCCTCTGGGGAGCAAGCGGCAACGACGGCCGCGCGATACCGAATGCGAACTCGGTCGACGCCGGGTTCGCGCGCGACATGGCCACCCACCATCAGCAGGCCGTCACCATGGCCGGCTACGCGCGCGACAACTCGACCAACATCGACGTCAAGACGCTCGCCTTTGACATCGAGACGTCGCAGTCGGTCGAGATGGGCGAGATGATCGGCTGGCTGCAGCAGTGGAACGTCTCGCGTGTCACCAACTCGCCGATGAAGTGGATGCAAGGGCACACCTTCCACATCGGCGTGAACGGGTTGATGCCGGGCATGGCCACGCCGGCACAGATGGACAAGCTGCTGGCCTCGCACGGCCACGAGCTGGACATCCTGTTCCTGCAACTCATGATTCATCACCACCAGGGCGGGGTGCTGATGGCGCAGTACGCCGCGCAGCACGCCGTCGAGCCCTACGTGCGCACGATCGCGGCGAAGATGTACGTCAACCAGACCAACGAGATCGTGGAGATGGAGCGGCTGCTTCGCCAGCTCGGCGGCGCGCCGCTGCCGCCGCCGGTGGACTGATCGGCTGCGCTAGGCTTTGCCGGTTGCCGCCCCCGTAGCTCAGGGGATAGAGCACCGCCCTCCGGAGGCGGTGGCGCAGGTTCGAATCCTGCCGGGGGCACACGACAGATAGCCCGTATTTGCTGGGCTGTAGTGGTTTTTTCTCTACCAACTAGATATGAGATTTGGCCGTTAGTCCGCATTTAGTCCGCAAAAATTTCAGACCGCGACCCAAGTCGACGCCGGAAGAGGGCGTTGTTCGAATTGCTTCGGCGTCGTTGTGGCGGCGCGTTCCCGCGGAAGCTCGGGGATCTGATTCAAGAGCGCTTCGAGACCGTGCCCGGCCGATCGAGCGGCACGACTCGACCGGCACCGTTCGTGGACGCGGCGGGCTGGTTCCGAGCCGCGAGAACGGCAGCGTTGAGCGCCTCAGCGACCTGGTCGAGTTGGTCGCCGAACAGATGCCCGTATTGATCGAGGGTCATCGCGGCCGACTTGTGGCCGAGCATCTGCTGGATGACCTTCACGTTGGCACCGGCGGCGATCGCCAGGCTGGCCGCGGTATGCCGCAGCTCATGCGGATGCAGACCGGGCACGCCGATCTCGTCGGCGGCTCGGTCGAAGGCGGCACGACGGAAGATCTGTGATCGCAGCGCACCGCCGCCGCGCACGCCGGTGAACACGAGTTCCTCGGGCTGTTTTCCCGCAACATGGCAGGCAAGGTCCTCGACGAGGAACTCAGGTATCGGCACCTCTCGACGTTCATGTCCTTTTGGCGTGCCCCAGACCTGCCGGTTGCCAGCGAGGGTGACCGACTCGGCGATCAGGGCACGCCGGCGCAGGAAGTCGATTCGATGCACTCGCAGCGCGGCCATCTCGCCGAACCGCACGCCGGTGTACGCAAGGAACAGCACGATCAGCCTGTACTCATCGATGCTTCGTTCGTCGAGGCGGCGGT
>DASRSG010000173.1:0-11210 GCA_035656595.1 Jatrophihabitantaceae bacterium | reverse complement strand
AGGCGTTCTTGTACCCGTTGCGGTCGCGAACCAGCTTGTTGTAGCCGCGGACCACCCAGAAGATGAGCAGCAGGACGATGACGGCGATAACGATGCCGATGATGAGACCCATGGCGCAGAGGGTAGCGGCAAGCGCTGCCGCGTCACCGGTTCTGACTACAAGTACTGGCCGGTACTGCCGATCGTGTCGATGGAACGCCCGGTGTCGTTGCCCTTACCGCCGGAGACCAGGGTGCGGATGTAGACGATCCGTTCGCCCTTCTTGCCCGAGATGCGCGCCCAGTCGTCCGGGTTGGTCGTGTTCGGCAGATCCTCGTTCTCGCGGAACTCGTCGACGCACGCGGCGAGCAGGTGCTGCATGCGCAGCCCCTTCTGGCCGGTGGTCAGCAGATCCTTGATCGCCATCTTCTTGCCGCGGTCGACGATGTTCTGGATCATCGCGCCGGAGTTGAAGTCCTTGAAGTACAACGTCTCCTTGTCGCCGTTGGCGTAGGTGACCTCGAGGAACCGGTTCTCTTCGGACTCGGTGTACATCCGCTCGACGGTGTGCTGGATCATCGCGTCGACGGTGGCATCGGAGTTGCCGCCGTGCTCGGCCAGATCGTCGGCGTGAATCGGCAGGCCGGGCAGGATGTACTTCGAAAAGATGTCGCGCGCAGCTTCGGCGTCGGGACGCTCGATCTTGATCTTCACGTCGAGCCGGCCGGGACGCAGGATCGCCGGGTCGATCATGTCCTCGCGGTTGGACGCACCGATGACGATGACGTTCTCGAGCCCTTCGACACCGTCGATCTCGGAGAGCAGTTGCGGAACGATGGTGTTCTCGACGTCGGACGACACGCCTGAGCCGCGGGTGCGGAAGATGGAATCCATCTCGTCGAAGAACACGATCACCGGCGTGCCGTCGCTGGCCTTCTCGCGGGCCCGCTGGAACACCAGCCGGATGTGCCGCTCGGTTTCACCGACGTATTTGTTCAGCAGTTCTGGACCTTTGATGTTCAGGAAGAACGCCGTCGACTTCTCATCGCCGCCGTGCACCTTCTGCACCTGCTTGGCCAGCGAGTTCGCGACCGCCTTCGCGATCAGCGTCTTGCCGCAACCGGGCGGCCCGTACAGCAAGATTCCCTTCGGCGGACGAAGTTGGTGCTCGCGAAACAGATCCGCGTGCAGGAACGGCAACTCGACCGCATCGCGGATTGCTTCGATCTGCTTGGTCAGGCCACCGATGTCGGTGTAGTCGATGTCGGGAACCTCTTCGAGGATGAGTTCCTCGACCTCGCTCTTCGGCACCCGCTCGTAGGCGTAGGACGACCGGGTTTCGAGCAGCAGCGAATCGCCGGCGCGCAGCGGCGCTTGGCGCAGGATGTCGGCCAGGAAGACGACGCGCTCCTCGTCGGTGTGACCGACCACGAGGGCGCGATCACCGCCGTCCAGGATCTCTTTGAGCATGACGACTTCGCCGGCCCGTTCGAAGCCACGTGCGGCGACGACGTTCATCGCTTCGTTGAGCATGACCTCCTGGCCGTGGCGGAGGTCATCGACGCTGACCTCTGGCGACACCGCGACGCGTAGCTTGCGTCCCGAGGTGAAGATGTCGACCGTGCCATCATCGAAGGCCTCGAGAAACACTCCGTAACCGCTGGGTGGCTGCGCCAGCCGGTCGATCTCTTCCTTGAGCGCGATCATCTGGTCGCGGGCCTCGCGAAGGGTCTGCGACAGGCGCTCGTTGCGGTCATTGAGCGCGGCGATGCGGGCTTGGGTCTCGGCGAGTCGGTCTTCGAGTACGCGCATGTGTCGTGGCGATTCGGCGATCTTCGAGCGGAGCAGTTCAACTTCCTGCTCGAGGTACACAGCACGACGGCGCGCATCGGGATCGGACTCGCCCGATCGCTGTCCAGACTGCGGTTCGCGCGGCTCGGGAGCCATGCGGCCACCTCCAGGTCGGTGGAGTGTTCGCGAAAACTCACCCTACACACGCAAGCGCAACTAATCCGGGAACTATCCTGATGACGTAGCCGACGCAACACAGCTGTAATACCCGACCCCCGAGGACGGCCTTTCGATGTCTGACCAGATGCAGGTCTGGATCGACCAGGATCTGTGCACCGGCGACGGTCTGTGCGTGCAATATGCGCCCGAAGTCTTTGAGTTCGACATCGACGGCCTGGCCTACGTCAAGAACGACTCGGGCGACCTGCTGGCGGCGCCCGGACAGCGCGCCGACGTCCCGTCCAATCTCGCTCTGGACGTGATCAGTTCGGCCAAGGAGTGCCCCGGCGACTGCATCCACGTCGTGCGCAGCGCCGACGACGTCGAGATCGCCGGCCCGGCGGCTTAGCTGCCCTTCGCCGAGCGGCGCTGCCGAGGCGGCGCGGTGACGCCCGGCGCCAATCGGCGCGCGCTCACGAGGAACGCGGTATGCCCGATCATCCGGTGCTCGGGACGGACGGCCAGCCCGACCACGTGCCAGCCGCGCATGAAGGTCTCCCAGGCCGCCGGCTCGGTGAAGCCGCCGAGCTCGCGGATCGCCTCCACCAGCCGCGACACCTGGGTGGTGGTCGCGACGTAGCCGACGAGCACGCCGCCCGGGTTGAGCGCGGCGGCCATCGACGGCAGCACCTCCCACGGGCTGAGCATGTCGAGAATCACCCGGTCGACCGGCTCGGCGCTCCCGTGCTCGACCGCGTCGCCGATCCGGAGTTCCCAGTTCGCCGGTCGCTCGCCGAAGAACGTTTCGACATTGCGGACCGCAACTTGAGCATGGTCCTCGCGCACCTCGTAGGAGATGACGCGCCCGCTCGGACCCACCGCGCGGAGCAACGCGCACGTCATCGAACCTGAACCGGCGCCGGCCTCGAGCACCGTGGCGCCCGGATAGATATCGCCCATCGTGATGATCTGCGCGGCGTCCTTGGGATAGATGACGGCCGCCCCGCGCGGCATCGACAGCACGAAGTCGACCAGCAGCGGGCGTAGCGCCAGATACAGCGTGCCGGCGGTCGAGGGCACCACGCTGCCTTCCGGCGCGCCGATCAGCGCGTCGTGTTCGATCGCGCCGCGGTGCGTGTGGAACTGCTTGCCGGCCTCGAGGGTGACGGTGTGCAGCCGTCCCTTCGGATCGGTGAGCTGTACGCGCTCCCCCGCCCGGAACGGCCCGGACCCCGGCGCCGCGTTAGAACTCACCGGGCAGCACCGAGGGCGGCTGCCAGATCGGCGGTGGCCAGGATCCCGGCCGGCGCGCCAGAGTCGTCGACGACCAGGTACTCCGAGGCCGGCGTGGCGCGCACCGCGGCGAGCAGATCCTCGCCTTTGAGGCCGCGGCGCAGCACCAGCCCGGCCTCGAGGGGACGGGCCACCGCGCTGAGCTGGACCCAGGGGCGACGGTCAGGGGGTACGGCGTTGACCCGGGCCTCCTCGACGATCGCCGCAGGCCGGTCGGCCGAGTCGATCAGCACGAGGCCGCGGGCGCTGCCCTGCCACATCCGGCGCAGCGCCTCGGCAATCGACAGATCGGGCCGCACGAGCAGGCCCGGTCGCAGCAGCGTCTCGAGATCGACGGCGGGTAGCCGCGCCATCACCTCGGCGTACTTGAGCGACTGGCCCGCCCCGAACCACAGGTATGCAGCGAGCATGACGCCGACCAGACCAGCCACGATGCCGTCCGGACCCCGATTGGCCACCAGGCTGAGGACGAATACCAGGGCCGCGACGACACGCCCGACGACCGCACCCGCGCGAGTACCGGTCAGTTGTGACTTGGACACCGCCCAGACAATCGCCCGCAGTACCCGTCCTCCGTCCAACGGCAGGCCGGGCATCAGGTTGAAGATGACCACCACGAGATTGCTCCAGAACAGCAGCAGCGCAAGCGTGCCGGCAAGGGTGTGCGCGTCGAGGGCATCGTAGGCGACACCGGCGATGCCGGTGACCACGATCGAGACCAACGGCCCGGCGGCCGCGATCAGGAACTCGTCACGCGGCCGGTCGGGCTCGCGCTCGATCTCGGAGATGCCGCCGAGCAGGAAGATCACGATCCGCTTCACCGGCCGCTTCAGCAGCAGGCTGACCGCGGTGTGTCCGAGTTCGTGCGCGAGGACGCACAGCGCGAACAGCACCGCGTAACCGAACGCGACCAGGTAGGCCGAACTTGCGCTGACGCCGGGGACGGCGTCCTGCACAACCGGGCCGTAGTAGAAGGTGAGCAGTGCGGCGATGACCAACCAGGACGGCGCGAAGTACAACGGCACGCCGAAGAACTTGCCGACCGAGAGCAGCCGTACCCGCGGCTTTTGCCGGGAGTTGGGCCGGTTGCCCGGTGGAGGGCTGCTCATTGCGTCGATGCTACGGGGCGGTCCATTGGATAACCGGTTACCGTACGGGCCGTGGACGACGCTGATCAGCCCGACCCGGAGGGCATTCCCGCTGATCTCGCCGAGCGGATCGACGCGGTGCGCGAGCGCGCCGAGCAGCTGGCCGCACGGGTCGCCGAGTTCTCTGAGGATACGCGCGCGCCCGCCGGGGAACCGGCGCCGGACGTCGCCCGTTCGGGCCCGCGCCGATTCGCGGCGTGGCTGTTCGAGCGGCGCCCGCCGCGCGCCGTCGCGATGGACGAGGCGCTGCGGGTCGAGCCGGTAATCGAGGCGGACCGGCGGCCCCGTCCGGCCCCGATCTCGCTCGCCTTTGACGCGCTGGCAGCAGCCGAAGGCGCATCCCCCGTTGAGGCGGCTTCGGCACCGCAACGTCCGGTACCTGAGTCGACAGCCGAACCCGAACCCGACCCCGCCGAGGGAGCCGTGGTGGCTGGCGCAGCCCTGCTTGATCAAGAGGGAGTTGTGGTCGATATGCGACCAGAAGGCTCTGTTGATCAAGGAAAGCCGGCCGACGTCGAGGCAGAACCCGCGACCGAGCCGCAACCTGCAGCCGAGCCGCCTGCCGTGCGCGAGCCGCCTGCCGTGCCCGAGCCGGCGGCCGTGATGTCGGCGCGCAACCGGCGAGCCGACATTGCGCCGCAGCCAACTGCCAAGGTCGAGCCCGCAGCAGACGCGACAGACGAAGCTGCGGAGGATGACGAGCTGGTCGCGCGGCCGCGGCCGTTCGCCGGCGCCCCGGCCGTGTACCAGAAGCCTGCGATTTCGGCAGCAGCGTCAGGTCGCGACCCGATCGCCGACTTCTTCACCCGCAAAGACGATGACGATGAGAAGAAGCGCTGGCGTCGCAAGAAGAAGGACGGCGCGCCGGCCAAGGTCGACAAACCCCAAGAAAAGCCGGCAGGAAAGCCCGCCGGGAAGCGCAAACCCTGGCCGAAGGCGGCCCGGAGCGCCTTCCGCACGCTGGTCGTCGTCGCGATCGCCGTCGCCGCGGCCCTGCTGCTGCGCGCGTTCGTGGTCGAGCCCTACTACGTGCCCTCGCAGTCGATGGAACCGGCGTTGCACGGCTGCCAGGGCTGCAACGACGACCACGTGCTGGTCGAGAAGCTGTCCTACCTCTTCCACGACCCCCAGCCGGGCGACATCGTGGTCTTCAACCGGCCGTCCACGTGGAAGGTCCCGGACAATGTGCTGATAAAACGCGTCATCGGTGTACCGGGCGACGACATCCGGCTGCAGGGCGGCAAGGTCTATCGCAACGGTTCCCGGCTCGACGAGCCGTACGTGAACCAGAAGTGCCGGCACGGGACGCTGCCGCGCAACGGCTCGTCCAAGCGGAAGGTCTATCCGCCCGTGCCCAACGGCGAAGTGTTCGTCATGGGCGACAACCGCTGCGATTCCGAGGACAGCCGGTACTTCGGTGTCGTTCCGCAGAGCAAGATCATCGGACGGGCATTCCTCATCATCTGGCCGGTCGGCCGGATCCATTCGCTCTCCTAGGCGCGTGGCGAGCCGAAAGTGTCAGACCGGGAACCTACAGTCGAAGACATGACCGACATGGCAGTGATTCCCGCGCTCGACGACGCCGAACTGCCCGTCGCCATTCTGGGTTCGCTGTCCCCCTCGCGCGCGGCCGACTTCAAGACCTGCCCGCTGCTGTATCGCTTCCGGACGATCGACCGGCTGCCCGAGGCACCGTCGCGGGTCGCGATGCGCGGCACGATGGTGCACGCCGTGCTCGAGCAGCTCTTCGACCTACCAAGCGCCGAGCGCACCCTCGCCGCGGCGCGCGAGATGGTGCCCGATACTTGGCACCGGTTGCTCGCCGAGTCGCCAGAGGCTGCCGAGTTGTTCGGTGGCGAGGCCGACGACACCGCCGGCGGCGCCGAACTCGCCGAGTGGCTCGCGTCCGCGGGCGAGCTACTGGGTAACTACTTCCAGCTCGAAGATCCGTCCCGCATCGAACCGGCCGCGCGCGAGCAGCTCGTCGAAGTGGTCGTCGACGGGTTGCGGCTGCGCGGTTACGTCGACCGACTTGACATCAACGCGGCAGGTGACATCCGCGTCATCGACTACAAGACCGGCTCGACTCCACGCGAGGCGTTCGAGGCCAAGGCGCTGTTCCAGATGAAGTTCTACGCGCTGGTGCTGTGGCGCACCCGCGGCGTCGTCCCACGCCAGCTTCGGTTGATGTATCTGGCCGACACCGACACGCTGAGCTACGCACCCGATGCCGAGGAACTCGTGCGATTCGAGCGCACCCTGAAGGCGATCTGGGCCGCGATCGAGCGTGCCACGCAGACCGGCGACTTCCGGCCTAGTCCGAGCCGGCTGTGCGAGTGGTGCGACCACCAGGTGCGCTGTCCCGCGTTCGGGGGCACGCCGCCGCCCTTCCCCGTCGATGCCCTCGCCACGTCGACCAGCGATCGGCGTGCGACCTCGCCCGAGGCCTGACGCGCTGCGGGCAGACTGAAGTCATGTCAGTACGGATGACCCGCGCGCAGGCCTGTGCGTTCCTGGCCGAGGGCACGCGCACCGGAAAGCTCGCTACAACCGCGCTGATGGATGCCCGCATGTGGCACCGATCTGGTTCGTGATTGACGGCGCCGATCTGCTGTTCAACACCAACTCCCAGACGCTGAAGGGAAAGGCGTTGTTGCGCGACGCGCGCGCCGCCCTCACTGTTGATCTGGAAGAGCCGCCGTTTACGTTCGTCACTGTCGAGGGCACAGTCACGATCGAGACCGACCCTGTCGCGAGGCTGCCGCACTCGATCGCAATGGCCCGGCGTTACATCGGTGCCGGACGAGCTGAAGAGTACGGCCGCCGCAACGCTGTCCAGGGCGAATTGCCCATCCGGCTACATCCGACCCACATCGCCGGGTACACCGACATCGGCGGGCACTAGCGGTCAGTCGAGATGGGCCAGCTTCGGCCAGACGCGGCGCCAGCCGCCGATCGGATCACGGCAGATGGCCACTGGCTCGCCCTGCTCCTCGTTGTCGACGCCGACCCCGTCGTCCAAGTGGGTTTCCACCCTGCAGGACGTGAACAGCGGGCGGGCATCGTCGTACTGGCCGCCGACGAACACGACAGTCGTCGCAGCCGACGGCGGTTCCGCGACGAAGTGCAGTGCATTCTGACCGCTGTAGACGCGGGGCAGCGCGAATTGCCCGCCGTATCGATCAACTGCCCCGGCTTCGCCGTAGTTGCTCGCGTAGACGATCGTTCGCGGCCGCTCGACGGACGGCACGCGGGCATAGACCTCCGCGATCTGCCCGACGTAGCGCGGCCATCCGATCGAGTCACGAGCGACCTGATTGATGCCGGGGATTGGCGTGTCGGACAGCGTGCTCACCGGCACCAGCGGCAGCGCGATCAGCAGACTGACGGCTGCATTGACCGCGATGCCGACCACCATGGCGGTGCGCCATCCACGTCGGTGCGCCAGCCACCTCGCTGCAGGCACGCAGCCGGCGGCATATAGCACCACCTGCAGCCCGAACGGGTAGTAGAACTGCGCGCCCATAACGAAGACGAGGACGAGCAGCACCGGGAAGCCCGCTGCGATGAACCGCAATGCCGGTTGTTGCCACAGCCAGCGCAATCCGGCGATCCACAGCGCGATGAGCGGTGGCCCGAGCATGATGATCAGAAATGGCCACATGAGAATGCGCACGTCCGAGCCGTTGTTGCGGGCCAGCGCCCGTCCCATCTTGAATTGCGGCCAGCCGTGCGTGGCCTGGTAGATCAGGTTGGGCGAGCCGATCACGAGTGCTAGCGCCGTGGCGCCGAGCACCCAACGCGACACGAGCAATCGACGCGGGCCGACCAGCAGAACCCCGACGGCAAGGGCGACCAACAGCACCGCGACAAGCAGCTTGTTGTACAGGCTGATGCCTACGACCGCGCCGGCTGCCAGCCACCAGCGCGGCTGGTCACGCAGGATGGCACGCGCGATGAACAGCACGATCGCGGGCCACACCGGCAGATCGATCGTCGAGGTCAGCAACGCGTGCCCCATAATCATCGGGATTGACGCGGATGCGTATCCCCACGCCGACAAGGTCTGCGCGCCCCGACCACCGCCGAACTCGCGAGTCAACAAGGCGACCAGGACGATCGTCGCCATCGTCGCCATCGTCGCGGGGATCCGGATCGCCCAGGTGGCGTCGGCGAACAGTGCCGAGAATCCGTGCGCGAGCATCGGCGTCAGCGGCGGTTGATCGACGAATCCCCACGCGTTCGGCAGCATCCGGAAGTAGAGCTCGTCGCGGTGATAGCCGTAGCCCGCACTGAACACGGTGAGGATGACGCCGACTACGAGTGTCGCGCTGAAGACCGGGCGGCGCGCGAGCGGCGCAACGACGGGCGTGGTCACCAGCCCATGATCGTCGGCGCTGCCTGGTTAAGCGATGCGTTTGTCGGCGGCGAAGGTGATCAGCGGGATCGCGGTCTCTTCGGGTGTCCGCGCTCCGTGGAAGCCCACGAGCTTGGCCACCTCGGGCGGTTCGTAGCCGGTCGCGAGAACGGCCGAGTCGCCCGTGCTGATGACGACGACATCACCGATGCGCGGCAGATGCTCTGGGCGCATCGAGCCGAACAGGCCCGACGCCACGGCTTCCTCGCGGGTCAGCACATCAGCCGTCGTGCCCAGCATCGCCTGCCAGGCGGCGCAGACGTCGTCGGTGGCCCCGGGCTCGGTGTGCAGGTACCGGAATCTGGGCTCGCCGGCGACGACCCGGACGCCTGCGGTGAGTTGCGCATCGGCGCCTATGTCGACGCGCGCCGTTGGCGGCACATCGAGGCCACCGTGATCGGCGGTCACCAGCAACGCGGTGTCCGCCGGCAGCGCGGCGACCAGCCGCTCGAGCAGCTGGCCGGCGTACGCCGCTGCCGCGGCCCACTTCTCGGATGCGATGCCGTGCGCATGTGCGGCGGTGTCCACCGCTGCGGTGTAGCCGAAGACGAACGACGACCCGTTGTGCAGGGCGCGAACGATCGCGTCGACTTGGTCGTCGCCGCCCTTGTTCAACCCGATGAAATCGGCGCCGCCGTACGCCGCCCTGGTGAGGCCGCTGCCGGCGAACATTGCCGGGAGCACTACCGACGAGCCGATTCCCGCCGCCGACCCGAGCGTGAACACGGTCGGCACCGGTTGCCACCGCTCCGGCGGCGGGTCGTCGCGCCAGAGGATGTGCGTGAGCAGCCGGTCGGTGCCGGGGATGTTGAGGGTGAAGCCGAGGATCCCGTGCTCACCCGGCAGCACACCGGTCCCCAGTGACACCAGGCTGGTCGGCGTGGTCGACGGCAGAGTGCACTCGAGGCGGTCGAGGTGCCCGATCCGGCCGGCGTGGACGTCAGCCAAGAATCCGGACGATTCGGCAGCCCGTGGTAGCAGGTGGTAGCCGAGCCCGTCGACCAGGACGAGCACGATGCGCCGGGCCCCACCCACGCGTTCGGCGAGGTCCAGTCGATCGGCCCCGGCCAGGCCGAGCACCGCGTACGCGCTCGGCAGGATGTCGGTGATTCGTCCGGTCATCGGCGCACGAGAGCCTCGAGCATGTCGACATGTAGCGATGTCAATGAGTCGACAATTGCTCGTCCTGGCGCTGCCTCGATCTTGACGTGATGGGGCACCCCCACCACGACGCAGCCGGCTGCCTCCGCCGACGCGACCCCGGTCGGTGAATCCTCGATCGCCACGCAGTAGACCGGGTCCGCCCCGAGCCGCGCTGCCGCAGTCAGATACGCCTCGGGGTGCGGCTTGCCGTCGTTGACCTGATCGCCGGTCACCACCGCCGCGAATGTGCCGGGCGGCAGCTGATCGGTCATCGTCTCGGCCAGCCGCGCGTAGGACATCGTCACCAGAGCGCACGGGATGCCCCGCTCGGCCACCTCGGCCAGCAGCTCGCGGGCGCCGGGACGCCACGGGATCTCGGCCTGCGCCGCGATGACCACCTCATCGAGCAACCGCTCGACTATCACTGGCGGGTCGAGATCAACACCACCGTGCTTGCGGATGTAGACCGCGGAGTCAAGCAAGGCATTGCCGACCAATGCATGCGCGTGCTGGTCAGTCCAAGTTCCGCCGAACGACTCGACCAGCGCGTATTCGGCAGCGATCCAGTACGGCTCGGTGTCGACTAGCGTGCCGTCCATGTCGAACAGAACAGCTTGCAGCAAAAGCCCCGTATTTTCTGGGGTAGAGGTCACTCAACCCCCTTTCTCGGTACACAATGGGTACACATGCGAAACCACCTGGCGCATGGTTTTGGCGATCGCTTCGCGTCCTGCGGCCTCGTCGTCGGGTTTGAGATAGGCGTAGACGCGATAGGTGATTCCGGGACTTGAGTGTGCGTCGAAGGAAATCGACGTCCTCGATCAGATGCACATCACGCCGGCGCGGCGCGGCTGGCGGCTTGACGGACTTTGCGACATTGGACGAAACCAGACCATCGGCGAGTGCAGCATCAAGAATCTGACGGACCTGCCGCAGAATCTGCCCGACGGTGCCCGGCGCAAGACTCTGCGACCAGGTGCCCAGGGCGCCGGCGACGGTGCTCGGTTTGATCGTTCCCAGCGGTCGGCTGCCGAGCGCGGGAAGGGTGTGATTGTCGAGCACCGATCGCTTTCGCACACGCGTCGTATCGGCGGCCAGCGTGTGCGAGTAGGCCGCCCAGTGCTCCTCGGCAAACGCGCGGAAGGTGATCGCGGCACGCTTGGCGTCGATATAGCTGCCGGTCACCTTCGACGCTTCGACCGTAGTGAGGTAACGCTCGGCATCCACGCGCCGGTCGAACACCTTGACCTTCTGCTCACCGCTCGGATCACGAAAGCGCG
>DASRSG010000172.1:0-4379 GCA_035656595.1 Jatrophihabitantaceae bacterium | reverse complement strand
CCGATCCGGACGATCGCGTACGTCAGCGTCGGCGTAGCACGCGATCGAGCATCACGCCGCGCAGGATCGCATCGACGACGGCAACGATTCGTTCGACACCCTCCAGCGACCGCGACGACGAGACCGCCGCTGCCGAGACTCGCCGCGCCCGCCACCATACGATCTCGTCCAGCAGCTGTGCACGATTGCCCACGCCGTCGGTACAACGTCGCGCGCCCGACGCCGAGGCGATTCGCCAGCGCCCGCATCTCCAGTTCTTGACCGGACGTGTACCCGACCACCGCCGGCGCGAAGGTGTCGGCAGGAATGCAATCAGGCGGCTCGACCCCGGACGGGACGACGAGCGCAGCGTCGGCAGTGCAAACGGCCGCGGTCACGGCGTGCCGTGCACGTCCGCCGCCTTGCCGAGCAGCGCGAGCTCGTCGACCAGGTACGGGCTGCCCAGCGTGATCGCCTGACGTACATGTTCGGGATCGTCACGCGCCAGCTCACGCCCGTACCCGCCGCCGAGGCTCCAGCCGATGATGGAAACGGGACCGCCGCTCTGCTGCGCCATGTTGCTCACCAGCCGTGACATGCCGTCCACGATCGCGGCGGTCGGACCTCGATTGCGTCCGAGTGCCCAGCCGACGACCCGGTAGTCGAGGCCGTGCAGGAAGCGGCGCTGCGCAGCGGTTCGGTGAGGAACAGCCCTAGCGCCGGCGACTTCGGCCGGACGGGATCGGCTTCGCCGGCAAGATGCATGCACGTCCAATCCGGTCACCGAGACAGCAGCAGCTGATACCGATCCGCAGTCTGTCTCATCGATCGTATGGAGCGGCAGCGTGCTGGACAAGGCAACAGGTCAGGGTGACCTTCCGCGCAAGGTGTCAAACGCGCGCAAGGCGACCCTCGCTGCGGGCGAAGTGTACGGCGCAGTACTTCTATGCACCCAGTGACGTGACCAGCGAGCGGGTCAGCCGATCCATCACCCGTTCCTCGTCGGCAACGACCACTGCGATCTCGATACCATCGCACCGCAGCCGGGCGCAGATCCGTTCGCGCACCGAGGTGGCATGCTCGCCGACCCCGCCGGTGAACACCAGGGTCTGCCAACGGTCGAGCGTCGTGGCACACGCGGCGATCGCCATTGCAGCGCTCTGCACGAACATGTCGAGCGCCAGTGCAGCGTGGTCGTCAGCGGCGGACTCGAGATCTCGGATATCTCGGCGGCCGTCGGCGACGCCGGCGAGGCCCGAGTCGCGGTTGAACAGGTCACGCAGTCGATCGGCGGTGTAGCCGTGTTCATCGATCAGGTACAGCGCGACTTCGGGATCCAGGTCGCCGGTGCGCGTGGCTGACATCATCCCCGCGGTCGGGGTGAACGACATCGTGTTGTGCCGTGGGAGGCCGTCGGCGCCGACGGCGGTGACGCTGCATCCGCTGCCGAGGTGCGCGATGACGGCAGCACCGATATCCGGTCGCGCGATCAGCACCGACTGCACCGACAGGCCGTGGAAGCCGTAGCGCCTGATGCCGAGCTCGGACAGTTGGCGGGCAACCGGCAGGCGCCGCGACACCTCAGGTAGCTGACGATAGAAGCCGGTGTCGAAACACGCGACGTGCGGTACGTCGGGCCAGTGCCGGCGGGCGTGCTCGATCGTCTCGAGCGCGCCCGGCAAATGCAGCGGTGCGAGTGGGACGGCGGCGCGGAGGTCGGCGAGCAGCCCGTCGCCGATGACCGTCGGGTCGAAGTAGTGCGGTCCGCCGTGCACCACCCGATGCGCGACCGCCTCAGGATCGAGTCCACGTTGAGTCACCGCGTCGGCAACCTGTTCGACAGCGGTGGCAATGTCGATCTCTGTCCCGACTCGCTCGATCAGCATCGAGGCGGTGGGCTGCGGATCATCCCCGGTCCGCACTGCGGCTTTGAGCGAGGACGAGCCGGGGTTGAGCGCCAGGATCGGTGCGCCAGGCCTCACGCCGGCCAGGTCCAGTCGCGGATCTCGGGTAGATCCTCGAAGTGCTCGCGGACGTAATCGTGGTGGCGGTCCAGCTGCGCTCGGCAGAACTCAGCAAGCCCGGCTCCGTGTTCCGGTATTCGTCGCGCACGGCGCAACGCCTCGAGGACGAGGTGGTACCGGCTCATCTCGTTCAACACCACCATGTCGAAGGGGGTTGTCGTTGTGCCCTGCTCGTTGAAACCGCGCACGTGGAACCGGCCGGGGTTGAGCCGGCCGTGCAACAGTTCGTGGATTGCACGCGGATAGCCGTGGAAGGCGAACACCACATCGGTGTCCCGGGTGAACAGCGCTTCGAACTTCTCGTCGCTGAAGCCGTGCGGGTGATCGTTCTGCGGCAGCAGGCCCATCAGGTCGACCACGTTGACTACGCGCACCCGCAAGTACGGAACGTGTTCGCGCAGCAACGCGGCCGCGGCGAGCGTCTCGAGGGTCGGCACATCGCCGGCGCAGGCGAGCACGATATCCGGCTCGTCGTGGTGGGCCGTCGACTCACCCTCGGTGCCCGCCCAAGTCCAGACACCGGCGCCTTGTGCGCAGTGCTCTTCGGCATCGTCCATCGACAGATATTGCAGGTGATCCTGCTTGTCGACGACGATGAGGTTGACGTGGTTGCGGCTGTTGAGGCAGTGCCGACCGATCGACAGAGTGGTGTTCGCGTCCGGCGGCAGCCAGACCCTGACCACATCTGGCGCGAGCGGGATCGCTGTGTCGATCAGGCCCGGCCCCTGGTGTGAGAACCCGTTGTGGTCGTTACGCCAACAGGTCGAGGTCAGCAAGATGTTCAGTGATGCAACCGGTGCGCGCCACGGGAGTTCCTGTGCGTGCTGCAACCACTTGGTGTGCTGCACGAGCATCGATGCCGACACCATCGCGAAGGCCTCGTAGGTTGCGAAGAGGCCGTGCCGTCCGGTCAGTAGATAGCCTTCGAGCCAGCCCTGGCACAGGTGTTCGGAGAGCACTTCCATCACTCGTCCGTCCGGGGACAAATGATCATCGGTCGCGAGTACCGGCACCTGCATGCATCGGTCGGTCGCGTCGAAGACGGCGGTCAATCGATTGCTGGCAGTCTCGTCCGGGCAGAAGAGCCGGAAGTTGCCGCCACCGTCGGTGGCTCGTGTCGTCGCGGCGTAGATGTCGCGCAACAGTTCGCCGAACGGCTTCGTGTTCTCATAGTGCTCGACGCCGTGGTTGGTGACCGCACGCGCGAACTTCTCCACTGGAGGGACCGACAGCGGCGCCAGCAGCCGGCCGCCGTTCGCATACGGGGTTGCCGACATCCGCTTGTCGCCGGCCGGTGCGAGGCCGAGCAGTGCCGACTCGACGCGGCCATCGGCGTCGAAGAGTGATTCCGGCTGATAGGAACGCATCCAGTGCTCGAGTTGCCGGAGATGCTCCGGGTTGTCGCGGACGTTGGACAGCGGCACCTGGTGAGCACGGAAGGTGCCTTCGACCTGCAGGCCGTCGACGACGCGCGGCCCGGTCCATCCCTTCGGTGTACGCAGGACGATCACCGGCCAGCGCACCGATCCTGGTTCGGGCGCGTTGCCATTGCGCGCCGCACCTTGGATCTCACGAATCGTTGCGCGTGCCGACGACATCGCGGCGTAGAGGTCGGCGATCACCTGCGGCGGATCGTCGCCCTCGACAAAGGTCGGCGCCCAGCCTTGTGCGGTGAGGTAGTCGGCCACGTCCGCGTCGCGGGCGCGACCGAACACCGTCGGCCCGGCGATCTTGTAACCGTTGAGCTGCAGGATCGGCAGCACCGCGCCGTCACGCCGCGCATTCAAGAACGTGGGCGCCTTCCACGACGCCGACAGTGGACCGGTCTCGGCCTCACCGTCGCCGATCACGCACGCCGCCAGCAGGTCGGGGTGGTCGAACACCGCGCCTGTCGCGTGCACCAGCGCATACCCCAGTTCGCCGCCCTCGTGGATGCTTCCCGGCGTCTGCACGCTGACGTGGCTGGGAATGCCGCCCGGCGTCGAGAACTGCCGGACCAGCTTGGTCAGGCCATCGGCGTCCTGCGAGATGCGCGGGTAGATCTCGGTGTACGTGCCTTCCAGATAGCCGCATGCCACGAGCGCCGGCCCACCGTGGCCAGGGCCGGTGATGTAGACGCAATCCTGGTCGGTCTCGCGGATGAGCCGGTTCAGCACCGCATAGATCATCGATAGCGCCGGACTTGTGCCCCAGTGCCCGAGCAGACGCGGTTTGATGTGCTCCGGACGCAGCGGCTCGCGCAACAGTGCGTTGTCCTGCAGATAGATCTGGGCAACCGTCAGGTAGTTCGCAGCAGCCCACCAGCGCAGATCGAGCTCACGCTGATCATCTGGGTAGAGGGCATTAGCAGACTCCGGCATGGGTTAAGGATCGCAT
>DASRSG010000171.1:0-7543 GCA_035656595.1 Jatrophihabitantaceae bacterium | reverse complement strand
TCGCATCAGTTCAGGGCGCGGCCGGCGCGACGAATGGGTCGTTGTAGTACTGCGCACCGATATCCAGCCATTCCGAGATCAGACGCAACTCCGCGGGGGTCAGGAACCCCGTATGGTCGACCTGGGGGTCGTGGTACGTGCCGTCGAACATCCGCAAGAACTTCGCCTCCGACGCGCTGGCGCTCCCGGCCGTCATCGGCGGCGCCAACGACACCGGCACCATGACCGTGGTGGGCAACCCGGTCGCCGGATCGGGCGGCCCCGGCTCGGGCACCAGCAAGTCCTGCAATACTCCCATATTAAGCGTCTGCTCATCATGTGCAAACAGCAGCTCCTCGTAAGAGGTGGTCACCGACGCATCGACGTTCGAGGTGCTGTCGGTGAGATCGAGCTGTCCGGCCGGCACCTCAACCGCGTTCGCGGCGCTCACCGGGTTGTGGCAGACGACGCAGGTATTGTCGCTGGTCACCACGCCGCCCGATGTCGTCTGTCTCACGTATTTCCAGATCGGCTGCAGATGCAGCGGATAGTGGATGGTGCTGCGGCAGAGCGGATCCCAGGTCACGCAGTGCGCATTGGTCGGTATCTGCGTGGTCAGGTTGGAATATAGATAGGAGAACGCGGTGTCCGGAGGGCGGCCGGCCGCGACGGCGTTGGTCCACGCGTCGGTGTAAATGACATCCGCGCTCGGTACCTCGGAGCAATTGGCCGCGGCGCCCGACTGGCAGGTATGCCAGGCGCGCGCGTCGGCCATGGTGTCGCCCGGATTGGCCGGGGCCAGGCTCGCATTCGTGTCGGGAAACGGCTCCCCCGCGGCGACGGCCCCGGCGTAGACCGAGACGGTCAAGCCGGTCCGCCCGTGCGACGGCGTGCTGGTGCTGCCGGCCGTGTGACAGCCGTTGCACGTCCTGGTCTCGCCCGGGATGAGCTGCAGCCAGCTCGTGTGCTTCGGTCCGATGCGCTTCGCGTTCTTGTCGAGCACGTCGACCGTGAACGGCACGTTCGCCGGAAGCTCGATCTTGACCGACCCGTCCGGCTCGACCGGAGCGTAGGCGAGGATCTCGCGCATGCCCATGCCGGCCGGACCGAAGGCGGACTGGTTGATCTTGCGCACCTTCTCGGCGGGGATCTCCACCGCCTTCTCGATGCGCACGAAGCGCGCGGGTCGCTGGTCCGCGGTCGCCTCCCTGGGGTCGGCGAGGGCGGCGATGTTCGGCAGCGCGCCATTGGTCTCGACCGCCACCTCATCGATGCCGTCGAAGTCGTAGACGCTGCGTATCTCGAGCAGCCCCATCCCGCCGTTGGTGTTGCCGGCGAGCTGCGCGGCCTGCCCGGTGGGCACGGTATCCGGGATGAAGGTCGGCGTCGGCGCACGGGCCTGCATGAGCACGGGCTCGACGATGACCTTGCCGGTCTCGGCGGCCAGGATCGGGCTGAGCGTGCTGGTGTTGAAGTCGTATATCCAGATGGTGTACTGCGGCGGCGCCAGCACGACGTTGGTCCCGGCGGTATTGGACGAGTTGCACACCGCGGTGGTCGGCGGGGAAACGGTGTCGTTCAGCACCAGGCAGGGCGCCCAGCTCACCAGCACGCGATTGCTGCCGTCATAGAGCGGATAAGCGGAGTAGAACCGGCCCCCGAGCGAGGGCTTGTTGGCATCGGTGGTCACCCCGAGCGTCGTGGCGCTCGTCTGCCCCGGCCCCGCGCCCCCATTCGGCGTCGAGGGCTGGTGAATCTCGACGTAGTCGGCGGCATCGATGGCGAGAACGTCGCCGCCCTGCTGGGTGCCGAGGAACGGACGCGCGATGGCAAGCAGCTTCCCGTCCGTCCACTGCCGCGCGCCGATGAATTCGACCACGCTGTTTGCGGTGCCGGCGGCGTTGGCGCCGGTCATGTGGCTGTTCTCGCCGTAGTAGAGCTCGAGCCCGGTGCCGTCCGGGTTGGTGCGGTACAAGCTGATCTCGCCGCCGTTGGCCGATTCCACCCGTGAGAACACGATCTGCCCGTTCGCGAGCACCGAGGGGGCGAAATCGTGGTTGGTGTTGAAGCTGATCTGGTGGATGTCGGTGCCGTCGGCATTCATCACGTGCAGGAGGAAGATCGGCTGCTTCGGGTCCGCGTCGGTCTGCGCCGGGTACTGCGGGCGGCCCTCGTCGATCAGGATCGCCTGGGTCGCCGCCTGGCGGGTCGAGGCGAACACGATGCGGCCGTCCGGCAGGTAGTGCGCGCCGACGTCGTGGCCCGCGGTGGTGTCGTCGTTGGTGATCTGCGTCACCGTCTTGGCGGTGGCGTCGTACTGGTAGATCTTCCAGGTCGGCTGGCTCGGATCGGTGTTCGGCTTGTTGGGATCGAGCGGCAGGCGCAGCGAGAACACCAGCTTCTTCCCGTCCGGCGAGACGTCCAGATCGCGCACGTCTCCCATGCCCTTGGTGATCGATCCGGTGAGGTTCACTTCCTGCGAGCCGGCGCTCGCCTGCTCGCGGAGGTAGAGGTCGCCGCCGGTCGTCGAGGTGATGAGATCGCGCGCGTCGATGTCCGCGTTCGGGTTGGTCGAGGGGGCGGGCCGCTTCACGTAGGCGAGCGGGAAATTCAGGGTGCCGGCGTCCTGCGTCTGCAGGCCGGCGAGCCCGGGCGCGTGTCCGCTGACGCCGCCCTCGCAGCCGGCGCCGATGAGCGCCGGCAGCAGCAGAGCGGCCGCCTTGAGCCAAGCGTGACGAAGTTCACGTGCGAGCGAAATGTTCATATGCGCGTCCTGACTCTCGAGATCTCGGGCTCCAATCAAACGAAGTTCGCGCGGTTGCCTGCATTGAACTTATTGGCCTTGAAAGCGGCATCTTCGTTCGGTGCGGGTGCGCATTCTGTTAACTCACTCACAGAAGAACTGCCTGACATCCGTTTCTCTTGGCATCCTGGCAAACCCGCGCGAAATACGCCCGAAGAATATAGGCGGCGGGTGACGTGCGGGCATGTCGCGAATCAACGACGTCGTTCGGATGAGACATTCCGGGCCGGCTTTCCCGGTGCGTATATTGCGCCACGTCGAAACAACGACAGGCAAGCGGAAGTGCATATGGACAACGGGATGGCGGGAGCAGGGCAGCGGAGCGCGCGACGCAAGAGATCGTCGCCGGTCACGAGCCGCGGGTGGCTCTGCGCAACGGCGATCGGCGCGATCCTGTTCAGCGCCGGCAGCAGCGCGCAGGTGATCGACAAGGATCGGGCCAAGCGCATCTACGATCGCATCGCCGGAGTGCCCGCGACCGATGCGCAGCTCAATACCATGGCGGGCGGCACCGCGATCGCGGCCGCGCAGCTCGCCACCCAGGATCCCGCCTTCTACAACAACACGATCCGCAATCTCGCCGCGCCCTGGACCAACCGCGATCAATCGGTGTTCGTGCCGCTCAACGACTACACCGCCACGGTCGTCGGCATGGTGCGCGACAACGTGCCGTTCAACACGCTGCTCTCCGCCGACATCATCTACATCGCCGACGGCGCCACCGGGGTGCCGGCGTATTCGAACGTCAACAACGACATGTACGAGGCGCTCGACTCCGACGGCACCGACCTGTCGGTGCATCTCGTGCAAAGGAGCCAGTCCTCGGTCACCGGTCTCGCCTCCGCGGCGACCGCCGGCGTCATGACCACGCGCGGCGCCGCCAGCGCCTTCTTCATCAACGGCACGAACCGGGCCATGTTCCGCTTCACCATGATGAATCACCTGTGCTCCGATCTGCAGACCATCCCGGACACCACCAGACCGCCCGATCGCATCCGTCAGGACGTGACACGCAGCCCGGGCGGCGACTCGAGCCTGTTCTTGAACAACTGCATCGAGTGCCATAGCGGCATGGACCCGATGGCGCAGGCGTTCGCGTACTACAACTTCAGCTACAACATGGCCACCGATCCGAACGGTACCGCCGGGCAGCTCGTCTACACGGCGGGTCAGGTGCAGCCGAAGTATTCGATCAACACCAACAACTTCCCGCAGGGCTTCATCACGCCGAACGACGACTGGAACAACCGCTGGCGCAGCGGCGTGAATTCCCTGCTCGGATGGGATCCCAGTCAGTCGGGCAGCGGCGCCGGCGCGAAGAGTCTCGGTCAGGAGCTCGAGGGCAGCGCGGCATTCGCGAGCTGTCAGGTCACGCGCGTGTTCAAGTACGTGTGCCTGCGCTCGCCCACCAACTCGGGCGACACGAACCAGATCACGACCATGATCGCCTCGTTCAAGACGAACAATTACTCGCTGCGGCAATCCTTCATAGATGCCGCTGTCTACTGCACGGCGGGGATGTGACATGAGCCTGCAACGCTTCTCCGGTTTGCGACTGGCCGCGGTCCTCGTGCTCGCCATGGGCGCACTCGCGGCTTGCGGCGGCGGCGCACCGACCACCGTCTCGGCCGCCGTCGCGCCGACCAGCGCGGCCGACGCCTACACCGGCCCGGCGCCGGCGACCTCCGACGTGCAGGCCTTCGCGGTCAACTTCTGGCAGAACATCCGCGGCCAGAACCGTTGCGGCCAGTGCCACAACGCCACCTCGCCGGCGCAGATGCCGAACTTCGCGCGCAGCGACAACGTGAACCTCGCGTATGCGCAGACCAACACCGTGGTCAACCTGCAGCAGCCCTCCACCTCGCTGATCGTCACCAAGGTGAGCGGCGGCCACAACTGCTGGCTCGCCGACCCGAACGCCTGCGGCGAGATCCTCACCACCTGGATCAGCAACTGGGCGAACGCCACCATCGGCGGCACCGGCACGCAGGTGCAGCTGCAGGTGCCGCCGTCGCAATCCGTCGGCAACAGCAAGAACTTCCCGGCGGACGCGACGGATTTCTCTACGACCGTGTATCCGCTCCTGACCCAGTACTGCTCCAAGTGCCACGCGCCCACCGCCAGCACGTTCCAGTCGCCGTTTTTCGCCTCGGCGGACGTCAATCAGGCCTACCAGTACGCCATCCCGAAGATGAACCTGAATGCGCCCGCGAGCTCGCGCTTCGTCAGCCGCCTGGCGGTGGACATGCACAACTGCTGGAGCCAGTGCTCCGTCGACGCGGCCGCGATGCAGGCCGCCATCCAATCCTTCGCCAACATGGTGACGGCAACGCAGGTGGACTCCAGTCTCGTGATCAGCAAGGCGCTGTCGCTGACCCAGGGCACCGTCGCGAGCGGCGCGAACCGTTTCGATGCCAACGTCATCGCCAAGTACGAGTTCCAGACCGGCACGGGCCTCACCGCGTACGACACGAGCGGCGTCGATCCGTCGGCGGATCTGACCTTGACCGGCAGCGTGACCTGGGCCGGCGGCTGGGGCATCAGCATGGGCGCGGCGGGCGGCAAGGCGCAGGCGTCCACGGCCGGCAGCAAGAAGATCCACGACATGATCCAGTCGACGGGTGAGTTCAGCGTGGAGGCCTGGGTGGCCCCTGCGCTGGTCGCCGTCAACAACGCCTACATGGTCAGCTATTCGGGCGGCGACACGACGCGTAATTTCACCCTCGCGCAGACCAATCAGGATTACGACTTCATCATGCGCAGCTCGGCGTCCGACCTGAACGGCATGCCGCAGCTGCAAACGCCGGATGCGGCCATGGCCCTGCAGGCCTCGCTGCAGCACGTGGTGCTGACCTACGACCCGGTGAACGGCCGGCAGATCTACGTGAACGGGCAGAGCACCAAGCTCAGCGACCCGCAGAAGGGCAGCACCATCTCCAACTGGGACGATACCTTCGCCCTGGTCCTCGGCAGCGAGGTGTCCGGCGACCGGTCCTTCCAGGGCTTGATCAAGTTCGTCGCAATCCACGACCGCGCGCTCACCGCCGCTCAGGTCATGGAGAACTTCAACGCCGGCGTCGGGCAGCGTTACTACCTGCTGTTCGACGTGTCGGCGGTGACCGGCGTGTCCAAGGGCTACGTGATGCTCACGGCCAGCCAGTACGACAGCTCGAGCTATTTGTTCGCCTCTCCCACCTTCATCTCGCTCGACCCGTCGGCGAAGCCGAACGGGATCGTGGTGAAGGGGATCCGCATCGGCATCAACGGCACCATCCCGACGGTCGGCCAGGCGTACATTCCGCTCGCGACCACCGTGACCTCGGCGGGCTACACCTCGCAGGGCGAGCTGCTGTCGCGCGTCGGAACCGTCGTCGCGATCCAGGGCGGCCCGCTGACGGATCAGTTCTTCCTGAGCTTCGATCAGCTCGGCAGCAAGACGCACGTCACCACGGATCCCGCGCCGATCGCGATCGCGCCGAGCTATCCGCCGGTGGTCGCGTCGGTGGGCGTGCGCACCTTCGCGCAGGTCAACGCCAGCTTGTCGAAACTGACCGGGGTGCTCACGACGAACTCCGCCGTCGCAAAGACCTACCTGTCGGTGCAGCAGCAGCTGCCCGCGGTGTCGACGCTCGAGAGCTTCTCGTCGTCCAACCAGATCGGCGTCGCGCAGCTCGCGATCCAGTACTGCAACGTCGCGGTCAATACGCCGTCGTTGGCCGCGCAGCTCTTCCCGGGCGTCGCCTTCTCGAGCTCGCTCTTCGGATCGACCGGCACGGCCGCGGGCGCGAACCAGGTGTCGAGCGCGCTTGCGGCGCGGGTGCTCGGCACGGGTCTCGCCACCCAACCGGCCGCGTCGACCGTGACCGCCGAGCTCAATGCCTTGATCGGCAAGCTGTGCACCTCGTCCGCCTGCAACACTCAGGCGCGGGTGATGGCCGTCGCCAGCGCGGCCTGCGCCGCGGCGCTCTCCAGCGCCGACATGTTGATCGATTGATATCAGGAGTAGAGGATGCGTATGCGTAACAAGCCGCCCAAGGGTCTCGGATTGAAGGAGCCCCTCCGGCATCCGGATCACTCGCGGCCGCGCACGCGGCGCGAGTTCGTGGCGCAGGGATTCCTCACCGGCGCCGCCACCGTGGTCGGCCCGACCTTGCTCGGCATGCTCGGCAACCCCCGTCTCGCGCGCGCCAGCGGCCTGGATCCCGACATCCAGACCGCGGTGACCAATTGCGGCATCACCACGGGCGCAGGCAAGATCCCGTTCATCTGCTTCGACCTGGCGGGCGGCGGCAACGTCGCCGGGTCCAACGTGCTGGTCGGCGGCCCGAAGGGCCAGCTCGATTTCCTCTCGGTCGCCGGATACAACAAGCTCGGCCTGCCGGGCACGATGGTGCCGAGTCCGAGCCTGAGCGGTAACTTCATCGATTCGACCTTCGGTCTGCGATTCCACTCGGACAGCGCGCACTTGCGCGGCATCAAGACGCGCGTCAAGAGCGGGACCGCGCTCTCCAACACCATGGGTACGGTGATTCCGGCGCTGTCGCAGAACGACACGAACGTGAATCCGCACAACCCGATGTATGCCATCTATCAGTACGGCGCGCGCGGCGGGCTGCTCAATCTCATCGGGTCGGAGCCTTCGCTCTCGGGCGGCAACTCCATGTCGCCCGCCTCGATGATGATCCCCAGCGCCGCCCCAACCAAGGTGTCGAGCTCGGCGGACACCGTCGGCCTGGTGAGCACCGGCCAGCTGAGCACGCT
>DASRSG010000170.1:0-14679 GCA_035656595.1 Jatrophihabitantaceae bacterium | reverse complement strand
TGCCGACGCAGGGCGCCGTGTGGTTGAACATCAGGCTACGGCCGCTGGAGAAGTGCCCCGCGCCGTATCCAGTAGGTCTGCGACTGCAGGTTCAGGACACCACCGGGCAGGGGCAGACGATCGATCTGGCCGCCTTCAAGGACCTCGGTCAGGTCCCGTGGTCGGGCTGCCGGTAGGCGCAGCTCGGACTAGGCCGTGAGCTTGCGGTGTGCCGATGCCAGCGCGCCGTTGCTGGTCGAGTTACGGGCCCGAGCGGGCTGAGCGAGCATTCGCCGGCACTGGCCGCGGACGGCCTCCCCCGCAGCCGCCACGAGAAGCACGGACAACAGGACCAGCGTCGCAGTAACCATGATCTTTTAACTGCCCGATCGGCTGGCCGGCTAAACACCGCACAGCGTGAGGAACTTCGCATCTCGGGCAGCAGACATGACCAGGCCCCGTCCGGGTGCGGACGGGGCCTGATCGACGTTATGTAGAGGTGAGCCTCAGCGCTCGTCGAGCGCCGCCACCGCCGGTACCGCGCTGAGCCGATCGGTCTGGTCGTGGATGTTGACCGCGATCTCGCGCAGGCGCGCCTCGTTGTCGTGCCAGTGGTGGCTGCAGAAAAGAAGCTCCGAACCAGAACCAAGCACCGTGCGTACGTAAGCCTGGGCGCCACACCGGTCGCATCGGTCGGTGGCAGTCAATTCGCGTGCTTCGATGGTCGGGGTCACGTCGGCACCTCTTCTCTCGCTCGCTCTTGCTTCTAAGTCCACCGTATGTGTCGGGCGGTAACCGTCGTGTCGTCCTATCGGCTATTTCCCGTTGTCGAACGGTCGATCCTCATACTTGCCCGTTCGGTGTCCACGAAACCACCGGATTACTGCGTGACGCTCGCGACACCCCGGCGGGTCCGTTTTCGGTCTTGTTACATCTCAGTTTGTGTAACGACATGTACCCAGCGTCGGATTCCGCGTATCCGTCGTGCGGACGGTCACACCACACTGTGACCTCGCCAACCGCGGCTCAGGCACCGATGCCGCCGAGCAGGCCGAGCAGATGATCGCGGCGTTGCGCCAGGATCTCGGCGCTCGCAGCTGCCGAAGGTGGCCCGGGGACGGCTCGCCGGAGCAGCGCATGCACCTGGCCGTGCGGGGTGCCCTGCCGGGCGGCGAGGACGCCGACGAGGCGATTGACCTCGCGTCGCAGTTCGGCACCCGCCCGCCAGGTCGCCGCCGCCAGGGACGGCTGGGCAGCCTCGACCCGACCGGCACGCCGGCGGGCGTGCTCGTCGCGGCGGGCCAGCACCTGCGCCATCTGCTCGGGGGACAAGATGCCGGGTAGCCCGAGGAAATCCTCGTCGTCGGTGCTCAGGTCGGGTGCGGCCACGACCGCTCGCCCGGCATGCAGCACGTGCGCGAAGGACGCATCGGCGTCGATCAGTTCGTATCCGTCACCCGCGCCGGGTTCGGACTCGATCGGCTCGAGGTCCAGCAGCGTGTCATCGCCGGCGGCAGGTGGCGCGATCACGTGGTTTCGCTCGTCCTCGAGCTCGGCGGCCAGGGCCAGCAGCGGGCGGACGGCCGGTACGAACACCGTCGCCGATTCGTGCCTGCCGCGCGAGCGCACCACCCGTCCGACGCCCTGGGCGAAGAACAGCGGGGTGCGGTAGGAGGTCATCCACGCCAGGCAGGCCGCGCGTGGCACGTCGACGCCCTCGGACACCATCCGCACGCAGACCGCCATCCGCTGGTTGCCGGTGGCGAAGTCGGCGATCTTGTCGCTGGCTCTGGGATCGTCGGACAGGATCAGCACCGGCGCGGCGCCGGTGACCTGCTCGGCGATCGCGGCGTAGGCGCGGGCATCGTCCTGGTCGCTGGCCAGCACCAAACCAGCGGCGTCGGGCATGCCGCCTTCGCGCAGGTGGGTGAGGCGCTCGTCCATGGCCGCGATGACGTGCGGCACCCACCGACCCTTCGGGTTGAGCGCGGTGCGCCAGGCCATCGCCTCGGTGCGCTTCGTGCCCGCCTCCGACAGGGACGCGGCGAGCACCTCGCCGGCGCTATTACGCCACCGCGACGTGCCGGTGTACGCCGCGAACACGACCGGGCGCACAACCTGGTCGCGGAGCGCCTCGCGGTAGCCGTAGGTGAAGTCGGCGCTGCTGCGCCAACCGCCGTCCGTGTCGGCCTCGTAGCGGACGAACGGGATGCGCTCGTCGGGGCGAGTCCGGAACGGGGTGCCGGTCAGGCACAGTCGCCGAGCAGCCGCCTCGAACGCAGTGGCGATCGCATCGCCCCACGACAGCCCGTCGCCGGCGTGATGGACCTCGTCCAGGATCACCAAAGTGCGCCGATGCAACGTGCGGGCCGCATGCAACGCCGGCTTGGCAGCGACCTGCGCGTAGGTCGTGACGTAGCCGGTGAGATCGGGACGGACCGGGCCGGTCGCGTTTGACAGCGCGGCGTCGAGTGCGATGCCCATCCGGTCGGCGGCATCGGCCCATTGCGTGCGGAGGTGGTCGGTCGGCGCCACGACGACAACTCGGTCGATCGCGCGCCGCGCGAGCAGCCGCGCGGCGAGGGTCAGCGCGAACGCGGTCTTGCCGGCGCCAGGCGTGGCGGTGACGACGAAGTCGCGGCGCGGATTGTGCGCCTCGTAGGCCGCCAACGCGGCACGCTGCCAGTGGCGCAGCGGAATCTGGCGGCGCTCGCGGGGTGCTGCCAACTTCTCTGCCGTCCCCCGCCTGTGTCGTCGTGCCGCTAGTACCGAGCCGAAACTGAACATCGCGACGCGCCATCGCGGTCGCCAACGATAACCGCGCCGGCCGCGCGCCTGTCACGGGGCGCGCCGGGCGGTTGACGACACTCCCGTGCTACCCGTTGCAGCGCTTCGCCTAGGTGCGCTCGGCAGACTTGACCCCGTGAACCCCGGTCGGAGCTTGCTTACTGCAGCGCGCCTGCTGCCGTATCTGCTCCGGCGCACGGTCGCCAAAGCGTGGCGCGACCGGGTGCTCGGCCTGTCCGCAGAAGCCGCCTTCTGGCAATTGCTCTCACTGCCGTCGCTGTTCCTCGCCCTGGTCGCGACGCTCGGCTACGCCTCGCGCTGGTTCGGCGGCGACACGGTAAACCGCACCGAGGCGCGTCTCGAATCGACCCTGGGTTCCGCGTTCAGCCAGGAGGTCGTGCGCCAGGTGATCCATCCGCTGCTGTACGAGGTGCTGCACAGCGGCCGTGCCGACATCATCAGCATCGGCTTCCTGATCGCGGTCTGGGCGGGCTCGTCGGCGACGGCCACGTTCGTCAACACGATCACCATCGCCTACGACATGCGTGACCTGCGCGGGGCGGTTCGCAGCCGGCTGCTCGCGCTGTGGCTCTTCCTCGGCTCAGTAGTGATCGGCGTGATCGTGCTCCCGCTCCTCGTGCTCGGTCCGACGCTGCTGAAGAAGATCATCCCGAAGAGCGCGCGGGACACCGCGAGCACGATCATCGACGCGGGGTACTACCCCGTCGTCGTCGCGCTGCTGCTCGTCGGGCTGACCACGCTGTACCACCTTGCTCCGCCGAAGCGGCTGCCGTGGCACCGGGGCGTACCTGGGGCGGTGCTGGCCATTTTGGTGTTCCTCGCCGGCTCGGTCGGGCTGCGCACGTACATCACTTTCATCGTGCATCACAACCACGCGGCCTACGGCACGATCGCCGCCCCCATCGCCGCGCTGCTGTTCTTCTTCCTGCTCGCGCTGGGGGTGTTGCTCGGCGCCGAGTTCAACGCCGCGATCGAGCAGCACAGGCCGTCCAAACCGAAGAAGCCGCGGATCTTGAACCCGAAGGAGTGGCAGCGTGCCGATCCGGACGATCAGGACCTGGCGTCGTAGATCTCCTGGCACCGCGGGCACACCGGCGAGCCGGGCTTCGGCGCCTTGGTCACCGGGAACACCGCGCCGCAGATCGCCTGCACGAGCGCGCCGGTTACCGCACTCTCGACGATCTTGGCCTTGGGCACGTAGTGGAACAGATCGTCGTCGTCGGTATCGGAGTTCGAGGGTGCCGGCTTCTCCCGGACGTCGGTCGTCACGCCTGTTGATTCTGCCATCTCAACCGTCCACGGTCCGATCATCATCGCCGGCCGGCAGCGCGCGCTCGACCGGGCCCGTGATGTGCCCGAGGTCGGCACGCCGCTTCTTAGCCGGACCGTCGTTGGCGATGAGCACCGCGCACCAGGGCAGCACCACTCCGGCGATCGCGAAGGTGAGCGCCAACGGCATGGATACCCGATAGAAGCTGGCCGCCAAGATCACGCAGAGGGCGCGCGTCGCCATCATGATCGCGTACTTCTTCTTGCGATGGTCGTACTCGTCGTCGCTGCTGACCGGGACGGTGGTGATCACCGTGGGGTCGTCGGCATGGGTGCGACGCATGCAGTCCATGGAACCACTAATGCCGTGCGGTTACGAGGATCGGCAGGATTGCGATGTGACCACGCCGTTGCTCGACTCGTTCGCCCTCGATGCGCTGGGAGCCGCGCTGGCGCGCTACACCGTCGACGACGTCCACGCCCTGCTCGGGCTCGTCGGTCGCGCGGCGCACGAGCGCGGTGATCTCGCCGGGGTCGCTCGCCTGCTGCCCCGCGGCGACCGCCTCGCCGACCTGGTGCGGCTTTTCCTGCTCGGCGACGAGATCGATGAGCGGGCGGCCCGCGCCGCGCTGCACCCGCTGGCCCTCGAGGCTGCCACTCCACTCCTTGAGCGCAGCGCCGGTGCTGTGCGCGCGCGGTTGGAGATCCGTCCCTACGCCGATGCGGACCGGACCGATCCGTGGTGGGTCGTGTCCGACTTCGGCAGTGATGTACGACCGGGCCCGCTGGCCGACGATCACGTCCTCGGCATCGGCGCGGCCTCGCTCACGCTGGCGCAAGCCGTCGCCCGGCGACCGGCGCGGCGCGCGCTGGACATCGGCACGGGCTGTGGCGTGCAGGCACTGCACCTCGCGGCGCACGCCGCCTCGGTGGTGGCTACCGATATCAGCACCAGGGCCCTGCGCATGGCCGCCACAACCGCCGCGTTGTCGGGTCAGCAGTGGGACCTGCGGGCCGGTTCGCTGCTCGACCCGGTGCGCGGCGACCAGTTCGATCTGGTCGTGGCCAATCCGCCGTTCGTGGTGTCGCCCGGCCTGCGCGCAGGCAGTGGCGGGTACGACTACCGCGACAGCGGGCTGGCCGGCGACGCGGTCTGCGCGGCCCTGCTGCAAGGTGTCGGCTCGGTACTGGCGCCGGGAGGCACCGCCTCGCTGCTGGCCAACTGGATCATTCCCGCTGACGGCGACTGGGCCGGGCGGGTGGGCCGCTGGGTTGCCGGCACCGGCTGCGACGCATGGATCTGGCAACGCGAGGTGGTCGATCCCGGCGCGTACGTCACGTTGTGGCTGCGCGATGCCGGCGAGCTGCCCGGCTCGGCGCGCTGGGTGCAGCGCTACACAGCGTGGCTGGACTGGTTCGAGGCGTCCGGCATCGTCGCGGTCGGGATGGGCCTGGCCACCTTGCACCGGACCGACCGCAACGACCCGCGCATCGTGTGCGAGGACGTTCCGCAGGCCGTCACCGCGCCGGCCGGCACGCATATCGGCGGCTGGTTCGCGCGGCAGGACTGGCTGGCCCGCCACGACGACCCGGCGTTGCTCACGTCGCGGCTGCGGGTGGCCGAAGGAGTGCTCCGTACCCGACACGACCTACCGAGCTCGGCCGGCTGGCGCACCGAACTCGAGCAGCTGCGGCAGTCTGGCGGCATGCGCTGGGAGCTCGAGGTGGACGAGCCGGTCGCCGGCCTAGTCGCCGCCTGCCGCGGTGCCGTGCCGCTTGCGGTCACATTTGCCGTCATGGCCAGCGCATTCGACGTCCCCACCGACCAGCTGGCGGCCTCGCTGCTGCCCGTCGTGCGTGATCTGATCGCGCGCGGCTTCCTGGAGCCTGAGGCAGCCCCATGAGGGCGGTGGTGCAGCGAGTGGCCAGCGCGTCGGTGACCGTGGCCGGCGAGCAGATCGCGGCCATCGAGACCGGCCTGCTGGTGCTGGTCGGGGTGACACACGGCGACCTGCCGGAAACGGCGGCAGCGCTGGCGCGCAAGATCCACGGGCTGCGCATCCTGCGCGGCGAGCGGAGCGTGGCCGACGAGCCCGCCGCCGGCGTGCTGCTTGTGAGCCAGTTCACTCTGTACGGCGAGGCTCGCAAGGGTCGGCGGCCAACCTGGGCAGCGGCGGCTCCCGGCGAGGTCGCCGAGCCGCTGGTCGAGGCGCTGGCGGCCGAACTGCGCAAACTCGGCACGACCGTCCAGACGGGGCGATTCGGGGCCGACATGGCGGTTGCGCTCGTCAACGACGGTCCGGTCACCGTCGTGCTCGAGTTCTGAAAATCGCTTGCTGTCTGTGTCGAGCCTTAGAGAAGCCCGGGGATTCGGGGCTTTCGGGAACACGATCGGGGTACCAGAACGTTCATTCGATGAACCTGAAAGCCACCGACAACGAATAGGTGAGTGACAGGTGATCGCACATCTGGGGTGGTCGAACCAATCGTGACAGCAACTGCTCGTACTAATTCAGCTCCTACCAAGCGCGCCTCGGCCGGTCCGAGCGCCACTTCACGCACCCACCGCACCGCGGCTGCTTCGCGGCGCGCCGACAAGGTCGACGAGACCTCGGCCGTCGCCGTCCTCGACGTCGACGACGCGACGCTGACGCCCGACCGGGTCGACGAGCCGGAGACCAAGCCGGCGCCAACCGCCGACCTCGATGAGGTCGCGGCCTCGGCCGATCTCGTGCGGGTGTATCTGAACGAAATCGGCAAGGTAGCCCTGCTGAGCGCCGCGGACGAGGTCGACTTGTCCAAGCGCATCGAGGCCGGGCTCTACGCCTCGCACCTGCTCAGCGCGCACAACAGCTTCACCGCGGCGCGCAAGCGCGACCTGCGACTCGTCGTTGCCGACGGCGAGCGGGCCAAGGACCACCTGCTGCGCGCGAACCTGCGCCTGGTTGTGTCGCTGGCCAAGCGCTACACCGGCCACGGCATGCCATTCCTGGACCTGATCCAGGAGGGCAACCTGGGCCTGATCCGTGCGGTCGAGAAGTTCGACTACACCAAGGGCTTCAAGTTCTCGACGTACGCGACCTGGTGGATCCGGCAGGCGATCAGCCGCGCCATGGCCGACCAGTCGCGCACGATCCGGCTTCCCGTCCACCTGGTCGAACAGGTGAACAAGCTGCAGCGGGTTCGGCGCGAGCTGAACCAGACGCTGGGCCGCGAGGCGTCCCACGCCGAGATCGGCCATGAGCTCGACCTCACCGAGGAACGGGTTCGCGAGTTGATCGATCTGTCTCGCGATCTGGTCAGCCTCGACCAGTCGGTCGGTGCCGACGACGACGCGTCGCTAGGCGATTTCATTGCCGACCAGCGCACGAGCAGCGAGGCCGAGGACACCGTCGAGGCCCAGCTCATGCGGCGGCAGCTCAGCCAGGTACTCGACACCCTCGAGGAGCGCGAAGCCGCTGTCGTGCGGATGCGCTACGGCCTGGACGGCATGCAGCCCAAGACGCTGGACGAGATCGGCCGGGTCTTCAAGCTGTCGCGCGAGCGGATCCGTCAGATCGAGCGCGAGACGATGGCCAAGCTGCGTCATCCGTCGCGTGCTCAGGTGCTGCGCGACTACCTCGACGACTGACCTATCCAATCCGCCGGGACTGTCCCGCCAGCCGGGCCCCTTGCTGCGCTCGGGCCCGTCTGGCGGGCCAGACCGCATGCGAGCTTCCGCTCGCGCGGCGGGAGGCTCTTCGCGCGAGCGCTCATCGCATCGATCGTTGGGCACGCTGCCTAGACTTGGTGTGTGAGCCACCACAGCGACCTCATCGACACGACCGAGATGTATTTGCGGACCGTGTACGAACTCGAGGAGGAGGGCGTCGTCCCGCTGCGGGCCCGCATTGCCGAACGGTTGGGCCAGAGCGGCCCTACGGTGAGCCAGACCGTCGCCAGGATGGAACGCGATGGGCTGGTGCACGTGGCCGACGACCGGCACCTGGAGCTCACCGAGAAGGGCCGTCATGAGGCGATCGGCGTAATGCGCAAGCATCGGCTGGCCGAGCGGCTCCTAGTCGACATCATCGGCCTGGAGTGGGAGGACGTGCACATCGAGGCCTGCCGCTGGGAGCACGTGATGAGCGAGGCGGTGGAGCGCCGCATCGTGGCGCTGCTGGACAAGCCGCTCGTGTGCCCGCATGGGAATCCGATCCCGGGTTTGGACGACCTTGGCCTGCCCTTCCGCACCGCCGATGACCACCTCGCCCTGATCACGCTGAGCGCGGCCGGCACGACGGCGTCGCAGCCGGTCATCGTGGAGCGGATCAGCGAGCAACTGCAGCCTGACGCGGCGACGATGCACCAGCTCACTGACGCCGGGCTGCGGCCCGGGCAGCAGGTCACCGTCACTGCCACGCCGGCCGGGGTCGAGGTTTGGGCCAGTGGCGTGCCGATGCTGCTCGATCGGCACGTGAGCGATCACATCTTCGTTCGGGTCATCTGAGCGCTCGCGCCGCGGGTCGGTAAACTTTCCAGCAGTCTGCGAGCCACCGACGCCTCGAGACCGGCACGGGCCAGCCCCGTAAGCCGAGCCCGACTTATCGACCAGAGGCGTCTGCCCAGCAGCGGCCAAGAGAGGTTCCCGGTGGCACACGACCCCCAGGGGTTCTTGAAGTTCAACCGTGTCGACACGCCAAAGCGGCCTGCCGCCGAGCGCGTGCGTGACTGGCAACCCATCTACCTGCGTGCCCGTGACGAGGTGGTTGCCGAGCAGGCGGCCCGCTGCATGGACTGCGGCGTGGCGTTCTGTCACAGCGGCTGCCCGCTGGGCAACCTCATCCCCGAGTGGAACGAGTTCGTCGCCCGCGATGACTACCTCGGGGCCAGCGAGCGCCTGCACGCAACCAACAACTTCCCCGAGTTCACCGGCTGGATCTGTCCGGCGCCGTGCGAGGCCGCCTGCGTGCTCGCCCTGAACACCGACCCCGTCACGATCAAGCAGGTCGAGATCTCGATCGTCGAGCGCGCCTTCGAGCAGAGCATCGTGCTGCCCCAGCCGCCGTTGGAGCGCACCGGCAAGACCGTCGCGGTCATCGGGTCGGGTCCGGCCGGTCTCGCCGCGGCCCAGCAGCTGACCCGCGCAGGACACGCCGTGACGGTCTTCGAGCGCGACGACCGGATCGGTGGCCTGCTGCGCTACGGGATACCCGACTTCAAGATGCCCAAAGACATCATCGACCGGCGATTGGCCCAGATGCGCGCCGAGGGCACCGAGTTCCAGGTCAATTCCCCTATCGGAGCACACGACGCCGAGCGGCTGCGCTCGCAGTTCGACGCGATCGTGCTCGCCGTCGGCGCGCTGGCACCGCGCGAGCTCGCCATGCCCGGCCGCAAGTTGCGTGGCGTGCACCAGGCCATGGAATACCTCCCGCAAGGCAACCACGTGCAAGCGGGCGACCTCGCGGCAGCCGACATCGACGCGACCGGCAAGCACGTGATCATCATCGGCGGTGGCGACACCGCTGCCGACTGCCTGGGCACGGCCAACCGGCAAGGAGCTCGGTCGGTGACCGTGCTGGACCACAATCCGCGCCCGCAGGCTCGCGCCGGCCTGGTCAACCCGATCTGGCCGTCGGCGCCCAGCACGCGCGGTAGTTCGCCGGCACACGACGAGGGTGTGCACGAGGCGTGGGCGCGCGAGGTACTCGCCTTCGAGGGCGACGACGCCGGGGCCCTGCGCGCAGTCGTCGTCGAGGAGGTCGAGATCCGTCGGATCGACGGGCGGCGCCAGTTCTTCCCGGTACCAGGATCTCGCACCGAATTGCCGGCCGATCTGGTGCTGCTCGCGGCCGGCTTCGTCGGCACTGATGTGCCGGAGTTGCTCGCCGCACTCGAGGTCGAGGTCGACCCGGATCGCGGCACCGCGGTGGTTGATGACGACTGGCGAACCTCGGCGGAGGCGATCTACTCATGTGGTGACGCCACGCGCGGCGCGTCGCTCGTGGTGTGGGCGATCGCGGAAGGCCGGGCCTGCGCCGCAGCAGTCGACGGGATGCTCACCGGCGCCTCCGACCTACCCACCCCCGTCATGCCGCGCGCACTGCCGCTGTAGCCCGCTGCAGTCCGCTGTAACGGCCGCCCGTGCGGCATCAGCCACGAGCCCTGCGCAGCCGGGGCAGGTGGCGTGGATCAATGGCCTGGGACAGCGCCGCGAGCACCAGATCGGCGGCGCTGTAGCCAGGATCGCTGGCCAGGGCACGCTCGGCAGCCATCCCGGCGAGCGCGCCGTCGCCGTCACGCCACGTGCGCCAGCCGAAAAGGAACAGCGCCGGCGCGTCGTAGGGTTCAGGCAGCTGGCGGGCCAGTAGGCGCCATAGGGGCCTGCCGTCGATGCGGCGATCATCGATGGCCATCCATGCCGCGTCGCGCACCTCGAGGCGCTGGAGCGCCACGCCGAACCGCACGACCTGCTCTTCGGACAGGTCGAACTGGGCCCCGGGCGAGTCGGCGCTGCGAGCCGCGGCGAACAAGGCCCGCTTGATCGACCGGTCAGCCCGGACACTGTCGCCGCGCACGATCGTGGTCACCGTGTCGCGCTCTGCTTCGCCCAGGCGTGGCAGCAATGCTGCCCGCTGCGCGGCCGGTGCCGGATCGAGCAGTGCCGCGACTGCCGCCCGGTCAGGCAACGCCACGAGCCCGGCGTAGGTGGCTACCGCGGCCACCTCCGTGTTCGGTTGCAACTCCTGCCCTTCGGCCGGGCAGCAGGATGGCTCGTCGCAGGTGAAGGACCACCACCGCGACCCGCTGACCAGCAGGACGTCATCGACGACAGCCCCCACCGCCTCGACAGCCGCGCTCACCTCGGCGGCGGCACCGATCCAGGGCAGCGGCCGGCTCTTGCCCGGACGAGGCTCACCAGGCGCAGCGTCATCGAAGATCACGCCGACGAACTTGTCCGCGCCGCCCCGGTGCATCGCGCGCACGGTGCCCGGCAGCAGCATCGGCTCGGCAAGATCGGCGAGATCCATGCGCGCGGTGACGACGACGCGACCGTGATCAAGCCCCAGCAGCACCAGGCTGTTCGACGGGTGAAAGCCGAGCAGGTACGGGACGGCTTGCACAAGATCGGCCGGGCCGCGGACCCGCAAGGTGGGCACGGCGGCGGGATCGGTGTCGGCGGCGGCGTCGGTCGTCATGGCCCACACGTTGGCCCAGCGCGGCGGCACCGCGCTCGGCCGGACCGCGCGCTGTGGAAAGCGCGGCCCGGTGTGGAGAAACTACGCAGGTTCGTCCGGGGGATGTGCTAGCGGCGCTCAGCTCTGCGCAGCTCAGAGTGTCAGCTCAGAGTGTCAGCTCAGAGTGTTAGCGCAGCGTGCCCGCTCGCCACCGGCCGGCCGCTGCACCCAAATCGGTCGCGACCCGCTCGTTGCGCTCGGCGAGATCGAGTTCGGTCTTGCCGCGCTCGTCCGGGCCGGCGAGGAAGCGCCGCCCGGCAGCGACGACGCGGAACATGGCAGCCGCCCGTTCCAGGGCCACCGCGAAGTCACCGCGGTACACCCCGCAAAGGATCGCGTCGGCGGCGGTGCGCACCGAATCCACATCGCCCAAGTCGGCGACCCCGGCGACCACTGCATCTGCCGGCGCCAGCGGCGCGCCGGCCTGCCACAGCCGGCGGACCTCCTCGCCGTTGGTCTGGAACCACTGTCGCAACAGGTAGAGCGCGAAGAGTGCGCCCGGCAGGCTGACCGGTTCGCTGTCCTGCCACAGCGCCGCCAGCGTGTCGATGCCGACCTGATCGGCCAGCGCGACGAAGCGGTCGTCGCCGCCGAGCCCCGGCTCGCGCCCGGCCCGGACCACGACCGCCGCGGTCGCGGCGGCGACCTCCGCGCGCGAACTCGGGGTCAGCCCGCCGGCCGCGTCGATGAACGCGGTCAGGTCGGCATAGGGCGCCGGGCGATGCGGACGGGACGGATGATCCACACGCCCACGATAACGGCCGCCGGGCTTTTGGGCCCCCGATCGACGGGTGCGCGCCCTGTTGCGGCTGATTCGGTACCGTGGGGAGCGACGTCGGCCCGTTCCATGGCCCCCGGTCCCACATTTGCCGCCACGAGCGGCCTTCCGCCGAGAGGCGACCTGGCGGGCCGGCGTCAACCCAGGAACGTAGATTGCAACGATGAGCGGCGACGGCAACGGCTGGGTCATCTGCAGCCTCGGTCACCGCCATTGGGGCCGTTTCGGCGCGGCCGGCATTCTGATCACTGACGGACCCCGTGTCGTGCTGCAGCACCGCGCCGCATGGACCCACGAGGGCGACACCTGGGCGCTGCCCGGCGGGGCTCGGGACAGTCACGAAGACCCCGTTTCCGCTGCGCTGCGCGAAGCCGTTGAAGAAACCACGGTCGATCCGCGCCACCTCGTGCCGTTCGCCGAGTGGACCGATGATCACGGCGGCTGGTCGTACACGACCGTGCTGGCGCGTACCGCGGCACCGGTCGACCTGTCGCCGGCCAACGCCGAGAGTGTCGCGATCACCTGGTGGTCACTCGACGACGTCGTCGCGCTGCCGCTGCACACCGGGTTCGCCGCCGCGTGGCCACACCTGCGCCGGATCCTCGAACCGGCCTGAGCGGTCAGCGTCCCGGTGGCGGCCCGACGAAACCACCGCCACCACCACCGGTCAGGCCGGTCGTCAACCCGCCCCCGCCGAAGCCGCGCGGCCCGACATCGTTGGACGGGATCGCGGCGCTCACCTCGGCGAGCACGACCTGCTGGCCGACGTGCAGGCCGGATTTCACCGCGACCAGCGCGGTTCCCTGCACGCCGAGCGTCACCGGCGTGACGGTCACCTTGCCGTTCGCGTAGACGCGGACGGTGTGGATCGTGCCGACCGTGGACACCGCTGAGAGCGGCGCCGATACGACGCCTTTCGCGGTGCCGACAGCGATCGCGACCGTGGCGCCCATCCCGTCGTAGAGCCGCGTCGAGGTCGCGTCGAGCACGAGGGTCACCGCGTACGCCGAGGACGAACCGGTGCTCGAGGACGTGTTCGTCAGGCCGACCTGCGTCACCCGCGCCTGGAGTGGGCCGGTCTGCCCGTCGACCGTCACCTGCGCGTCCTCGCCAGGCTTGATGAGGTCGATCTTGGCCAGGGCAATGTTCACCGAAACCGACTTCCGGCCGCCACCCACGACGCTCAACGCGGCAGCGGACGTGCTCACCGAATCCCCCTTGTGCACCGACAGGTCGGCAACCGTTCCCGAGATCGGCGATCGGAGCACGGCGAGGCCACGATTCTGGCTTGCTACCTGCAGGTTGGCCTTGGCCGAATCGATCGACTTCTGGTCGGCCACGATCTGCGCCGCCGTGATTGTCATCCCGGTGGACGAGCCGGTCGACGATCCCGTGCTGGATCCGCCGAACGAGCGGGTCGCTCCGCCCGGCGTCGCGGTTGACGAGCCACCCACCGGGAAGCCGGACGACCGCGCACCTGATGGTTGCGATCCGCTTGGCAGCGATCCGGACGGTTGCGATCCGGACGGGCGCCCGGTCGGTGTGCCGCTCGACGGCGCCGTGGTCGGCGTGCCGGACGGGCCGGTGCCCGATCCAGATTGCAGCGCGCGCACTGCCGCGCTCAGCGCCGCCACGCTCGACTCGACGTCCTTGTCGCCGGCATCGACCGCAGCGCGTGCCTTCTGCACGGCGGCGAAGGCGGCGGTGCAATCGGCGGTGTCGATAACCTTGCCCGATCGCACGATCTTCACCTCGTACGCGCCGCCGGCGACCAACCCGGCGAAGCTGTACGACCCGCCTGCGGCGACCGCTTGCGGGTTGGCCGACGTGGTCGTGGTGTCCGTGCTGCCATCTGCATCGAGCAGCGTCGCAGTGACCGCGTCGTCGCTGATCGTCCCTCGCACCGTTCCCGAGGTGTCGGCCGTACTCGACACGGTTACCGCGCTGGTGTCATCGGTCTCGGCGCATGCGTTTGCGGCCGCGTCGATCGCCGAGTCCTCCTGCGCGATGGCTGCATCGAGCGCCCGCTGAGCCGCGACCGCCGACTTTTGTGCACGCACGACAGCGGCGACGAGCGGGTCGCCACCGGCCGTAGGGCCACGTGTCACGTCGGCGACGAGCTGAATGGTGCTGCTCGATGAGCTGCGCGGTGTCGTTATCGCGGCCGTCGCGGTCGTTGCGGATTGAGCTGCTTCGTCCTGCGCGCGCTTTTGCCGTGCGGTCGCCACTGCCTGCTTAGCGGCGACGACCGCGTCGGCGAGTTTGGTCGGGTCGAGGCGAGCGACGATCTCGCCTGCGGTCACTGTCGCACCGGTTCGCACCGCGACCGCACGCACCGTCCCGGATGTCGCGAACTTCAACGCCGCTTGATGGATCGTCGTGATCGTGCCGTCGGCGTCGACACTTTGGTTGACGTCCGCGCGCTGCACAGTCGCTAGGCGATATCGCGGCCCGGACGAGCGCGTCATCGCCCAGGCCGTCCCGGCGCCACCCAGTACAGCCGCGACGAGCACCGCCGCGACTACGGTGCGGCGTCGCTGCCGGCGCCGCGCCTGCCGCCGCGACGACGCGCGCGTGGTCTCAGCCATTGGGCCTGCGTGGGAATGTCCCGCCGCCGAAGCCACT